>DXIM01000022.1 GCA_019112895.1 Candidatus Stackebrandtia faecavium
CTGGTATGCGTCGTCCCGCGGCGCACGGAGGTGGCCCGCCGCGCAGACTTTCATCTGCCGATCCGTCCCGGTACGAATTTGGCCCTGATGAACGGTCTGATGCATCAGTTGATCGAAAATGAATGGTATGACCCGCAATGGGTGCGGGAACGCACGGTCGGTTTCGATGAGCTTGCGCGGGTGGCGGCGCACTACCCGCCGGCTCGGGTCGCCGAGATCTGCGATCTCAACGAGGCCGATGTGCGTGAAGCCGCGCGTATTTTCGGCACACGCTCACGTGTGGTCTCCACGGTCCTCCAAGGTGTCTACCAGTCACATCAAGCCACCGCGGCAGCCTGCGGAGTCAACAATCTGCATCTCGTGCGCGGAATGCTCGGCAGTCCCGGTGCCGGACTGCTTCAGATGAATGGACAACCGACTGCCCAGAACAATCGGGAAACCGGCGCCGACGGTGACCTGCCGGGGTTCAGGAATTGGGACAACATCGCCCACATCCGGCAACTGGCGAAGCTTTGGGACGTGGACGAATCCGTCATCCCACACTGGTCGCCACCGACGCATGCCATGCAAATATTTCGGTATGTGGAACAAGGATCGATCCGATTCCTGTGGATAGCCGGGACCAATCCCGCCGTTTCACTCCCGGAGCTGGCACGCGCGCGCGACGCACTCGCGGGTGACCAGTGTTTCGTCGTGGTCAACGATGCGTATCCGACCGAAACCACCGATCTGGCCGACGTCGTCTTGCCCAGCGCGTTGTGGGGAGAAAAACAAGGCACTTTCACCAACGCCGACAGGACCGTGCACCTGGCTGAAAAAGCTGTGTCCCCGCCGAAAGAAGCGCGCAGCGACCTGGATATTTGGGTCGATTATGCACACCGAATGGGCTTTCGCGATAATTCGGGCCGATTGATTCCGAGATGGACGACACCGCAAGAGGTCTTCGACGCCTGGCGGGAATGCTCGCGCGGACGCCCGTGCGATTACAGCGCTCTCAGCTACGACCGTTTGCGTCGCACATCCGGGATCCAATGGCCCTGCACGGAGGATGCACCCAACGGTACGGCGCGCCTGTACACCGATCCTGTTTTCCCGACGGGTGTGGACGAATGTGAGATCTATGGGCATGACCTCAGTACGGGTGGGACGCTGACGCGTGACGAATACAAGACGCGCATGATCGAAACGGAGGCCCGGCTGACGGCCGTTCACTATTATCCGTCACCGCACGCACCCGATGATGACTACCCGATGTCGCTGGTGACCGGCAGGACCGCCACCCATTTCCACACGCGCACCAAGACCGCAAGGGTGCGCACGTTGGACGACGTCGAACCGTATGCATGGGCACAGATCTCCGACGCGGATGCGCAGCGATACGGCTTGAAAGAGGGCGACCGGGTTCGTATAGCGACGAAACACGGTGCGTTGGACTTGCCGTTGCGCGTTGGCGCTTGCCGCGACAACACAGTATTCGTGCCGTTCCATTACGGGGAGAAGCTCGGGGTCGGTGCCCCCGCCAACCGTCTCACGATCACGGCATGGGACCCCGTATCGAAACAACCGATGTTCAAACTCGTCGGCGCGCGCATCGAATATCTCGAGGAAGGCTGATGCGGATGCAGCTTCCTGCATACCTGGGGCTTCAACGACACGCGGAATCGACGCTGGCGGAGTCGTTTCGTGTTCTCGCCGACTCCCACGCGGCGGAGGCCGACATTCGTGATCTGTGCGGTAGCCACGCCAAGGTGTGCGACGGCCACGGGGCAGCGCTCGATGAATTGATCCGAACCTACGGGCAACGCCGCGAACATGAACCCGAACGGATGCGCGACCAGGGATTGAGGCGGGGGCGCGGTGGACCCGTGGGATTGCTACGAGACCTGCAGGACGTGTATCTGCTCGCGTCTTTCGCCGACATCACCTGGGCAATGATTCGACAGGCAGCTGAGGCACTGCCGGATCAGAACATGATCGAGACCGTGTCCGCCTGCGAGCAGGAAACCTCAGCGCAGCTACGCTGGCTGCGTACCCGGATGCAGGTGTCTGCCCCGCAAGCGCTTTTGGCCGTGGACTGATGCCGCCCCAGGAAGCGACGCGCACGGGAACGGGCGCCGACCGATACCTGGTACCGCTCGACGCCCGATCCGCGCTGAGGGAAATGCTGTTAGCCGCAGTGCGACCAGCCGCTGGTGTACTTGCCGCCACCAACGGACCCGCCCCATTGCACACAGGTTTTATTCGCCGATTTCTTAACCGGCCCGGCATAATATTCGAACTTGCCGCTGTCGGAGCCGCTCTTGCCGCCCTTGACCTTGAGGGTGGCGGTCGCCTTACTGGCTTTGCCGAGCTTGGTGTCCTTCAGTGTGACCACGCAGTTCTTGCCCGCGGTGTACAACAAGTAGACGGTACCAACCCTCTTGCCGCCGTCCTTGAGAGCTTTGTGGTCGATGACCTTGTAGTTCCCGCCGCACACTTGCGCCGGGCTGTAGGGGTTCACTTTGCCGCCCTTCGCCTTCTTGATCAGGGCCTGCGCTTTGGCTTTCGCCTGGTCGTAACGGTCGGGGTAGCCCGAACGCTGCACGCTTTGTGCCAGCTGGCCGGCGCTGTAGCCCGGGTTCTTCTTGTCGTTGGGGATCGCTTGGTCGAGGAACTTATTGGTGGCGTGCTTCACGTCGCGGCACAGCGATGCGGGGTCGCACCAGCCCATGCTCGGCCGTTGCTGGAAGACACCAACGGAGTCGCGGTCACCACAGTTGAGGTTGTTCATGTGCGACTCGACCCAACCGGCCTCAAATGTTGCCAACATGACTTTGCTCGTCACATTGCGCTTCTTGGCCACGCTGTACACCGTCTTGATGACTTTGTCGTTGTGGTTCGGCGGGACTGCGCACTGCGGGTCGAGAACCTCCGCATTCGACTCGTGAGTCGACATGTCGTCGCTGGGCGTCGGGTCCGCCATGGCCATCGGTGCGCCGAGTCCGAGAGTCAGGGCCAAAACGGCGCTGGCACCTACGGCGATCAGGCGGCGCCGACCTTTAGACAACTTCATGGGATTGTTCCTCCGGGGGTAGGGAAGGGGTGTGTGTCTATTCGAAATGTGTGGTCACGTAATGTGGATCACGCTTTCATGAATGTAACAAAGAAACGCAAACACGTACATGTATCGATGCGTATTCTCCTGTGAATAATGTTGGTGTGGATCGAATGCAGGTTTAACTGCGTTAATGGAGGCTGTGAAAGTCTATTGCGGGGCAATGTTCCTGCTGGTGCTGCGTCAATGCGAAAATGCTTATGCCACAAATATGGATTATGGATCGAATGCGGAATCGCGATTTCTTCGCGAGTGAGTTCCGAATGATGTGATATTTCCATTTTGGCAACCGAGGAGGTAGCGCCTCGCGTGCCCCGGATCGAGTCTCATGCTGGTCCGGTTTGTTGGCATCGACGGGTGGCAGACCGATTGGCTACCAAATGGCCCCTCTGCGCTCTCTGTGTCGAGACGTACGGGGGAGCTGAGACACGCTAGCGCGAACAGTTTGAGGTCCTTGACCCATGCGTCATAGGGGCAAAAACGCTGGTCAGGTCGCCGGAAGAAGGTGCTCGTCGCCCTGAAGTAGCACTTCCCAGGACGAATCAATGAGGCACGTCGATCGTGGTCGCACCCTAATGAGAAATTCTCGTTTGTGGAACTCACGCCGGTGGGTTTTACTTGGGCGGACCGAACTTCCGTTGGTTTAGACCAGAATCCAGACAAGGATTACTCGTTGAACGACGTTCCAGATCTTGGGCCCGTGCCGCAGCGGATCACCGTCAGCACCGAGCAGGCCAGGCGGCTGGTTGCCGAACAATTTCCACAGTGGGCCGACCTACCTGTGGCGGCAGTGGAAAACGGTGGTTGGGACAACCGGACCTTCCACTTGGGCGACGACATGCTGTTGCGTCTGCCCAGCGCGCAGGAGTACGCCCTGGCTGTGGAAAAGGAACACCGCTGGCTCCCCGAACTAGCGCCCTTGCTCACGCTACCCATCCCAGAGCCGCTGGCGAAGGGCGTTCCCGCGGCGGGGTACCCGTTCGCGTGGTCGGTGTACCGGTGGATCGAGGGCACACCCGCGACGTTCGAGTCTGTGACTGACCCGGTCGGTTTCGCCACGACCCTGGCTGACTTTATTGCCGCGTTGCATAACGTCGACGCCTCCCAGGGGCCACAGCCGGGAAAACACAATTGGTTCCGCGGTGCCACGTTGCGGACCTACGAAGCGAAGGTGAACGGCGCGCTGGATGAGCTTCGCGACCACATCGACGTCGCGTTGGCTCGTGATATCTGGACGCGGGCGATCGAAGCGCGGTGGGATGAGGTTGACGTTTGGTTCCATGGCGATCTCGCTCAGGGCAACCTGCTCCTCAGGGATGGCCAACTATCTGCCGTGATCGACTTCGGCACTTGTGGCGTGGGGGACCCCGCCTGTGACCTGGCGATCGCCTGGACCCTGCTATCGGCAGATGGCCGCGTTGCGTTCCGGGAGCGATTGAGCATTGACGATGCGACCTGGTCGCGCGGACGTGGCTGGGCACTGTGGAAGACGCTTGTGTCATGTGCCCACAGCCCGGACGAGGACGAGGACGACGCCGTCCACGCTCGACGCGTGCTCGCGGAGATCCTTTCCGATCAGTACTGACTCTCGCCCGCTGGCCGCAAGCTGCCGATCCGCACCTAGATCCCGGCCCTCCTACAACGCGCCGAGGAATAACACAGACATTATCTGCCGCTGTCGAAATACCCCCGCATCCGAAGCGCAGAGGATCCACTACGACTTCGGCGAGTTCATAGCCGCGTCCGGCCCGGTCCGGGAGGTAGTGCCAATGACGTACGCCTTGCGCGCCGATCCACAGGCGGTGGCCGCCTAGCACGCAGACGCCCGGACACACACAACGGCGTCCCCAATGGGGACGCCGTCCGTAACGCCGCTAATGGTTCGAATAAGAACCCTATGGTGGTCGATACTGGGATCGAACCAGTGACCCCTCGCGTGTGAAGCGAGTGCTCTCCCGCTGAGCTAATCGACCGTTGCGGCACAAATGTACCCGACGCTTACGGTGTGGGCGCCGCAGGGTGGTACCTGTCGATGAACATCGATCCGAGTGGGCGGCGGAATCTGAGGGTCTGCGCTGTAACCGGCGTCTTCGGCCACGTTAGGACTTCACGAGCCGTGTGATCGCTTCGGTGGCTTCCTTGATTTTGGCTTCGGCTTCGGGGCCGCCCTGTTGCGCCGCATCGACGACACAGTGCTTGAGGTGGTCCTCCAATAGCCCGAGAGCAACGTTTTCCAGCGCCGAAGTCAGCGCGCTGATCTGGGTCAGAATATCGATGCAGTAGGTGTCTTCATCGACCATGCGGTGAATGCCCCGCGCCTGGCCCTCGATCCGTTTCAGCCGCGCGAGGTAGCGGTCCTTATCGCTGATGTATCCGTGTGTGGCCGTGTTCGTGGCCGTGGTGTTATCGCTCAAGGCAAGTCCTTCTTCGTCCGTCTTGCGGCGTGATCGGCAGCGGCGCCGCTGTACCTCAAGGATGACACGCTGCGCGACGGCGAAACCAAACCGCTGAAGTTGGCCGGCTCGGTGGACAAAACCCGATAAATCGAATTTCCGGGCACGAAAGCATACTCAATTCGATTTCACACGGTGAATGGATTGTCATTGAATGCAAGCTCATCGATTCGATAGGCTCGTGGTGACACCGGCGCGAAGACGTATCGTTCGCCCTATTTAGCCGAGTTTGCCCCACCTGCAAGGAGCCGGAATGAATACCGCTGGTCACCCGTCTGAGGCCTTTGACGTGGTCAGTATCGGCGAATCCCTTGCGGTGTTGGCACCTGACTCGCCCACGCAGCTGCGGGACGGACCGCCCCTGCGTCTGGGTGTCGGCGGGGCCGAATCGAGCGTCGCGACGTACCTGGCGCTGTTGGGTGTGCGGTCGGCGTGGATCGGGCGCGTGGGCGCCGACCCGTTCGGCGAGCTGGTCCGTCGGCAACTGGCTTCGGTCGGGGCGGACACCTCACTGATGGAGATCGATGAGGAACGTCCGACCGGCCTGTACGTCAAGGATCCGGATCGGCACAAGACCTCGGTGTACTACTACCGAGAACGCTCTGCAGCATCCTTTATGAACAGAGGAACGCTATCTCGGTTGCCGCGCACGTCGATCGTGCATTTGAGCGGCATCACCGCGGCGCTATCGGACTCGTGCCTGGACATGATGGTGCATGCACTCATGGACCGGCCCGTCGCCGACGCCGTCATGAGCTTCGATATCAACTACCGGCCGCAGTTGTGGGCCGTCGATACCGCGGCGTCGGTGCTGAACGCGCTGGCGGGGGCAGCCGACCTCGTTTTTGTGTCCGTCGAGGAAGCTCGCACATTGTGGGGAACCGCAACCGCAGACGACGTTCGGGTGAAACTGCCGACGCCGCAGCGCTTGGTCGTGAAGAACGCTGGCGTTGGCGCGACCCTATACCAGGGCACGAGCGACGGGGTGTTCGTCGAGGCGCCGGTCGTGCGCGTCACCGATACGGTCGGTGCCGGCGATGCGTTCGCTGCCGGGTACCTGTACGGCATGTTGAAAAGAGCACCGGAGCGGGCGCGTCTGCGGCTGGGGCACCTTTTGGCCGGCGGCGTCTTGCAGACGTCCTCGGACATCGGCATGTTGCCCGGCATGCCGCATATAGAGAATGCGCTGCGCGCGGCCTGAAAAACGCGACCGAACCGCAAGCTGGGCCGGTCGTGCGTGCTCGGTTAAGACTTATCGGCGTGCTTGTGCACGAGGCGGCTGAGCTGCTGTGCGATCACGCCGACGGCGATCTCCTTCAGCCGGCCATCGGGTTCATAGTCGTACGGGTGAGCTGCGGTGGCCGCGATCAAGTCCCGCGTGAGCGGGTAGCCGCCCACCGAGACCGTTTCTCCGGCTTCAACGCGGCGCACATCATCGACGGTGACTGTGGTCACCCGCTGCGCATCGCGCCTGTCCATGCTTCCCCCTTGTACGCCAGCGATGACAAAGACCGCTGATGGTCGAGTTACTGAAACAAGAGTGTGCCCCACGGGCAGGGGTGAATCAAGCAGCGACGCGTCGCCGTGTGGCGGTGCCGCAACTGGCCGGTAATGTCTGCGGCATGGAAGAACCGGGGCTTTTCGACATCGAACCGACGCCGTCGGACGGGCCCGCCGGGGCGGATGTGCCGTTGGCCGTGGCGATGCGTCCGCGGGGGCTGGACGACCTCGTTGGGCAACGGCATCTGCTCGGTGCCGGATCGCCGTTGCGGCAACTCGTCGGCGGGGACAGCCCTATGTCGGTGATCCTTTGGGGCCCACCGGGATGCGGTAAGACCACGATTGCACACCTCGTCGCGGAGGCGACGAACCGCACGTATGTGCCGCTGTCGGCGTTGAACGCCGGCGTAAAGGATGTGCGCGCGGTCATCGATCAGGCCCGTGCCCGCCGGCGCGGTAGTGGCGCGGTAACGGTGTTGTTCATCGACGAGGTGCATCGGTTCACCAAGACGCAGCAGGACGCGCTGCTGTCCGCTGTGGAAGACCGGACGATCGTGCTGTTGGCGGCTACGACCGAAAACCCGTATTTCTCGGTCGTATCGCCGTTGCTGTCGCGCTGCGTGATGTTGACACTGGAACCGCTGGACGATGACGATATTCGGCAGCTGATAGCGCGAGCGCTGTCGGACGAAGCCGGGCTGAACGGCGCTGTCGAATTGGCCGAGGATGCGCGCGACTATCTCGTGCGTCTCGCCTCTGGCGATGCGCGCAAGGCGTTGACCGCGTTGGAGGCAGCGGCCTCGAGCGTGTCTGCCGCAGGAAACCGGGTCATCGACTTGGCCTCGGCTGAAGCGGCTCTCGACATGGCGGCCGTGCGCTATGACCGCGATGGCGACAGCCATTACGACATCGCCTCGGCGCTGATCAAGAGTATGCGGGGGTCCGATGTCGATGCAGCGCTGCATTGGTTGGCCCGCATGATCGTCGCGGGGGAGGACCCCCGATTCATCGCGCGCCGTCTGGTGATTTTCGCCAGCGAGGACGTCGGCATGGCCGATCCGTCCGCGCTCCAAGCCGCTACCGCCGCAATGGATGCCGTCAACTTCGTGGGGCTTCCGGAGGCCCGGTTGAATCTCGCCCAGGCCGTGATCCATCTGGCGACGGCTCCGAAGTCGAACGCGGTGATCAGCGCGATCGATGCCGCGATCGCGGATGTGCGCGACGGGCGCGGTGGGCCGGTACCGGCGGCACTGCGGGATGCCCACTACCAGGGGGCGCGAAACATCGGGCACGGCAACGAATACCGCTATCCGCATGCCGAACCTAATGGGATAGTGGCGCAGCAATACGCGCCCGATTCGGTACATAAGACCGTCTACTATCGTCCGACCGAGCACGGTAAGGAATCGTGGCTGGCGCAGCGGTTGCCGAAGCTGCGGGCGATCGTGTGGGATGGCCGCGACCGCTGATCGATGACTGCGTCCTTGTCGCCCAAAACGATCCCTCGTGGGCGTCGGCGACTGTATGGGCGCGCGGGCAGTGGGGTGAAAGGGAATGAGCATGCCAAACCGGTAAGGTCAAGACTGCATTTATGAGGTCGTGGCGGTGCCGAGTGCCCCCGAGCTCGCTCAACCATATAAGACGGAGCCGCTGTGTTCGGTGTCGTTGGCAGTCATGGATCATGGAGCGCGAGCTTGTGCGGTGTCGATGATCGCATCCAGGAGGATCGTGGGTGCCGACATTGACCTCGGCAGGTAATACCGACGAAATCGACCCAAGGGGGAGCCAGGTGTCGGGTGAAGTTTCAACCATGGCGGCGGAGTACACGGTGTCAGGTGGCGAAATAGCCGCACTCATTGCGGCCGTTGCATTTTTGATCCTGTGCATAGCGGCGGCCTGGCTATTGGCCGCGCGGATCGGTAAGGCCGTCAAGTCGGCTACGACCGCTATTGAAGACGTGAACGCTAAAGCCGGCGTGATGCTCAATAACGTGAACACGACCGTCGAACACGTCAACGTCGTTTTGGTGAAGTCCCACGCCTCGCTGGACGAGGTGAATCGCCAGCTGGAGCGGGTCGACACGATGACGGCGCACGCGCAACAAGTCACCGGGAATGTGGCGAACCTGACGACTCTGGTCGGGGCTGCGGCGACGAGTCCGTTGGTCAAACTGGCGTCGTTCGGCTTCGGTCTGCGCCGGGCGTCGGCGAAGCGGCGTCGCGAAGAAACCGAAAGCGATGTGCGCGAGGTCATGGCGGCCAAGAAGAAGAAAACGCGCGGCAAACGCGGTCGTCGTAAAGCGAAAGGCTAGGAGTTCTCGAGATGGTGAAACGACTGCTGTGGCTCGGCGCCGGTGTTGCCGTAGGCGTTGTGGTGGTGCGCAAGTTGGCGCGGGGGGCGGATGCATTGTCACCGGCCGGCATCGGCGAGCGTGTGCGCGATACCGCGGTGACAGCCAACGATTCGATGCGTAGCTTTATATCTGACGTTTTCGATGGCATGCATGAGAAAGAAGCGGAGCTTCAGCACGCGATCGAGGCGGGCGAGCCCATCGGCGAGCTGCTCGAAGACGAACCGAATGAAGACAAAGACAGACAGTAAGGGAGGTGGCATCCGATGAGGACGTCAGAGATTAAGAGGCGATTCGAGGCACATTTCCGTAAAAACGGTCACACGGTCGTGCCGAGTGCGCCGCTTCCCGCTGTTTCTGACCCGAACTTGCTGTTCGTCAATGCCGGAATGGTGCAGTTCGTCCCGTATTTTCTCGGTCAGCAGGAGGCGCCGTGGAAGCGGGCGGTGACGGTGCAGAAGTGCTTGCGCACCCCCGACATCGACGAGGTCGGCAAGACGTCGCGTCACGGCACGTTTTTCCAGATGAACGGCAACTTCTCCTTCGGTGACTACTTCAAGTCCGAGGCGATCCAACTGGCGTGGGATCTATCGACCCGTTCGGTCGACGACGGTGGTTTCGGCCTGGACGGCGAACGCATCTGGCCCACCGTCTATGTGGACGATGATGAGGCCTTCGAGATCTGGAACAAGCAGATCGGCATACCGTCCGATCGGATCACCCGCCTGGGCATGGAATCCAATTACTGGTCCATGGGTATTCCCGGCCCATGCGGGCCGTGTTCGGAACTCTTCTACGACCGCGGTCCGCAATACGGGGCCGAAGGCGGCCCTGCCGTCGACGAAGACCGGTACATGGAGTTCTGGAACCTCGTCTTCATGCAGAACGAACGCGGCGAAGGTACCGGCAAGGATGATTTCCCGATCCTGGGACCGTTGCCGTCGAAGAACATCGACACCGGTATGGGGTTGGAACGCATTGCCTCGATCCTGCAAGGCGTTGACAATCTGTATGAAATCGACGAGGTTCGGCCCCTCATCGATCGCGCCGCAGAACTGACCGGCAAGACCTACGGCGTGTCCACGAGCCAGACCGCCAGCGAATCCCACCCCGACGATGTACGTTTCCGTGTGATCGCTGATCATGTGCGTACCGCACTGATGTTGATCGGCGATGGTGTGGTGCCGTCGAATGAGGGGCGTGGTTACGTACTGCGTCGGATCATGCGGCGCGCTATCCGCTCGGTGCGTTTGCTCGGGTACGAGGGACGTGCACTGCCGGAACTGCTCCCGGTCGCGCGCGACTGCATGGCGCCCAGCTACCCGGAGCTCGTGGAGGACTTCGAACGCATCTCGTCCTACGCCTACGGCGAAGAGGACGCGTTCCGTTCCACATTGCGTCAAGGTACGGCGATCCTCGATCTGGCGGTCAAGGAGACGAAAAGCAGCGGTAAGAAGACCCTGCCCGGGGCGCGTGCCTTCGAGCTGCACGACACCTACGGGTTCCCGATCGATTTGACGCTGGAGATGGCCGCGGAGCAGGGCCTCGACGTCGATGAAGACGGTTTCCGAAGCCTCATGAGCGAACAGCGTCGTCGTGCGAAGGCTGATGCGCAGGCGCGTAAGACGGGGCACACCGACCTCAGTCGGTACCGGGCGCTGCTGGATGAGCGCGGACCGAGCCAGTGGCTCGCGTACGAGACGCTCGAGACACAGTCGACGGTCATGGGTATTCTCGCGAATGGTGAACCGGTCCAGGCCGCGTCCGAGGGTGAACTGGTGGAGGTCGTTCTCGACAAGACGCCGTTTTACGCCGAGTCGGGCGGCCAGCACGCTGACGCCGGACACTTGGTGTCGGCCAACGCCACCGCCGAGGTCATCGACGTGCAGCGCGTGGTCAAGAGCCTGATCGTGCACAAGGTCAAAGTGAACGGCGGCACTCTTGCTGTCGGGGACCAGTTGGACGCGAAGGTGGACCACGAGTGGCGGTTGGGCGCGCGGCAGGCGCACTCCGGCACACACGTCGTGCATGCCGCGTTGCGGCAGGTGTTGGGGCATTCCGCGCAACAGTCTGGTTCGTTTAACCGGCCCGGTTATCTGCGGTTGGACTTTTCGTGGCGTTCGAAACTGCCGGATGAGTCCCGCAGCGAGATCGAGGAGGTGGCGAACCTCGCGGTCCGTCGTGACCTCCCGGTGGAGGTGCGGTACATGCCGTTGCCGAAAGCCCGTGAGATCGGTGCTTTGGCGCTGTTCGGTGAGACCTATGACGAAGAAGTGCGTGTTGTCGAGATCGGCGGCGAGTGGTCCCGCGAATTGTGTGGCGGTACCCATGTCGCTCATGCCGCGCAGATCGGCCCGGTCGTGGTCACGGGTGAGTCGTCAGTCGGCTCGGGTCAACGCCGCATCGAGGCCGTGACGGGTATCGAGGCGTTCCAGTATCTGGCGCGCGAGCGCGATCTAATTTCGCAGATCGCCGATGAGCTTTCGGCTCCACGCGCAGAGGTGCCGCAACGGATCCAGGCGTTGATGCAGCGCGCCAAGGATGCTGAGAAGGAACTGGCTAACCTGCGGGCGAAGTCGCTTCGTGATGGCGCCGCAACTGTTGCCGCGCAGGCGGCGAGGGTCGGCGATACATCGGTGGCGACGATGATGGCGCCCGAAGGCACCTCCGGTGGGGATGTTCGCAAGCTTGCCAATGAGATCTGCGGCCATCTGCCGAAGGATCGTGCCGGCGTGGCGGCTGTCGTGGCGGTTTCTTCGTCGAAGGCGTCGCTAGTGGTCGCGGTTAATCGCGAGGGCGTCGAGGCTGGTCATTCGGCTCAGGTGCTAGTCAAGCAGGCGCTGTCGGGCCGCGGCGGTGGAAACGACGAGGTTGCGCAAGGCGGCGGGGTTCCCGGGAGTGAGGCGAAGAAGCTTCTGGAATCGGTGTCGGGGCAGATTGGCGCCGTGTGAGCGCAATGGTGATGCGTGGGCGCCGGCTCGGTGTCGATGTCGGGAAGGTGCGCGTCGGGGTCGCCATGAGCGATCCCGACGGCATCTTGGCGACTCCCTTGGAGACTGTCCAGCGTGATCTGTCCGGTAAGGCCCCTGTTCCGACTGATATCGCGCGTATCGGTGAACTCGTCGACGAGAACATGATCGTCGAAGTCGTCGTCGGGCTACCGGTGAGGTTGCAAGGCGACGAGAGTTTTGCCGCACAGGAGTCCCGTGCCTACGCTTCGCTACTAGAAGGCACGCTGTCTGACGTGCCGGTTCAGTTCTGTGACGAGAGATTGACCACCGCTATGGCGTCGCGTAGGTTGGCAGAGCGTGGTGTGAAAGGCAAGCGTCGCAAGGCGGTTGTGGACCAAGCTGCTGCGGTGGAGATCCTGCAGCAGTGGCTGGATCGACGGCGGAAGGCGTTATTTCAAGCGATGTTGGACGAACTACCGTTCGAAGCCGACGACTCCACAAAGCCCAAAGGACACAGGCGTAAACGTGGTGGTCGCACCGGACTGACTTTTGTGCTGGTCCTCGTTCTGCTCGGCACGCTTGGCGTCGCCGGCTGGTACGGCTTCGACAAGGTGAAGGGCTTCTTCGTCGCCGCGGATTATGAAGGCGACGGCAACGGCACCGTGGTGCAAGTTGAGGTCCCGGAGGGCGCTTCGTTGCAACGTATCGGCGGTGTCTTGTACAACGCCGGTGTGGTGAAAAGCCCGGACGCGTTCGTGGAGGCGGCACAGGAATCCCCGGAAGCGTCGAAGATCCAGCCCGGCACCTACAAGCTTGAAGAGGAGATGTCCGGCAAGGCGGCGGTCACCGCGATGCTGCATCCCAGCGCCAGAGGGACCGCGGAACTGAACGTCGCGGCCGGTTTGACGATGTGGCGAACCTTCGAAACGTTGTCGGCCTCTACCGGTATTCCTGTGGAGAAGTTCGAGGAGGCCGCGAAGGACCCCAGCGAACTGGGGGTCCCGGACGAGTGGTTCGAACGCGAAGACGATAAAGACGGCGAAAAGACCATCGAGGGCTTTCTCTTCCCCGGGACCTACGAATTTGACCCGGGCTCCAGCGCCAAGGACATGTTGACGCAGATGGTGTCGCGGTTCCTCGACCATGCCGAAGAGACGGATTTCGTGTCGAAGGTTGAGGACCTGGAGTTCGACATCAGCCCCTATCAAGCCCTCATCGTGGCGTCTTTGGCGCAGGGCGAAGCGTCCGCGAGCCGTCCAGAGGACATGTCGAAGGTCGGCAGGGTCGTCTATAACCGGCTCTACGAGCAGTACTACTGCCATTCCGATTTGACTAACTGCCTCGAATTCGACTCGGCCCTCAACTATGGCCTCGTCCTGGCGGGCGGTGAACACACCGACTCCAAAGATTTGACCAGCGAACAGCTGGCCGACAAGTCCAACGAGTTCAATACGCACGTTTATCCGGGCCTGACTCCGACTCCGATCAATTCGCCCGGTAAGGCGGCGTTGAACGGCGCAGTCGAACCGGAAAAGGGCGACTGGGTGTTTTTCGTGACCGTGAAGAAAGACGGCACGACGAAGTTCGCCGATACGAGCCAGAAGTTCGAAGAGTATCTGGATGAGGCGTGCGAAAACGGAGTGACGTGCTAGCCCGCGACGAGGGACGCACGACTTCTCGCGCCGCCGTTTTGGGCTCGCCGGTAAGCCATTCGCTGTCGCCGGTGATACACGAGGCCGGGTACGCGGCAACGGGCTTGACACACTGGCACTACGACCGGATCGAATGCGCAGAGGATGAACTCGAAGCGCTGGTGGCGTCTTTTGGCCCCGAATGGGCGGGGCTGTCGGTGACCATGCCCCTCAAAGAACGGGCCCTGGCGATCGCCGACGCACCGACCGACATCGCCGCCGCGATCGGCAGTGCCAACACTTTGCTGTGGCGCGATGGCCGCCTCATTGCCGATAACACCGATGCCCCCGGCATGGTGGACGCGCTGGCAGCTGTGGACGTGGCGACCCATCCGCATGTGGCGATCCTGGGTGCGGGCGGGACAGCCCGCGCCGCGTTGGCGGCGGCGGCCCAGCTTGAGGCTGAATCGGTGACCGTCTATGCGCGTCGACCGGAGGCGATAGCCCGATTGGAGCCGGTCGCTGACAGCCTCGGGCTTGGGCTCAATGCGGCGGCGTGGCACGAGGCCGCCGCATCCGGACAGGCGGACCTGGTGGTCTCGACGGTGCCGGCTAAGGCAGCGCCGACTCAGATCGATTGGCGCACGGGCTGCGTGCTGTTCGACGTCATCTACGACCCGTGGCCGACCCCGCTGGCGACACGCGCGACAACGGCAGGCTGCCTGGTCGTGGACGGCCTCGAACTGCTGCTGGCTCAGGGCGTGCGCCAGTTCGAACTGTTCTGCGGTGTGGAAGCACCGACGCAGAAAATGCGTGCCGCGTTGCACGCACGGGTGGGCCGTTAGCCGTCCGTGCTTGACGCCAACAGCCGCGACAGCAGCTGGGGGTCAATATTTCCGCCACTGAGAACCGCGACTGTGCGTCCCCATCCGGCCCCGTGGCGTTGGTAGCCGGCGAGGCTCAGTGCCCCGGAGGGTTCGCAGACCAGGTGGGCGTGGGAGGCGATGTCGGTGATCGCGTCCAGGATTTCGTCTTCCGAGACGGTGACGACCTCATCGAGGTAACGCAGGATGTGTGCGCAGGTTAGTTCGGCCAGCCCGACCCGTACGCCGTCGGCGATCGTGCGGTACCTGTCTTCGGTTGACCATTCGACGAGTTCGCCGGCACGCAGGCTGTCGACGGCGTCGGCCGCCAACTCCGGCTGGACACCGATCACCCGCGCGTGCGGGGCGATGGCCTTGGCCGCCACGGCGGCGCCCGCGGCCAAACCACCCCCGCCGACGGGCACGACGATCGTGTCGGTGTCGGGCATGTCGTCGAGGATCTCGAGGGCGACCGTGCCTTGGCCGGCGATCACGTCGTGCCGATCGAACGGTATGAGCGCGTAGCCTTCTGTGTCGCGGATACGTTCTGCGCGTGAGGCGCGCTGCGTCGGCGGTACAACCTCCAGTCGCGCACCGGTGTCCCGGATCGCCCGCATCTTGATGGCCGGGGCGGTGTCCGGAACGACAACCGTGCAGGCGAATCCGCGCTGCATAGCGGCGTGCGCTATCGCCCGGCCGTGGTTGCCGGAGGAATGCGTGACCACGCCGCGCGTGTCGTCGGGGAGCGCGGCGACCGCGGCGCTGGCGCCGCGCAATTTGAATGAACCGATCGGCTGCAGCATCTCCGGTTTGAGCCACAGGGAGCCCGCCCATGCGGCAGGTATGAGCGGAGTGTGGGTGGCGACGTCGGCGATGGCCTCGGCCGCGTTAAGGATGTCTGCGTGTTCAACGAGCTTCATGGGTTCACCGCCGCGTGTTGTGTGGCACGGTAGATGCTAATACGGCCATAGAGGGGAGCACCTCCTCTATGGCCGTATCGACTATTCGCTGGCGGCCCGGGACAATGCCGCGGCCTCGTGGCCTTCCTGCGCGACCTCGTCGGCGGCGTGTTGCTCGTGCCACCATTTCTTGCCGGCTTCCGGCAACGTGTCGATCGGGTCGTAGTACGGGTATTCGCGGATCAAGGCGTCCGGGTCGTCCTTCTCGATCGACGTGCGGTAGTTCTTCGTCCAGTACGAGACACCGCGTTCGTGGTCGTACCGGGCCAGCTGGTGGACCCAGCGTTTACCGACGAATGGCACGTCGCAGATGATGCGCGGTGTTGCGTACCCCGGCAGGTAGCCCATGATCGCGGTCTGAAGCTCCTGCGCCTGGCTCACCGAGGTGCGCCAGTGTTCCGAGTTGGGAATCATGTCGCACATGTAGAAGTAGTACGGCAGGATCCCGGCTTCGCCCTGCAGCCCGAAGCACAGGTCCAGGAGCGCCTCCGAGGTGTCGTTGACACCGCGCATGAGCACGCCCTGGTTCCGGATGTCGCGCACCCCTGCGTCGAGCATGGCTTTTGCGGCGTCGGCCACCATCGGCGTCAACGACTGCACATGGTTGACGTGGGTGTGGATCGCGAGGTTGACGCCACGTTCGCGGGCGGTGCCCGCGATCCTGCCCATGCCTTCGATGACGTTTTCCTGCAGCCAATGCTGGGGCAGTCCCATGAGCGCCTTCGACGCCAACCGGATGTCCCGGATCGTGTCGATTTCGAGGAGACGCGTCAGGAAGTTCTCCAGGTTCTTCCACGGCACGTTCGCGACGTCGCCGCCGGACACGACGACGTCGCGCACCTCGGGGTGGGATTCGAGGTACTCGATCATGTTGTCGTAGCGGGCTGTCGGCTTCAGCTTCAGTTTCAGTTTGTCGATGGTGGGCGTGGAGTTGCCGACGAGGTCCATCCGGGTGCAGTGTCCACAGTACTGCGGACATGTCGACAGAAGCTCGGCCAGGACCTTGGTCGGGTAGCGGTGAGTGAGGCCTTCGGCGACCCACATGTCGTGTTCATGCAGCGAGTCGCGCGTGGCGTACGGGTGAGAGGGCCAGTCCGTGCGACGATCCGACAGCGCCGGCAGCATGTACCGGCGGATTGGGTCCTGGTAGTACGCCTCGGTCCACGAACCGGCAGCGGTGTCGGTGAGGTCCGGTGCCACCGTGTTGAGCATCTGTGGCGGCAGCAGCATCGACATGGTCGCGCGCTTTTGCCCATCCTGCGCGAGGTCATCGAAGAAGCGCTCGTCGAGGCGATCGCCCACGACCTTACGCAGCTGGTCCACGTTTTTGACGCAGTTCACGCGCTGCCATTGCGCGCTCGACCACTGCTCGTGTGTGACGTCGGCCCATCCGGGGAAACGGCGCCAGTCTGGTTCCACGAGAGGCTTGCGAGCGTATTCGTAAGGCTGTTCGGTCTGAGTTGTCGGCATTGAGCACACCTTCGTGAGATTTCGCGGCCTTTGCGGAACAATAGCGGAAGGCTTACATATGTCAAGCTACCAAGCAGGAGGATTTTCGGCTATCCTCTGGGCGATCCCGAGACAGTGAGGTAAGAATGTCGACCGAGAAAAGCTCCCCGATCGGTTTGCACCGGGTCGTTTCGCCCAAGGGTGTGCTGCCGCAGGCCGCCGAAGTCGTAGACCCCCACGCGCCATTGACCGACGACGAGGTCCGAATATCGGTCGAACGACTCAATCTCGACGCCGCCTCATTCCGTCAGCTTTACGAGGCGCACGACGGCGACGGGGACGCGGTACGGCAGGCGGTACTGGAGATCGTCGGTCGCCGCGGCAAGATGCAAAACCCAGTCACGGGCTCGGGCGGGATGCTCATCGGCACCGTCGACGCCGTCGGCCCCGACTCGCCGTTGGGACTCAAGCCTGGCCAACCGGTCGCGACACTCGTGTCATTGACCTTGACACCTCTGGTCATCACGGACGAACTGCGGCAATGGGACGGTCAATCCGAACAAGTTCCGTGTCAGGGCCACGCCATCCTATTCGCACGGTCGATCGCGGCGGTCTTGCCCGAAGATATGCCGTCGGACATGTCGTTGGCCGTGATGGACGTGTGCGGTGCTCCGGCTATGACCGCACGTCTGGTGGAGCAATTGACGGCCTCCACGGGAACCGCACCCAGCGTGGTGGTGCTGGGAGCCGCGGGAAAAAGCGGAAGCCTGTCGATCGCCGCGGCTCGCGCGGCGGGCGCCTCCCGCACGGTCGGTGTGGTGCGCGATAACACCGAGGCAGATGCCCTCAACTCCGCGGGGATCGCCGACACAACCGCGGTGGCCGACGCGACCGACGCCGTAGCGGTGTCGACGATCGTGCACGAGAAGCTGGGCGCCCCGGCCGACTTGACCGTCGTGTGCGTGGATGCACCCGGCTGTGAGCACGGAGCGATCCTCGCCACACGGGACGGCGGGGCCGTCATATTCTTCTCGATGGCGACTTCGTTCTCGCAGGCCGCTCTCGGCGCCGAGGGCCTGGCCGCCGACGTACACATGGTGATTGGCAACGGATACACCCCGAACCACGCCGAATACGCTCTCGACCTGCTGCGACGAGAACGAGGCATCCGTGAGCTGTTCACCCAGCGCCTCCTATCGGAGTCGGCGTAGCAACGCCGCAACAAGGGAGGGGCACCACCCGGACCGCGATGATCAACACGGCAGACTGAAACCATGACTGACAAAACGACCCTGTACCGCGGTGGACACATTCTCAGCCCCGCCTTTCCCCAAGCCACGGCCTTTACGGTGAGCGCGGGCCGCATCGGCTGGCTCGGTACCGACGACGAGGCGCCGCGCGCCGACGAAACCGTCGACCTCGACGGGTGCCTAGTCACGCCGGCGTTCGTGGACTCGCACGTCCACGTATCGGGCACGGGCCGGTCCATGCGTGGACTGAACCTGTCCGGGACCCGTTCCGCCCGGGACCTGCTTGACCGCGCAGCCGCAGCGGCGCAAGACCTGTCCCGCAGCGCGATCGTGTTGGGGTCGGGATTCGACGAGACCGAGTGGGACGACCCGACCCTTCCGACCGGCGAAGAGCTCGCCCGTGCCGTCGGCGGTCGCCGCGCCTATCTGACGCGCACTTGCGGCCACACCGGTATCGCGTCCGCGACGTTCCTTCTGGAACGCACCGACCTGGAAGGGCTCGAAGGCTACAGCGCCACCGGTGTGCTGACCCTGCACGCTAACCGGCAGGCCAGGGCGGGAGCCGAGTCCGCACTCTCGCAGACGCAACGCACCGACGCTCAACGGGCAGCGCTGCGGCACGCGGCATCGCTGGGCATCGCGGCCGTATGCGAATGCGGTGGCCCCAGCCCGGGCACGGAACAAGGCGAAGAGGACTTCACGAACCTGCTGAGCCTGTCGGAGTCGGAGCTGCTGCCGAAGGTCTTCGGGTACTGGGGAGAATTGTGCGCGGCCGCGAAGGCGCGCGAGCTCGGCGCGCACGCGTGCGGCGGCGACCTGTCAGTGGACGGTTCGATCGGCGCGTGCACCGCGGCGCTCAGCGATCCGTACCTCGACGCCGATACCAAAGGGCACGCGTATTTGAGTGCCAGCGACGTCGAGCAACACATCATTAACTGCGCCGGCAACGGCATGCAGGGCGGCTTCCACGCCATCGGTGACCAGGCGATCGCCAACGTCGTCACCGGTGTCGCATCCGCTGCGCAGACTGTGGGTGTGGAGACTGTCCGCAGCGGACGTCACCGCGTCGAGCACGCCGAGATGCTTGATAAGCAGCTGATCGCCGGGTTCGTCTCCTTCGGGCTGTACGCAAGCGTCCAGCCGTCGTTCGATGCTCGCTGGGGCGGCACGGATGCCATGTACGCCTCGCGCTTGGGCGCCGAGCGTTCGCTGGCGGCGAATCCGTATGGTTCGCTGGCGGGAGTTGGCGTACCGCTGGCTTTGGGATCGGATTCGCCTGTCACACCGTTGGACCCCTGGGGCGGCGTGAAAGCAGCCGTCAACCACCACAATCCGGTGCAACGGATCTCGCCGACCGCCGCATTCGCCGCGCACACTCGAGGTGGATGGCGCGCCACCGGCGACGACGAAACCGGCGTTATGGCGGTCGGTTCACCCGCCACGTTCGCGGTATGGGATCAGCGTCGGGGCGGCCTGCCCGAGCTCGGCCCCGATGCGAAGGCGCCGCAGTGCCGGCTCACGGTGCTCGACGGAGACACCATTTTCGATAAGGAGAACCCAGATGACTGACGTGCATAAGCTGCCGCTCAAGCCGGACGCGGTCGCGCGCGCCCGCATGCTGGCGCAACGTGCCGGACAGCCGGTGGTGGACATGGCAAGAAGCCACACCACCGTGGCAGTGGAACGCACGATGCTGCGCATGGCCGGTCTGGCCGGCGCCGACGCCGACGGGATTCCGTGGGTGAACCGTCTGGTGGACACGGTCCGCGAGGACGTAGGAATCTCACACGGTGTCGCGCTGCCGGTGTTTCACGCGATGCAACAGGATTCTCACCGGGACTTGACGTCGTTGGCGCAAAAGGCCGCGGCTGGTGCTGTGTCGTTCTCCGTACCTACCGGGGCTGAAGCGGACTCGGCCAAGAAGTTGGCCGATTCGCATGTGGCCAAAGGCATTGCCCGTATGGACGCCAACCGGGTCGAGCGCGACGAGATGGTCGCCAAGATCGGAGACCCGCCGCAGCGGCCTTGGGTGTACTTGATCGTGGCCACCGGCGACATCTATGAGGACATCCCTCAGGCGCAGGCGGCCGCGCGTGCGGGTGCCGACGTCATCGCTGTCATCCGGTCCACAGGACAGTCGCTATTGGACTATGTTCCCGAAGGCGCGACGAGGGAAGGGTTCGCAGGCACTTACGCTACTGGCGAGAACTTCCGCCTCATGCGCGAAGCCCTGGACGAGACCTCGCGTGAATTGGGCCGCTACATTCGTTTGTGCAACTACGCCTCGGGGCTTTGCATGCCGGAGATGGCCGCGCTGGCCGGTATGCATCGTCTCGACATGATGCTCAACGACTGTATGTACGGCATTTTGTTCCGCGACATCAACCCGATCCGGACGTTCGTGGACCAGCGCTTGTCGCGCCAGATCCACGCGCGGGCCGGCATTGTCATCAACACCGGCGAGGACAACTATTTGACGACCGCGGACGCGGTCGAAGCCGCCCACACGGTGACGGTGTCGCAGTTGCTCAACGAGTTCTTCGCCCACGAGGCGGGTCTGGAGGATTCGCTACTCGGACTCGGCCATGCCTTCGAGATCGACCCGAAGGTTCCCGAATCGTTCCGCATGGAGCTCGCGCACGCGATGCTGGCGCGGCAACTGTTCCCCGATGCGCCGCTCAAATGGATGCCGCCGACACGACACATGACCGGCGACGTGTTCATGGGCAACTTGCTCGACGGCTTCTTCAACCTCGCGGGAGTCATGAGCGGCCAAGGCATCCTGTTGGTAGGGATGATGACCGAGGCCGTGGTCACGCCGTGGTTGTCGGACCGTGATATCGCTTTGCAGAACGTTCGGTACGTCCTCAATGCGTGTGGCGGGCTGACCGAGGACTTCCATCCGCCGGCCGACGGTTTCATCGCCAACCGGGCCCAGCACGTGCTGGGCGAAGCTGTCGACCTCCTGGAGAAGATCGTCGAAGACGGCCTGCTCGAGGCGATCGCCGACGGCACCTTCGGCATCATGAAACGCCCGGCCGACGCCGGTCGTGGCCTCGACGGGGTGGAAGAGCACGCGGAGGACTACTACAACCCTGCGACCCGGTTGCTGGAGTCGCAGGAACTACCCAGTGATGCCGGATAAGGGCGTACGCACGCCATAGGTGTGAAAGGACCAATCGTGAGCAATATTATTCGCCCCTACGGCGATACCACCGGCGACGGCATGGTGCAGATGTCGTTCACCTTGCCCATGCCTCACGACAGGCGTGCGGAAGGGGCGGCGGCGCAGCTCGCCGCGAAGATGGGTATGGACCCCGCAATGGTGGTGCATGCCTCGCAGATGGGCGAGTCGCACACGTTCTTCGTCGTGTATGGCCAGGTCAACCATCTGGTCGATGTGGATGCCGTCAACGTCGTCGAGCGCAATTATCCACTGTTGACTCCGAAGGAGGTCAACACGATCGTCAAGGAACGGCTCAACCGTTCGCTCGTCATCGTCGGTGCGTGCATCGGCACCGACGCCCACACTGTGGGCATCGACGCGATCTTGAACATCAAGGGATTTGCGGGCGAAAAAGGGCTCGAGTACTACCGAGAACTCGAAGTCATCAACCTCGGTGCCCAAGTCGCGGTGCCGGACTTGGTCAACCGAGCCGTCGACGAAGACGCGGACGCGGTGCTCGTGAGCCAGGTCGTCACGCAGCGCGACGCGCATCTCCACAACACCCGGGAGATGTCGGCGGCGTTCCGTGAAGCCTTGCCGCCGGAGAAACGACCGCTGCTCATCATCGGTGGGCCGCGTTTCGATGAGTCGATGGCCGACGAACTCGGCGTTGACCAGATCTTCGGCCGCGGTACCACCCCGGCTGACGTGGCGTCGTATATCACGCATCGCATCGTGCAGCGACACTCCGAACCGGCCGCAACCGCGGCCTAGCACGCTCGCCCAGTAACCGAATCGAAAGGACCATCCGTGACAGCCTACGAGGGCTTGACAGTGACGCAGCGCCGCTACGTGCCCTACAGCCACGCCCACTACGCTGGAAATCTCGTGGACGGCGCCTACTCTTTGGCGATGTTCGGCGACGTCGCTACCGAGCTGTGCATCACAGGCGATGGCGACGAGGGCCTGTTCGCGTCGTACTCGGACGTACAGTTCGTCGCGCCGATTCGCGCCGGCGACGTCATCGAGGCCACCGCGGTGGTGTCGCGTGTCGGAAATCGCAGCCGCACGATCGACTTCACCATGCGCGTCGTATGCCGTGGAAATGATGACGGCGGTCAAGCGTCGTCGGCTGCGCTCTTGGCTGACCCGATCGTCGCCACAACCGCCGTGGGAACGGTCGTCGTTCCGCCTTCGCAATGACACCGACAGTTCAGTTGTGCGTCGACGTCGGTTCGACCTATACGAAGGTTGCGGCGGTCGATGTCGACAACGGCAAGTTGTTGGCGCAGGCTACGCATCACACCACGGCCGACAGCGACGTGCTTGATGGCATCGAGGCGGCGTCGAAGTCGGTGTCCGATCAGATCGGTGCGTCGTACGAATTGGGCCGTCCGCTGCTGTGCTCGTCTGCAGGTGGCGGACTGCGTCTTGGTGTCGTCGGAAACGAGCCACTCGTGACCGCGACGGCCGCGCACCGCGCCGGCTTGTCTGCCGGCGCCAAGGTCGTGTCGGTCATCGCGGGAGAACTGTTTGATGAGGACTTCGATGCCCTCGCGCGGGCCGAGCTGGACGTGTTGCTGTTGGCGGGCGGTACCGACGGAGGCGACGCCACCGTCCTGCTCACGCACGCGCAACAGTTCGCCGAAGCGGCCGCGCGCCGGGCGCAGCTACGAGTTCCGGTGGTGATGGCCGGAAACGCCGCCGTCGCCGATGAGGTCGCCGCGCACCTGGCTCCGCATGTCGCCGACGTTGGTTGCGTGGACAACGTCCTGCCGAGGATCGGTCAGCTCAACCCCGCCCCGGCACGCCACGCCCTGCGCGAAGCGTTCCTGCGGCACGTCATAGCCGGCAAGAAGCTGTCGGCCAGCGCAGAATTTGCCGAGATGGTGCGTGCGGCCACACCCGACACGGTCTTGACCGCGGTGGAGCTGCTGGCGGACGGTTATGGCGAGATCGAGGGGTGTGGTGACCTCGTCGTTGTCGACGTCGGCGGGGCGACCACCGACGTGTACTCGGTACTGACCCCGGACGCGGAGCTGTCGGGGCCGCGGCGCGAGGTGGCGGGTACGGCGTGGCGCTCGCGCACAGTCGAAGGCGACCTGGGGCTGCGACATTCGGCCGTGGGAGTCGTGGAGGCCGCGCATGCCGAGGGGCTCCTCGACCCGACGCGCGACCAGGGTCTGGCCGAAGCGGCGCAATGGCGTTCCACCCGGCCGTCCTGGCTGCCGGACGATACGCAACAGGCCGCGATCGATCTTCGCCTCACCGAGTTGGCCATTATGGTCGCTATGCGTCGACACGCTCGCGGCGAACGCATCGGTGGGCCGCAGACCCCGTTGCGGGGCGGAAAGAACCTACGTGCCGTCGAACTCATCGTCGGATCCGGCGGTGTGCTGCGTAACCGCCCAGAAGGGGCCGCCATTTTGGCGCGGGCCGCGATGTCCGACAACGCCGGCGGCTACCCGCTTCCGGACTCGGCTCGCACGGTTGTCGATAGCGCATATGTGCTCGGTGCCGCAGGCTTGTTGGTGAAAGATCACCCGAAAGCGGCGTTGACATTGATGCGGGAACATCTGTGGCCATAGTGTTTCCTGCGAATGGATAACGACTGTGCCAGAATTCGCGGACCCGGTTGACAGTGACCAGGGTGAAGGGCTTACCGTTTCATACGTCCAAGAAGGCGGGCTTCGGATAGTCGAAGATGCGTCTTCTTTAGTCGGGGGCGACTCGACTCGCTTTGCTCCTTCGCTGACTGGACAATCGGTTGCGACGCGGCCGCAGCGTAACCGGCGGCCAGGTCCAGCACGCGGGGGTCGGCGGAGCGGTGCGAGCGGTCGCCGTGCGGTATTAGCTGCGGTGGACTTGCTTCGCCAGTAGACAACAGTTCGGTGCCGGACAGCCGGTCGGTACCGGGCTGGTCCGAAGGTGGGGCGGGAAGATCAAGGCGATGCCGGCCGTACAGGGACTGGGAGAAATTCTGTGCGAGGGGCCATGGGGGGTGTAGCCCTCTCTGGCCCCTTTGCCATTCCTGTGGTGCGCCATGGTTGCGGAATCATCGATGCGTCAGAATCAATGAGACGTTTCTAGGCAAGGAGCCCGTTTTCGTGACCGCGACGACCCCCGACACCGACAAGGGCAGCGACACCGGTACGGGGCCGGTCGACTCGCGTTGGGTGATCGAAAGCGACCAAGGCGTACGCCTTCGGTTCTGGTGGGCGCTGGTGCTGGCAGTCGCATCCGGGTTCGCGTTTCTGCTGGCGTTTCCGCCGTTCGACCAATCCTGGCTGGCGCCGATTGGCGTCGCGCTTTTGGCTTTCGCGTGTCACCGCCGTAGACTGCGGGCCGGCTTCGGTCTCGGTTATCTAGCCGGCGCGGCACTGTTCTTGCCCCTGTTGACCTGGACTTCGACTCAGGTCGGAGAAGTGCCGTGGCTGCTGTTGTCGCTGTTCGAGGCCCTGTATCTGGGCTTGCTCGGGGCAGCGATCGCCTGGGCGGGACGCTTGACGGACCGGCATTGGTCCTGGTGGCCGCTCATCTTGGGTGCGCTGTGGACAGGCCAGGAGGCGCTACGCGACCGCATCCCGTTCGGCGGTTTCCCGTGGGGACGGCTGGCATTTAGTCAAGCGGACTTTCCGACGGCTAACGTCGCCTGGCTCGGCGGCGCGCCGTTCGTGACCTTCCTGGTGGCAGCGTGCGGCGGATGCCTCGTCGCGGCGGTAGGGCCGGCGCTGGCCGGGCGACTGCGGGCGGCGTGGTGGGGCGTGGCCGCCGTGGCAGTTTTCGTAGCCGGTTGGGCGGTGCCGTTGAACATCACAGCTCCGGCGGCGGAGTCGATGACGGTGGCGATCGTGCAAGGCAGTGTCCCGCGGCTCGGCCTCGATTTCAACGAGCAGCGGCGGGCGGTGCTGGACAACCACGCGCAAGCTACGCAAGACTTGGCAGACGATGTCGCCAACGGGGACGAAAAGCAGCCCGACGTCGTGGTGTGGCCCGAAAACGCGTCCGACATCGACCCACTCTCCAACGCCGATGCCGCCGCCGTGATCAGCGACGCGGCGCGGGAAATCGAAGCGCCGATCGTGGTCGGCACGCTCGTGCGCGACGGCGACGATATTCGTAATGTGTCGATCGTGTGGGACCCGAAAACCGGTCCCGGTTTTACCTACGCGAAACAGCATCCCGTCCCGTTCGCCGAATACATTCCGATGAGGCCGGTTGTGCGGACCGTCGCCGGGTGGATCGATCAGCGAATGGTGGACGGCATCGATCGGGTGCACGGCTTCACGCCCGGTCAGGAACCTGGGCTGATACCCGTGGCGGATACCTCGCTGTCGGGGACCATCTGTTTCGAGGTCGTGTATGACGATCTCGTGCGTGATTCGGTCCGCGAAGGCGCCGAGCTGCTCGCGGTGCAAACCAACAACGCCACTTTCAACAATGCCGAGGCACGGCAGCAGTTGGCGGCAGTCCAGCTGCGGTCGATCGAGCACGGCCGCGCCGGGCTCATGGCCTCGACGGTAGGTGTCTCCGGATTCATCGATGCGTATGGTGAGGTACATCAGGCCACAGGCTTCGATGAGCAAGCAGTGATCGTGCAGGACTTGCCGCAGGGCGACTCGACGACCCCGGCGACGTGGCTCGGCGTCTGGCCCGAGCTGGTCATATGCATAGGGGCGGTGGCACTGTTGGTGACAGCGGGCGTGATCCGGCGTCGTGGGAATGGATCGGCCGAAACAATTGCTACTTAACTACAGGTCGTGCAAGGGGAGGACCGGTACCGGTGACGTACCAGACGGAACCAGGCGATCACGCTGATCGTTACGCGGGCGTGGGACGGGTCTTGGTGATCATCCCGACCTATAACGAGGCGGACAATCTCTCGGACGTCGTGGCGCGCCTGCACGCCGCCGTGCCGAGCGTGCACGTCCTCGTGGTCGACGACAACTCTCCGGACGGCACGGGGCAGCTGGCGGACTCGCTGGCTGCGCAATCACCTCGAATACATGTGATGCACCGGCCCGGTAAAGGCGGATTGGCGGCCGCGTACCTGGCGGGCTTCGGCTGGGCCATCGACAACGGTTACGACGCCGTGTGTGAGATGGACGCGGACGGATCGCACATTCCGGAGCAGCTGCACCGGCTGTTGGATGGTCTGCTCGACGCGGACGTCGTGTTGGGCTCGCGGTATGTCCCGGGCGGTTGCGTCGTGAACTGGTCGCCGCACCGGTCGTTCTTGTCGCGTTCGGCGAACACGTACACGCGGATCGCGCTCGGATTGTCTCTATCGGACTCAACGGGTGGTTTCCGGGTCTATAAGACCCCTGCATTGGACAAGATCATTCGCGATTGGCAACCACCACAAGGCTACTGTTTTCAGATCAGCCTGGCCTGGCGCGCCGTGCGTGCCGGGCTCACCGTGACGGAAGTGCCGATCACTTTCGCCGGGCGCGAATACGGAACCTCGAAGATGGATAGTTCCATCATCTTGGAAGGCTTGTGGCGCGTCACCAGTTGGGGCCTGCAGGAAAGACTGCGCAGGGCGCGCGCGACGATATCGGGGACGGCGCCGTGACATTCACACAGCCGCAACTTCCGAAGGTCCGATACCGGACACGCGTCATCTTCGCGCTCTACCTCGTCGCCGAAATCGCGGCGTTCGTCGCTGTGGCCATGGCTGTCGACGTCCTCGCCGCCATTTTGATCACGATCGCCACGACCTTCCTCGGTTCGGTGCTGTTGCGGGTCCTGGGAACCAAGGCGTTGAGGCAGTACCGCGCCGCCTTGCTCGCCGACAAGTCACCCGAATCGGCGGTCGTTACTGGCGCGATCGGCGTCATCGGAAGCGTGTTGCTGATGCTGCCGGGGTTCATCTCCGACTTCGTCGGGGTCTTGTTCGTGCTGCCGCCGACGCGTCGCCTGCTGCGGCCCTTGTTCACGAAGCTTCTGGCCGCGCGCACCGAGACGATGTTGCGCGCGAACTGGTTCAACCGCCGGCCGTCCGGCCCCGGGCACGCCGATGATGACGTGATCGACGGCGAAGTCATCGACGATGAATCCGGCCGCCGACCGGACCCGCCCCACGAAACTGGGCCGAAGTCACTTCCGTGACCCCGGCCCAGTTCTTTACGTTCTGTGCAGCTTATTCGCCGCGACGCGCCCGCATCTCCGCGAGGCGCTCGTTGAGGATCTCTTCGAGCTCTTCCACGCTACGACGCTCCAGGAGCATGTCCCAATGCGTGCGCGGGGGCTTGGCCTTCTTGCTGGTCGGCTCGCCGCCATCGACGAGCTTCGCCACGGTGCCGTCGAGTCGGCATTCCCAGGTGGGGGGTACTTCGGCGTCGACAGCGAACGGCACCTCGAAGCGGTGGCCGCGCGCGCACACGAAGTCGCGGGTCTGACGTGGCGCGAGCTCGGTGTTGCGGTCCGACTCGTAGCTAATGGCTCCCAGTCGGCTTCCCCGGAGCATTCGCTCGCTCATATATTGCCTTCCCCTCTGCGGTGCTGGTCGTTCGTCGCGATCACTAGCGAGTGAGCAGCGCCCACGTCTCTTTTTTGCAGTCGCATAGTGTAACGGTGGGCCCAAGCGGATTGTTTCGTGAACCTTATAAGTGTGACTCACATCCGGCATGGCGACCACCTGAGATGTACAAGCGCATGGTCACGCCGCCCAGACAGTACCTTGACGGCGCTCGATCACTGCCGTTGGACTGGAGCCCGGCCTTCCACGTTCGTGGCGACGCTGCGGACGCTGTCGTCGATCGACAGCTGGCCGGAGCGGTAATGGTTGCGGCACAGGACTTGGTAGTGGAGTTGCCCTTCGTCGGTGTCGCCGACGACGACGCGTTCGCCTTCGCGCACGATCGCGCCGTTGGAGACCCGTGCATTCAAGATCCCGTCGGCGCCGCACCAGCACAAGACCTCGACCTGCAGCCGGAGCACCTCGTCGGCGAGCTCGAATAGCCGTGCGCTGGCCGGAAACAAGGACGAGGTGAAGTCGGTCGCCAGACCGAATGCGTACACGTCGATACCTTCCGTGTCGACCAGGTCCGCCATTTGCTCGACTTGGGCCCGCGAGAAGAAGTTCGCTTCGTCGCAGATCACGTAGTCGATGCTTTTGCCTGCCACGATCACGCGAAGATCGTCGTGGTCGTCGAGCTCCTGGGCGTCCTTGCATAGGCCGATACGCGTGGTCACGACGGAGGCTCCGCTGCGGTCCAGACGGGTCAGCAGCAGTCCGTTGCGTCCCTGTCGGGTGTGATTATGGTGGATCTGCAGGGCCAGTGTCGATTTCCCACAGTCCATAGGGCCGTAGTAGAACTTCAGTCGCGCGCCAAGGCGATGGTTGTTTTGGGAGGTCGAAGTCACGACGAGTCACTTTAAGCGCTGTCGGACTTCGGCGCGCACCTGGGGTCCACGAATGTGCGCGCCGAAACGGTCCACTATGACAATCATGTCCTATGTGTCGTTGTGTTGGTCATGTGCGCTCCGGAGGAGTATTGCCCGCCGCAATGATCGCGCGCTTCATCGGGATCAGCAACAACATGACGAAACCGATCACGAAGAAGATGATCAGCGACAGGATCGCGATCCTGTAACTTTCCGTGAGGCTGAGTGCGAGCCCGAACAGGATCGGTCCGATCCAGCTCGTGCCCTTATCGGAGATCTCATACAGGCCGAAATACTCGCCTTCCTTGCCGCTGGGAATGAGCTGGCTGAACAGAGAGCGGCTCAACGCCTGCGAACCGCCCAATACCAGACCGATGCCGGCACCCAGGGCGAGGAACAACGGGAAATTGTTGGCAGGCATGAAGTACGCCAAAACCAGGATCGCGGTCCAAGCGACAAGGCTGCCCAACACCGTCTTCGTCGCGCCGAACCGCTTAGCCAGCCAGCCCAGCAGCAACGCGCCACCGAAAGCGAGGATCTGCACCATGAGAATGACCGGCATCAGCTGACTCAGGTCGAACCCGAGCTCGATGTTGCCGTATGTTCCCGCCATGGCGATCACGGTCTGGATGCCGTCGTTGTAGATCAGGAACGCCGCGAGGAACAGCAACGTCAGCGGATATTTCCTCAGCCCCTTCAACGTCCGCCCGAACTGGACGAAACCGTCGGTGACGGGGGAGCGCTTCGGCCGCGGATTCTCCGGTTCTCGGTTGCGAAGCCACAGCATCGTGAACGTCGTGAAGAACGCCCACCACGCGCCTGCGGAGAACAAACACCAGCGAACGACGTCCGACTGATATGCGTCGTCGATCGTCAACATCGCCACGAGGTTGAAGGCCAGCAGCAATCCGCCACCCAGGTATCCCATGGCCCAACCGCGGCTGGAGACCTTATCGCGCTCCCGCTCGTTGGCGATCTGCGGCAAGAACGAGTTGTAGACCACGGCGCTGGCGCCGAACGACACATTCGCCAAAATGAACAGCCAGGCGCCCATTTCGTAGCGGTCGCCGGTCAAAAACAGCAGGCCACAGGTGGCAGCGGCGCCCACGTATGCGAACAGTGCCAGCAGTTGCTTCTTATAGCGGGTGCGGTCTGCGATGGCGCCGGTGATCGGCAGTACCAACACCTGCAGAATCACTGACAGGCCCGTCGCGTAGGGGAACAAAGACCCGGCGGCGAAGTGCATCATTCCGCCCAGGACCGGGATGTCGGTGGCGGCAGTCGCATCGGGTCCCGCGGCGCCAATCGCCACGGCGGTCAGGTAAGGACCCAAAAAGGCCGTGACGACCGTGGTGGAGAAGGCGGAGTTGGCCCAGTCGTAGAAGTACCAGCCGGTACGTTCTTTCTTGTTGCTGAGAGACTGGGGCGGTGGTCCGGGGGCAGGACCATCGGAGTGTGTGGTGACCAAGGAAACGGGCCTTATATTTCAGTCGCGCCAGTGGCCGCGAGATCGGTAAACGTGCCTCAGGGTCTCGATTCGGTCGGTCATAATGCCGTCGACACCGAGATTCAGCAATTCTTCCATCATGTTCGGATCATCGATAGTCCAGACGTGCACTTGCATACCCAGTCGATGCGCGTAGGTGATGAATCGGTGATCTACCAGAGTCAGGCCCCGCGCCGTAACCGGAACCTGCGCAGCCGGAGCCTGATGGTTGAAGCCGTACCACCAGCGCCCATACCGCGACGCCAGCCACAGCCGCGCAATTTCGCCCTGGGCCATGCTCGTGGCCAGGCGCGGCCCGGCCAGGCGCCGAACCGCCGCGATCCGAGCGTCATTGAAAGAGCCGATCAGTGTGCGGTCCATCGCGCCGGTGCTGCGGATCGCTGCGAGCGTCGGTTTCACGGCGCGGTCCGATTTCACGTCGATGTTGAAACGGACGTTCGGCCACGCCAGCAGGGCCTCGTCGAGCCGAGGGACCAAAGCCTGCCCGTTGAGTTTCAACCGCGACAATTCCGGCCAGCTGAGGCTTTCCACGGCGGTGGGTATCCCCAGCACCCGGGTGAGGTCGTCATCGTGGAACAGCACGGCGACGCCGTCGGCGCTCGCTCTGGCGTCGGTCTCGATGTAGCGATACCCGGCCGAGACAGCACGACCGAACGCGTCCATCGTGTTCTCGTCACCGTCTCCCGCGCCGCCTCGGTGCGCGAACGCCAGCGGTCGAGGGGTGTCGAGGAAGGGGTAGGGGCCGATGACGCGACGCCTAATCGGTGCTGCAGCGCGACCTGAGATCATGTCGGAAGAATCTACCCTGCTTTCGTGACGATTCATGTTGGTGTATGCGGTTTGCTGAGTGAGGGCATACTGTGCTGTTCACATAACGTTGGACCCCGCCACTGACGTATGCAGCCGAACAAGGAGACTTGCCTACATGCGTGTGCTTGGAATTGATTTTGGAACGTCGAACACGGTGGCGATCCTGCGGATGAACGATGGCCGTGTCAAGCCGTTGTTGTTCGACGGTTCGCCGATGCTGCCGTCTGCGGTGTACCTGTCGCCGGACGGTCGGATGCTGGTCGGGCGCGACGCTGAACGCAACGCGCGGATGGACCCTGCCCGGTTCGAACCCAATCCGAAGCGGCGCATCGACGATGGCTCCATCTTCCTTGGTGATCAGGAGATCCCCATACCGCGCGTCATGGCGTATGTGTTGGAACAGGTCTTGACCGAGGCGAAGCGTCAGCTGGGCGGTCCCCCGGAAGCGGTGCATATGACGCACCCGGCACGTTGGGGCGAACGGCGACGCAATCTTTTGTTGGAAGCCGCGCGGTTGTCGGGTTTGCCGAAACCACAATTGATTCCGGAACCTGTCGGCGCCGCCTCGTACTTCACGAGCGTGCTGGGCACCGCGGTACCAGTCGGCCGCTCGCTGGCCATTTACGACCTGGGTGGCGGCACCTTCGACGCCACTGTTGTGAGGCGCACCCCGACCGGGTTTGAGGTGCTCAGTGAGGAGGGCCTGTCGGACGTCGGTGGCCTCGACTTCGACCACGGCATCGTCGAACACCTCGGCAAAACCTACGGCGTATCGCATGCGGAAACTTGGTCCCGCCTGATGAGCCCGTCGGACGATAAGGACCGTCGCTACCGACGCATGCTGTACGAGGACGTGCGTGGTGCTAAAGAAATGCTGTCGCGCACCGCCTCGGCTGACATCCATTTGCCCGCAATGGATGTGGATGCTCACTTGACGCGCGAAGAGTTCGAAGCCGCTGCGAAACCGCACCTGGAACGCACCGTCGAATGCATGCAACGCGCGATCCAGGGTGCGCGGCAGTCGCCACAGGACCTTGTCGGCATCTTCCTTGTCGGTGGTTCGAGTCGGATCCCGTTGGCCGCCAACCTCATTCACAAGACGCTTGGGGTCGCGCCGCGCACCTTCGAACAGCCCGAGACCGTCGTGGTGGAAGGCGCACTGTCGATCGGCGGCGCCCGCCCCGCGGGACCGATGCGGCCGGTGTCGGGGCATCCTCAACGCCCGCCGGTACGGCCGCCGATGGGGCCACAGCAGCCGCAACGCCCTCCCGTGTCGGGGCCAGTGCAACGGCCCCCGGCGATGCAGCAGCCGCCCGTCCAGCCGCGTCCCGGTCCGATGCGGCCGAATACGCCGCCGCCGCGTCCGCCGCTGAACCAGCCTCCGCGTCCAATGCAGGCACATCCGCCGGCCCAAGCGCGGCCCAACCCTGCCGCTTCCCAGAAGAAATGGACCCAGGAACCGGCGGTGGTGGTCACCGTCGTCGTCGCCGCTGTCTTGGTGGTCGGCTTCATTATCCTGTTGGTCGCGGCGATCTCCGGCTGACGCACCGACTGCTTGTGCGCGAACCGCGCAGTGACGTAGGCAGCGGATAGTGTTTCAGTGTGGCTTTCGACGACGTTGTGTCTTACCGCCCGGCATCGGGTTCGATACCGGATTCTCCGGGGGTGTACCGGTTCCGTGATGCCGATAAGCGGGTCATTTATGTCGGTAAAGCCAAGAGCTTGCGCTCGAGGCTGAACTCGTATTTCGCAGACCCGAAAGGGCTGCATCCGCGCACCTTCCAGATGGTGCACACCGCGGCCAGTGTCGACTGGATAGTTGTCGACACCGAGGTCGCTGCGCTGCAGTTGGAGTACTCCTGGATCAAGGAGTTTGACCCGCGCTTCAACGTGATGTACCGCGACGACAAGAGCTATCCCTACCTTGCGGTGACTCTTGACGAAGAGTTTCCGCGGGTGCAGGTCATGCGCGGTGCGAAACGGAAAGGCGTGCGGTATTTCGGTCCGTTTTCGCACGCGTGGGCCATTCGCGAGACCCTCGACCTGTTGCTGCGGGTGTTCCCGGTGCGTTCGTGCACGAAATCCGTCTTCAACCGGTCTGCCCGTATCGGACGCCCGTGCCTGCTTGGCGACATCGGCAAGTGCTCCGCGCCGTGCGTAGGGCGCGTGGACGCGGCGGAGCACCGCAAGCTCGTGGAACAGTTCTGCGAGTTCATGGCCGGCAGTAGCGATAAGTTTGTGCGGCGCCTGGAGTCGGAGATGCGCGAGGCGGCAGCGCAACAGGATTTTGAGCGCGCTGCGCGGCGGCGCGATGACATTGCTACCTTGCAGCGGGCACTTGAAAAGCAGGTGGTGGTCCTGTCCGAGGACACCGACGCGGACGTGGTGGCCTTCTCCGAAGACGAGCTGCAGGTCGCCGTCAATGTGTTCCACGTGCGTCAGGGCCGTATCCGCGGCGAACGCGGATGGATCGTGGACAGGCCCAACGGTGTGACCGACGCCGATCTGGTGCACAGTCTGTGTACCCAGTTCTACGGCGGCCAGACCGGTGCGGACGTACCAAAAGAAGTGCTCGTACCTGCTGTCCCGGAGGACGGCGAGGCCCTGGGCGAGTGGCTGAGCCAGAGGCGGGGCTCGAAGGTGAGCGTGCGGGTCCCGCAGCGAGGTGATAAGCGGGCGCTGGCGCAGACCGTTAAACGTAATGCCGACCAGTCCCTGCAACGCCATAAACTCAAGCGCGCCAGCGACCTGGCCAGCCGCAGCCGCGCGCTGGAGGAATTGGCTGAGGCGCTCGAATTGCCGCAGGCGCCGCTACGCATCGAGTGTTTCGATGTTTCTCAGCTGCAAGGCACGGACATCGTCGCGAGCATGGTGGTGTTCGAAGACGGCCTGCCTCGCAAGTCGCAGTACCGGCGTTTCGTGGTGAAAGGCGAAGGTGCCGACGACCTGTCGGCGATGCGGGAGGTGCTGACCCGCCGGTTGCGCAAGATCGATACACCACCTGTCACCGACGATGAGGGCCGGGCGGCCAAATTCGCCTACCCCCCGCAGCTGCTGGTCGTGGACGGTGGGGCGCCGCAGGTCAACGTGGCCGACGAAGTGTTGGCTTCGCTGCAGATCGACACGGTCAACGTGTGCGGCATAGCGAAACGTCTCGAGGAGGTGTGGTTGCCCGGTGAGGATTTCCCGGTCATCTTGTCGCGCAGCAGTGAAGGGCTCTACCTGCTGCAGCGGGTGCGCGACGAGGCGCACCGTTTCGCGATCGCGTTGCACCGAAAACGTCGCGGCCAACGAGTGACGAAGTCGGTCTTGGACGAGATCGCGGGGCTAGGGCCTCAGCGGCGGCAGGCGCTGCTGCGCAGGTTCGGTTCAGTGAAGAAGATGAGAGCCGCCTCGGTCGATGAGATCGCGTCCGTGTCTGGCATCGGTCCGAAACTGGCGGAAGCGATCCGGGAGGGGCTGGCGCGAGACGCGGATGCGTGAGTCACGCTGATGCAGGCATACTCGATGGGTGTCCAATCCTTCTTCGAAACGACAACATTCTCGCGCCGACCTTGACCTCGTGATCGTCACGGGAGCTTCAGGGGGAGGCCGGTCCACGGTTGCCAAGGCACTGGAGAACGTCGGCTATTACGTGGTCGACAACTTGCCGCAGGCATTGATGGTGAACATGGCCGAGCTTGCATACGAGTCCGGCGACCCGACACGTCGGACGGCGATGGTGCTGGATGTGCGTTCGCACGCGTTCACCAAGGACCTCGTCGGTGCTGTCGCGGACCTGAAGGACCGCGGTTTCAAGCCTCGTGTCGTGTTCGTCGACGCCGAGGACGATGTTTTGGTGCGTCGGTACGAAAAAGTGCGCCGCGCGCATCCGTTGCAAGGGTCGGGGCGGATCCTCGACGGCATCGCGGCGGAGCGCGAGGTGTTGGCGCCGGCGCGCGACTCCGCCGACGCGCTCATCGACACCAGTCACCTCAACGAGAATCAGCTGCGTTCGCGGGTCGAGGAGTTGTTCGCTCCGGCCGATTCGCGCAGGCTGCGAATCACGACTCTGTCGTTCGGGTTCAAGTATGGGATCCCGCTGGATGCCGATTTCGTTGTCGACGTGCGTTTCCTGCCGAACCCATATTGGATCCCGGAGTTGCGCGAACACGTCGGCAGCGACGCCGAGGTCAGCGAGTACGTCCTGCAGCAGCCGGGTGCCGCGAGCTTCGTCGAGCGCTATGCGCAGCTGATCGCCGATACCGCACCCGGTTTCGAGCGGGAAGGTAAGCGTTACGTGACGGTCGCGGTCGGCTGCACCGGTGGTAAGCATCGCAGCGTCGCCATATCTGAGGCGTTGGCGACGGAACTGCGGGCGAGCGGGGTATCCGCGTACCCGCATCACCGTGATTTGGGGCTGGAATGAGACCCCGGGTGGTCGCATTCGGCGGAGGTACAGGCCTGTCTGCGTCGTTGCGGGCGTTGCGATTGCTCGATGTCGATGTGTGTGCCGTCGTCACGGTCGCCGACGATGGCGGCTCTTCGGGGCGGCTGCGCAGCACGCGCGACCTGGTGCCGCCGGGGGATCTGCGTAAGGCGATGCTGGCGCTCAGCGACGACACGTCGATGGCGCGCGTGTTCGGGCACCGGTTCGACGGCAGCGACGAACTGAGCGGTCACCCCGTCGGGAACCTGGTTCTGGCGGGACTGATGGAGACGCTGGACGACCCCGTCGAGGCTGTGGCGGTCGCGTCGCGTTTTCTCGGTGTTCGCGGCACCGTACTGCCGATGTCGACCGTGCCGCTGGACATCGAAGGTGACATCGACCATTCGGGACGGTCGAGTACAGTCCGAGGGCAGCACAATCTCGGTACGAGCACGGGCGTGGTGCAACACGTGCGGTTGAAGCCGGATTCGCCGCCGGCCTGCGACCAGGCCGTGAAGGCGATAGGGGAGGCCGATTGGCTCGTGTTCGGGCCCGGATCCTGGTATACCAGCGTGATCCCGCATCTGTTGGTGCCGCGACTGCGCGAAGCCATTGAGACTGCGGAAGGCAAAAAGGTCGTCGTGCTCAACCTCGTTAACGACTCGGAGACCGACGGTCTGTCGTTGGCAGAGCATCTGGTTGCCCTGCGTGCGTATGCGTCCGGCTTCACGGCTGATGTCGTCGTGGCCGACACTCACTCCACCGGTGAGCCCGAACCGGTCCGTCGTGCGGCACAATCTTTGGGGGCGCGCTTGCTGCTGGCGTCGGTGGCGAAGCCGGGGTCTTCGGGCCGGCACGATTGCGAAGCATTGGCAGCGGCCCTGCGAGAAGTTGTTATCAGTGTTGAGGTGGGGAAGTAACGCATGGCAATGACAGGCGCGGTTAAGGATGAGTTGAGCCGCATAGAGATCATAAAACCATGCTGTCGGCGTGCGGAAATGAGCGCGCTGTTTCGCTTCGCGGGCGGAATTCACCTCGTCGGCGGCACCCTGGTACTCGAGGCGGAACTCGACGCTGGCAGCGTCGCGCGCCGCTTGCGCACGGCGATCAGCACGGCGTACGGCTATCAAAGCGAGGTACAAGTGCTGACTGCGGGAGGGCTGCGCCGCAATACCCACTATGTTTTGCGTGTCATCGCGGATGGCGAGGCGTTGGCGCGACAGACGGGTCTGCTGGACGCGCGCGGACGTCCCGTCCGGGGGCTGCCTACCCATGTGATCTCGGGAAACCCATGCTGTGCGGAGTCCGCGTGGCGCGGTGCGTTCTTGGCTCACGGTTCGCTGACGGAGCCGGGCCGCTCGTCGTCCCTGGAGATCACGTGCCCCGGCCCTGAGGCCGCGCTGGCTCTGGTGGGGGTGGCGCGGCGATTGAACATCGCCTCGAAAGCGCGCGACGCGCGGGACATCGACCGCGTCGTCATCCGCGACGGTGACGCGATTGGACAAATGTTGACCCGTTTGGGTGCCCACACGAGCGTTCTGGCATGGGAGGAGCGACGCGTGCGCCGCGAGGTGCGGGCGACGGCGAACCGGCTCGCGAACTTCGACGATGCCAACCTGCGGCGTTCCGCGCGGGCGGCCGTGGCCTCCGCCGCGAAGGTCACTCGAGCCCTGGAGCTGTTGGGGGATGAAGCCCCCGACCACCTGGCGGAGGCCGGAAAGCTTCGTTTGTCCAATCGCCAGGCGTCTTTGGAGGAACTGGGCGCCATGGCGGACCCGCCGCTCACAAAGGACGCTATCGCCGGGCGGATCCGTCGCTTGATCAATCTGGCCAATAAGCAGGCGCTTGCGCACGGTGAACCGTCCGTTGAATCCGCTGTCACCGAGGACATGCTGGTGTAGTCAGCGGCACATGCCGTCTTTGCCTGTCGCTTGCAGTCGGGGAGGCTTGCTTAGGTAGGCTCGGAGTGCTCGGCGATTGAGCCGGCAGCGGCGCCATTGTCGCTGACGCGGGTGCCGCCGAAGGTATCGACGCGAGTGTCGCTGGCGCTAGAAGAATCTTTTCACGTTAGGGAGATGTATCGCGTGACGATCCGCGTAGGTATCAACGGTTTTGGCCGTATCGGCCGCAATTTCTTCCGCGCCGTATTGGCGTCGAACGCTGACGTTGAAGTGGTGGCTTTCAACGATCTCGCGGATACGGCGACGATCGCGCACCTGCTTAAATACGACAGCATCTTGGGTCGCCTTGACCAGGAGGTCAAAGCGAGTGATTCCGAGATCACTGTGGGGGGTAAGTCTGTTAAAGCGTTCGCGGAACGCGACCCGGGCAAGCTGCCGTGGGGCGATGTGGGCGTGGACGTGGTCGTGGAATCGACCGGCCTGTTCACCGATGCCAACCAGGCCAAGGTGCACATCGACAACGGCGCCAAGAAAGTGATCATTTCTGCGCCCGCTAAAAACGAGGACATCACGATCGTGCAGGGTGTCAACGATCACGAATACGACCCCGCCAAGCACCACGTGGTGTCGAACGCGTCGTGCACCACGAACTGTTTGGCTCCGATGGCGAAGGTCATGTACGACACGGTCGGTATCGAACGTGGACTGATGACTACTATCCACGCATACACGCAGGATCAGAACCTGCAGGACGCTCCACATAAGGACTTGCGTCGGGCGCGTGGCGGCGCGGTCAACGTGGTCCCGACCTCTACCGGGGCGGCTAAGGCGATCGGTTTGGTGATGCCGCAGCTGAAGGGCAAACTGGACGGGTTTGCGATGCGAGTGCCGATCCCGACCGGCTCGGCCACTGACTTGACCTTCACGGCCTCGCGTTCGACCACGGTCGCCGAAGTCAACGAGGCGTTCGAGGCCGCCGCACAGTCCGCGCTGCGTGGAGTTCTCACCTACACACAGGACCCGATCGTGTCGTCCGACATCGTGACCGACCCGGCTTCGTGCATTCTCGACTCCGGAATGACTCGCGTGATCGACGACCAGGTCAAGATCGTGGGTTGGTACGACAACGAGTGGGGCTACTCGAACCGTCTCATCGACATCGTGTCGCTGGTGGGAAGTAACTAGATGAAGACGCTTGACGCACTCCTGAAGGAGGGCGTCGTCGGTCGGCGCGTGCTGCTGCGCGCCGACCTCAATGTTCCTTTGGACGACGACGCTCATATCACCGATGACGGCCGCATCCGTGCCGTCCTGCCCACCATCCAGACGCTGCGCGACAACGGCGCCCGGGTGGTGCTGTGCGCACACCTTGGGCGGCCGAAAGGCGAGCCGAATCCGGCTATGAGTCTGGCGCCGGTTGCGGTTCGTCTCGCGGAGCTGTTGGGTGATCCGGTCTTCTTCGCGACCGACACTGTGGGGCCGGAAGCCGAGAAGGTGGTCGGTGCGCTTGCCGACGGCGGGGTCGCGCTGCTGGAGAACCTGCGGTTCTCCCCGGACGAAACCAGCAAGGTCGATGAGGAACGCCGCCGGTTCGCGACGCAATTGGCGGCGTTCGCCGATGTGTACGTTGACGACGCTTTCGGTGCGGTCCACCGCAAACACGCCAGCGTGTATGACGTGGCGACCTTGCTTCCGAGCTATGCCGGAGCGTTGGTGAGTCGGGAAGTCTCCGTGTTGTCGGGGCTGACCAGCGACCCGCAGCGGCCTTACACGGTCGTGTTGGGCGGTGCGAAGGTGTCGGACAAGCTCGCCGTCATCGACAATCTCCTGGACAAGGTCGACCGTCTCTTGGTGGGCGGCGGCATGATGTTCACGTTCTTGGCCGCACAGGGCTATGGCACGGGCGATTCCCTTTTGGAAGAATCACAGATCTCCAAGTGCAAGGAGTTTCTGGATCGTGCCCGCACCCTCGGTGTGGAGCTGCTGTTGCCTGTGGACACGGTGACTGCACAGCGATTCGCCGCCGACGCAGAGGCGCAGGTCTGTCCAGTAGCTGAGATCCAAAGCGGGCGGATGGGCCTGGACATAGGTCCCGAGACCGCGCGCCTGTTCGCCGCGAAGTTGGAGGATTCGGCGACGGTGTTTTGGAACGGTCCGATGGGCGTCTTCGAATTTGATGCCTTCGCGGCGGGCACTCGGACGGTCGCGGAAGCGGTGGGGACGTCGCATGCATTCAGCGTCGTGGGCGGCGGTGACTCCGCTGCGGCGATCCGTGCGATGGGGCTTAACGAGTCCGCTTTCAACCACATTTCGACGGGTGGCGGCGCCAGCCTTGAGTATCTCGAGGGCAAGCAGCTTCCCGGTCTGGCGATTCTTGAATCGTAGGAATCGCGTGCACTGTGTTGTGCGTAGCGTGTTTGATCATTGAGGACAAGATAGGGATATGATGAGTACCTCGAAACGCAGGCCGTTGATCGCGGGCAACTGGAAGATGAACCTTAATCATCTGGAAGCGATCGCGCTGGTGCAAAAGCTCGCCTTCAGCCTGGATGAGAAGCAATTGTCCGATGTCGAGGTGGTCGTCCTTCCGCCTTTTGTGGATATTCGTAGCGTGCAGACCCTGATCGATGGGGATCGACTGTTGCTCGGATATGGGGCGCAGGACCTGTCCACACACGCCTCGGGTGCATATACGGGCGAAATATCCGGAGGCATGCTCGCGAAGCTCGGGTGCGGCTACGTCGTCGTCGGGCATTCGGAGCGGCGCGAATATCACCACGAGACCGACGAAGTCGTGGCGGCGAAGGTGCGTGCTGCTCGTGCGAACAAGCTGGTGCCGATCATGTGCGTGGGCGAAAGCTTGGCGGTGCGCGAGGCTCAAGAGCATGTCTCGCACACTGTGGCGCAGATGATTGCGGGTATCGACGAGCTGCCCGCTGAAGAGGTGGCCTCGCTTGTGATCGCGTACGAGCCGGTGTGGGCTATCGGTACAGGCAAGACCTGTGACCCCAAGGATGCGCAGGAAGTGATCGGTGCTTTGCGTGCACAGCTCGCTGAGCGTTTCGGTGACGTGGCGCAGCAGGTGCGTTTCCTGTATGGGGGCTCGGTCAAGTCGGCCAATGTGGCCACGATCATGTCGCAGCCCGATATCGATGGGGCGCTGGTCGGCGGCGCGAGCCTTGATGCTGAGGAGTTCGTTGCGTTGTGTCGTTTCCCTGAACATGCGACCGCGAACTAACCATTCGAAGGTATGTACATGTGTAATTAGTGCAATATGATGGCGCATGCGGTACAGGCACCTTGACTTGCAAGATGCCTGTACTGTGCCTTGCTCTGGCAAACGGCCTGATACAGAGGGTCCACGCCTGCGTGGCTGGCTGTGTTCGTCCTGATAGCCCCGTTCAGGAGAGTGAGAATGCGCATGGGAAACAAGAGCCGCCTTGCCCGGCGAATCATAGGCGTGCCCGTCGCCGTCGCCGCTGTCGCGGCCCTGTTGGTGGGGTGCTCTGATTCCGATCCCGAACCATCCGCGGTCACCGACGAGGCTGCTTCCGGAGGAACCGTCCGCGTGCTCAGCTCCGCTTCGGCATTCGTATCGCTCGATCCTCAACGCGTATACACCACGCTGGAGGCGAACGTCTCCAACCTCATCACCCGCACCCTCACGACGTTCCAAACCACAAGTGATGGTGAGTCGAAGCTCGTTGGTGACCTCGCGGAAGGAACGGGCAAGCCCAGCAAGGACAAGAAGACATGGACATTCAAGCTTCGCGAAGGCATCAAGTGGGAGACCGGCTCCGCCATCACGTGTGAGGACATCCGTTACGGGGTCTTGCGCAGCTTCGACGCGGTATCCGACGAGCCGGTGATCACAGGCGGTTCGCCGTATCCAATGGACTGGCTCGACGTCGACAGTAAATACAGGGGCCCCAAAGCCGACGGGACCGGAGATGTCGGGGGAGTGACCTGCACGAATGACAGCACCATTCGCTTCGACCTGCGCAAACCGATCGGAAACTTCCCATCCGCGACATCGCTGACGTCTTTTGCACCGGTGCCAAAAAACAACGACACCTGGGAAGAGTACGGCGACGACCCGGTCTCGAGCGGACCATATGTCCTCGACACATACCAGCCGGCCGACGATGACGACAAAGGATCCGCGGTCTTCGTGCGCAATCCCCACTTCGACTCCAAGACCGACGACGTCCGTGAGGCCAAGCCCGACAAGATCGTGTTCAACTTCGGCATCGACCGGGACTATGCCGCCTCGCAATTGATCGCAGACAACCCCGAATACGCCAACGCGGTCCTGTTCGAGGACGTACCGCAGACCTATATCCAACAGGTCCTCAACGATGACGAACTCGGCGCCCGCACGGTCTCCGACTCGGGTTCCTCCGTGTCGTACCTCGCAATCAACTCGAGGAAAGTATCGGACGTGAAATGCCGCCAGGCGCTTCGATACGCGTTCAACAAACGCAAATACATGGAGGTCTCCGGTGGCGAACTGTCCGGGATGTACGCGACCACGATGCTGGCACCCAACGATCCGGCCCATAAGGATCACGACACCTACGACCTCGCGGATGCGCCGCAAGGAAACCTGGACCGCGCGAAAGAGTTGTTGGCGGGCAACGAGTGTCCGACCGAGCTTGTCCTCGACGTCGCCGACAGCGAAGAAAGTCTCACCAAGGCCGAGACGATCGTCACGACTTACGGCAGGCTCGGCATCACCGTCAAAACCAACGCGATCCCGCCCGAGGAGTACTACACGCAGATATCGCAGCCGGACGAACAACACGACCTTGCGGTGGCCGGCTGGGCTCCCGACTGGCCCGGCGGCTCCGGCATCATGCCGGCCCTGTTCGACGGCGACCTCATCAAAGATGGGATCAACAGCAACTTCTCGCTCCTCGACGACACAGAGATCAACGAACGCATCGACGAAGCGTCGGTCGAGGCCGACCCGGACAAGGCGCACGAGATGTGGGGCCAACTGGACGCAGACATCTCCGAATTGGCGGTGACCGTGCCGATCTCCTTCAACAAGATCACAGTATTGTGCGGTAGTAATATTCGCGGCGCTTCCTTGAGTCCGCGCTGGGACGAGATCGACCTGGCATCGCTTGGCACCGCCGACGGAACGTAGGCACATCCAGCTGGTGCGGTATGCTCGTGCGCGATTTGTCATCATCGACAGGTGCGAATTCGGTCCACATGCTGTAACCACCGAGAGGACTTGAAGAAACCGTTATGTTGCAGGCACTGATGTACTTGTTGGTCGGCGTACTGGTAATAGCCAGCCTGGCCCTGATTTTGTTGGTGTTGCTGCACCGCGGTAAGGGTGGCGGCTTGTCCAGCATGTTTGGTGGGGGAGTCAGCTCGAACTTGTCGGGATCGTCTGTCGTCGAAAAGAACCTCGACTACATCACGATCGTGGTCGGAGTCATTTGGTTCATCGCCATCATCGGTTTCGGTATCCTGCTGCGTCAGCTGACCGGCAGCTGACGCACGAAAACCCACCTCACGGGTCCCCAAAACAGTGGTCCACGCCATAGAATCCTATGGCGTCAGGTTTTTGACGACGCGTCGAAGGAGCCCACCCCGGCCGTCGACGCGCGCCCCACAGCCCCTGTGAAGGAGCCCGCCCATGCTGCATGGAAACGCCATCCGTGCCACCCGAATCGGTCATCAAAGCCCCAGCCGGCCCGAAGCGGGTCAAATCGCCCCCGCAACCGTCGTGACGTATTGGTGCTTCAACGGGCATGCCACGCGACCGCGATTTTCGACTAAAGCCACAGTGCCGGACTCGTGGGAGTGCAGGCGATGCGGCCTCCCGGCCGGTCTGGACGCCGAAAATCCTCCCGAGCCACCCATCCAGCAGCCGTATAAGACGCATATGGCGTACGTGATGGATCGACGCAGCCGCGAAGACGGCGAAGCGCTCCTTGCCGAAGCATTGGCTAACCTGCGCGCTCGCCGCCTCGACTAGCAAGTTGACCGGACCTTGTGCCGATCTCAGCGCAGCGGGCTGTTGAAACTGTCCGGAAGCATCGCCGCCGCCTGGCGATCCAACAGCCAGCGCGTGGCGTTCAGCCCGCTGACTCCAGCCGCCGGGGCCTGTTTGAATCCGCCGCCCGACATAGCCAAACCGACCGCGTCCGCCTTCGACGATCCCGACGCCAGAAGCCACACCTCCTGTCCGGAGTTGATGACGGGGTACGTGAGCGTGATGCGCTGAGGAGGCGGTTTGGGTGCCCCCCGCACGGCGACGGCGGTGCGGGTCTCGTACACGGCCGGATGCCCGGGAAAAATCGATGCGACGTGCGCGTCCTCACCGACACCAAGAAGGACGACATCGAAATGCGGGTACCGCTGGCCGCCGAAACTCGCCATCTCCTCGGCGTACTGCGCCGCGGCCGCCTCCGGGTCATCACCGGTCGGGCCGCCGCTCGCGGGCATCGCATGAATGCGGTGAGGCGGCACACCGACCACGTCGAGTAGCGCCCGGCGGGCTGCCAGGTCATTGCGCTGTTCGTCGTCGGCGGAGACGAACCTTTCGTCTCCCCACCAGAAATCGACGCGGCTCCAGTCGATCGCGTGCCGCACCGGGTCCCGCCCCAACTGTGAATACACGCTGGAAGCGATCCGGCCGCCCGTCAGCACGACGGAGGCTTCGCCCCGTTCAGCCTGCGCATCGATGATCGTGGTGGCCAGCCTCGCTGCCACCGACAACGCCAAGACGGAGGAATTCGGGTGTACGACGACGCTGGTCGAGGTCATGACGTCACCGCCGCGACATCGCCGTTGCACAGCCATTGCGAGTTCGTCGCCTCACCCAACGCCGATTGGTAGGGCTGATCGGGATCGAGGTGGCGCAGTTCCTCGGCCAAAAGCTCGCCCAGTTCACGGCCATTGATGGTGACGGTGCGGTCCGGGAAACCCGTACGTTGCAACAGGGTTTCACCGTCGGCGCCCCGCTTGATCGTGATCTGGTGATCGTTGGCCAAGTCGATCGCCACAGCCTTGATACCGGGAAGGTGCCCGCGGTCATGCTTCATCGGGTCATCGGTGATGACCGGCCGCACTTTCAGCTTGCTCGCCAGCCAACCGGACAGCAGCGCCGCGCTGGGATCGTCGGCGTTCGCCGTGATCTCGATCGAGGCCGGCGCGGCCGTGGCCGTGTCGAACGCGCTGGCGATGAGCGAACGCCAGTAGGTGATGCGCGTCCATGACAGGTCCGTGTCGCCTGGTGTGTAATCGTCGGCGCGACGCTGCAGGGCCGCGGTCGGTTCGCTGTCGCGGGCGCTGTAGGTGATGCGACGGTCGGCGAAAGCCCCCAGCGGGTCCTGGGCGGTGAACTGAGGCGCGTCCGACAGCCAGCACGTCACCACCGGAACATCCGGTGCCAGGAGTGGAACGACGACCGAATCGGAATGCCGCACCAGCGGTCCGTACACACGCAGCACCACGGCCTCGCACGGTCCGAGCCGGCCGCCGACGACGATCTCGGCGTCCACCCGGGCTTTTTCCTGCTGTGGGTCGCGTCTGATCACGATCAGGAGGCGGCAGGGATGCTGCTGGGCAGCGATCGTCAGCGCCTGTTCGGCTTCGCGTTCGTTCTGTTCGTTGACGACGACGACCAGGTTCAACGCGATCCCGCTCGCTCCGGCTGCGGAATGCCGTTCAGTAGCCAACGCTTTCGCCACTTCAGTGGCATTGGTGTCCCATAGCGCGATCACCGTTACCTCCTTCGATGTGGTAGTCAGGCACGACGCCAGGTGCGCCCGTGACGGGACATCATGGTGTTGGCGGCCTCGGGGCCCCAACTCCCGGCGCGGTACTGACTGGGCTTGTGGTTGGCCCAGAATTCTTCGAGCGGGTCGATGACGGCCCAACTGGCTTCGACTTCGGCCGCGTCCGGGAACAGTGTCTTATCGCCGAGGAGTACATCGCGGATGAGCCGCTCATACGCCTCGGGGCTGGATTCGGTGAATGCTTCGCCGTAATGGAAGTCCATGGAGATGTCACGCAACTCCATGCCGGTTCCGGGGACTTTCGAACCAAACTTCACGGTGACGCCCTCATCCGGCTGCACCCTGATCACTAGCTGATTCTGTCCCAGAGTCTCGACGTCGTAGTCGTGGAAAGGCAGATGGGGCGCACGTTTGAAAACGATCGCGATCTCAGTGACGCGCCGCGGGAGTCGTTTGCCTGCGCGCAGATAGAACGGCACGTCGGCCCAGCGGCGATTCTGTACTCCGAGCTGGACCGCCACATAGGTTTCGGTCGTCGACCCCGGCGCGACATTGTCCTCGTCGAGGTAGCTGCGGACCGGGTTGCCGGCGATCCAACCGTCGGAGTATTGGCCCCGCACCGCGTAGGTTTCGAGGTCCTTGGGCAGCGTGATCGCTCGCAACACCTTGAGTTTCTCGGTGCGAATCTCCTCGGCATTGAGACCCACGGGCTCTTCCATCGCGGTCAACGCGAGCAGCTGAAGCAGATGATTTTGCAGTACGTCTCGGGCAGCCCCGGCGGAATCGTAGAAACCCGCGCGGCTCCCGATACCGGCGTCCTCGGCCATGGTGATCTGGACGGAATCCACATAATGGGAGTTCCACACCGGCTCAAATAGCGCGTTCGCGAACCTCAAGGCAAGAATGTTTTGCACGGTTTCCTTGCCCAGGTAATGATCGATGCGGAAGACACCTTCGGCGGTGAAGACACTATCGACGAGATTGTCGAGCTTCTTCGCCGATTCGAGGTCGTGCCCGAACGGCTTCTCCACCACGACGCGCCGCCAGCCGCCCGCCGACGTGTTGTGGGCGGCTCCGGTGCGGTCGAGTTGACGCAGGACCGTTGGGAAAGCCGAAGGCGGGATCGAGAAGTAGAAGGCCGCGTTCCCCCCGATCGCGTGGGTGTGCCGCAGTTCTTCGAGCGTCGAAGCCAGATTGTCGAAGGCTTCGTCGTCATCGAACGAGCCCGGGACGAACGTGAAGGTGTCGGCCAAGCGGTTCCACACTTCCTGGCGCCACGGAGTACGGGCGTGTGTCTTGGCCGCCTGGCGAGCCAATTCCTCGAAATCCCCGTGTCCCCAGTCGCGGCGTGCGAAACCCAACACCGTGAATGCCGCCGGCAGCATCCCGCGGTTGGCCAGGTCGTAAACCGCCGGGATCAACTTCTTCTGTGCCAGATCGCCGGTGACACCGAATATCACCAGTGCGCATGGATCCGCGATCCGCGGCAACCGGCGATCCTGAGGGTCACGCAGCGGATTGGACGGTGTAACGGTCATTGGACCGGCAACTCCTTGACGGCGTTGATCAGCTGGTCTATTCCTGCCGCGCGATCAGTGAGGTGGACGTGCAGCAGGGGACGGTTCTTCTGGCTCAGGGACTCGCGGTCCCCTTGAGCCTGGGCGGCCTGCAGCTCGCCGAACCCGTAGGCGCGGCCAGGCACTTCGATGTCCTCCTCGACCACTCCCGTGATGTGCAGGAACCGGCCCGTTTGGCGTCCACCCTTATGGAACTGTCCGGTGGAGTGCAGGTAGCGCGGCCCCCAGCCGAAGGTGACCGGGACCGTGAGCTTGCGAGAAAGCAGCGCCCGCAGCTGTGCGACGTATTCGTCGCTGTGCGGATCGAGGAACGCCGTCACAGCCAGGTAATCGTCGCCGGACAGGCCCTCGACGAGCTGCGCCAGCGCCTGCGCGAGGTTATTGGCGTCGGTGCCGCGCGCTTCGATGTGCTCCTCGACGAATGAGGGCTTCTCGATCGCGGCCCCGGAGTCAAGGATGCGGTTGGTGTTGTCCTTGCTTTCGGCCACATTGGGCTGATCGAACGGATTGATCTGCAGCAGATAGCCCGCATAGGCTGTGGCTGCCTCCCAGCACAAAAACTGGGCGCCCAACGGTCCATGGACCGCAATATCGGGAGGCGTGAGCCGCACCGAACTGCCGTCGCCCGTCATCGTGCTGGCACCGCCGACGACGGCGTTGACTTGCCCGGACGTTCTGACCCCCGGGGCGACCGGCGACTCCAACACGACTGGCAGCACACCGGTGTCGTCCTTACCCGTCGATTCCGCGATCAGCTGTTCGGCCCAGTCTCCCAATCCGATGATGCCCGAGCCATCGTCGCTGATCGACAGTGTTGGTTCGACCGTCAGCGCCGCACCCAAAGCGACAGCCGGGTTATCGGGCGTCGCGTTGGTCAGCGAGCCGGCGAAGGTGGCGGCTTCGTCCAAAAGTGCCGCGACATCCACGCCGGCAAGCGCCGCAGGGACGAGCCCGAACGCGGTCAGTGCTGAGTAACGCCCGCCCACGTTGGGGTCTGCGCAAAACACCGTCGCCTTCATGGCGGTACCGCGCTGTTCGAGCGGCGAACCGGAGTCGGTGACGATCACGAAATGGTCGCCGACGTTCTTGACCCCCGCATCCGTGAACGCCTGCGCATACGCCCGCCGCAGGCTCTCGGTCTCGATGGTCCCGCCCGACTTGCTCGACACCACAACCACCGTGCTCTCGAGCCGGTCGGCCAGGGCTTGTCGGATCGTATCCGGTGAGGTCGTGTCCAGGACCGTCAGCGGCACGTCGAGGGTCCGGCAGATGACCTCCGGTGCCAGTGACGAGCCGCCCATGCCGGCCAAGACGACGTGGTCGATACCCTGCTCGCGCAGGCGGATCTTGAGGGAATCCAGCCGCGGCAACAGCGCATGGGACTGCTCGAATGTGTCGAGCCAGCCCAGCCGGATCTCGGCCTCGTCTCGGGCAGCCTCGCCCCACAGTCCACTGTCCTTTGCGGCGAGTCGAGACGGCACGTCGTGATCGACCAGCGAAGCGATCTTGTCGTCAAGAGGCATCGTCGTCACGACCGACACGCCACCCCCGGCGTCCATTCGTGTCACGGTTTTGTGCTCCTAAGCCTCGGTCAGACGGGTGCGCACGCTTGCGAGCAGATCGTTCCAGCTGTCGACGAACTTCTCCACGCCTTCGCGTTCCAAGGTCTCGACGACATCGTCGTAGCTGACACCGACCTTCGCGATCCCATCGAGAACATCGGCGGCGCCGTCGTAGTTTCCGGTGATGCTGTCGGCCACTGCCTCGCCGTGATCATCGAAGGCGTTGATCGTGTTCTGCGGCATCGTGTTGACGGTGCCGGGTGCGATCAATTCCTCCACATAGATGACGTCGCGCGTATCCGGGTTCTTCGTGGACGTCGAAGCCCACAACGGACGCTGTGGCTTGGCGCCAGACTCAGCCAGGGCGCGCCACCGCGCGGACGAGAACTCCTGCTGGTAGGCCTTGTGCGCGAGCCGTGCGTTGGCGATAGCCGCCTTGCCCTTGAGCGCTTCGGCTTGCGCGCCCCCGATCGCGTCGAGGCGTTTATCGACCTCGGTGTCGACTCGAGAAACGAAGAAAGACGCCACCGACGCCATGGACGCCAGGTCATGGCCGTTGGCTTTAGCCTGTTCCATGCCGTCGAAAAACGCATCCATGACGGCGCGGTACCGCTCCAAACCGAAGATCAAAGTGACGTTGACACTGATTCCCTGCGCCAGGACCTGCGTGATAGCAGGAAGACCCTCGGCTGTTGCGGGAATCTTGATCATGAGGTTCGGTCGATCCACCTGCCACCACAGTGCTTTCGCCGAAGCGACGGTGCGGGCGGTGTCGTGAGCCAAGCGCGGATCCACTTCGAGCGACACACGACCGTCGATGCCGGTCGTGGCGTCGAAGATCCCACGAAACTCGTCGCACGCCCAGCGCACGTCGTAGGTGGTGATCGTGCGTGCGGCTTCGTCCACGCTGACCTGGCGCAATGCTAGGTCGCGCAATTGCTGTGCGTAGTGTTCGTTCTCACCAGACGTGAGCGCCTTGGCGAAAATCGTCGGGTTACTCGTCACGCCGACGACATGCTTCTTATCGCGCAGCTCGGCGAGGTTCTTCGATGCCAAGCGCTGGCGGGACAAATCGTCCAGCCATATCGCTACGCCCGAGGTGCTCAATGCACCCAAACGATCTTGGTGGCTCATGGTTGTGGCCCCTCCCTGTGTTTATGGCGCCGCGTTGGCGATCGTGCGTTTTGCGGCCGCCACGACGTTGTCGGCGGTGATGCCGTATTCCTCGTAGATGCGCTGATACGGCGCGCTGGCTCCGAAGTCCTCGATGCTGACGCTGACTCCGGCGTCGCCGATCAAGTCACGCCACGGCATGGCGATGCCGGCTTCGACACTAACGCGGGAACGTACCGTCGCCGGGAGGACACTGTCACGGTAGTCGGCGTCCTGAGAATCGAACCATTCGCGACACGGCATCGACACCACCCGTGCCGAGATCCCCTCTGTGGCAAGGTTTTGTTTGGCTTGCAACGCGATGGCGACTTCGCTGCCCGTGGCGATGATGATCACGTCGGGAGTGGACTTGTCCGCGTCGACCAGTACGTAGCCGCCACGCGCGACTCCTTCTGCTGAGGCATGCGTCGTACGGTCAACCGTTGGCACTGCCTGACGCGTGAGTGCCAACGCCGTGGGGCGGTCGGCCGTCTCCAGGGCGCGTCGCCAGGCCCACACCGTTTCGTTGGCGTCGGCGGGCCGCACCACGTCCAGGCCGGGTATGGCGCGCAATGACGCCAAGTGCTCGACCGGTTGGTGGGTGGGGCCGTCCTCACCGAGACCTATGGAGTCGTGGGTCCATACGTAGGTGACCGGCACCTGCATCAGGGCAGACAGCCGCACGGCTGGGCGCATGTAGTCGCTGAAGACCAGGAACGTCCCCGCATACGGGCGAGTTCTGCCGTGAAGCGCGATGCCGTTGGAGATCGCCGCCATGGCGTGCTCGCGGACACCGAAGTGCCACGTGCGACCGAACGGATTGCCGTCGAACATCTTGGTGCTGTGTTCCTTGGGTAGGAACGACGGTTCACCGTCCATCGTGGTGTTGTTGCTGCCCGCGAGGTCGGCGGAGCCGCCCCACAGTTCCGGCAGCGTCTGCGCCAGGGCGGACAGGACCTTCCCGGACGCGGCGCGGGTGGCGATGCCCTTGTCGTCGGCATCGAAGCTCGGCAAAGCCTGCTCCCAGCCTTCCGGCAGCGCGCGGTCAGACAGACGCTGGAACAGAGCATGCCGTTGAGGATTAGCTTGCGCCCACGCGTCGAACTTCTCCTGCCACCGGGCATGGGCGGCCTTGCCGCGCGCGCCGACGCCGCGGGCGTGACTCAAGACCTTGTCATCGACGTCGAAGGCGCGGTCCGGGGCGAAACCCAGAATCTCCTTGGTGGCCTTCGCCTCGTCCGCTCCCAGCTTCGAGCCGTGGATAGCGCCGGTGTTCTGCTTAGTTGGGGCGGGCCAGCCGATGATAGTGCGCAGCGAGATGAACGACGGCTTATCGGTTACTTCCTTCGCCTCGTTGATCGCATCGAATAGCGCGCCGACGTCCTCGTTGTACCCGTCCTCGCCGCGCCAATCGATCGTCTGTGTGTGCCAGCCGTAGGCTGCATAGCGGGCCGCGACATCCTCCGACAAAGCAACGGCGGTGTCGTCCTCGATCGAGATCTCGTTTTCGTCATAGAAGACGATCAAGTTGCCCAGTTGTTGGTGGCCGGCCAGCGCGCTGGCCTCGTGGCTGATGCCTTCTTGGATGTCGCCATCGGAGCAGATGACGTAAACATTGTGGTCGAATGGGGACGCCCCTGGCGGTGCGTCCGGGTCGAACAGTCCGCGTTCACGGCGCGCAGCCGCCGCCATGCCCACCGCCATCGCGATGCCTTGGCCGAGGGGGCCGGTCGTGGCCTCGACGCCTGGCGTGTGCCCGTATTCAGGGTGTCCCGGGGTGAGCGAACCCCACTGACGCAGCTGCTTCAGCTGGTCGAGTGTCATGCCCTCGTACCCGGACAGAAACAGCTGTATATAGAGACTGAGGCTCGAGTGGCCGCACGACAACACGAAACGGTCCCGTCCCGCCCAGTTCGGGTCCGCCGGGTCGTGCTGCATCACCTGCTGGAACAGTAGATAAGCGGCCGGCGCAAGGCTCATGGCCGTTCCCGGGTGCCCGTTCCCGCATTTTTCGACGGCGTCGACAGCAAGAGCACGTACGGTATCGACGGCTTTGTAATCGAGATCGGACCAATTGAGTGCGCTCGCGGACACTTTCCGCCTCCTTGGCAAATGTGGTGGATCGTCAGCGAAACCATACCCAGTTGCGATGCCGCGCCAACGTGGGCGCACGAAGTTTCGCTGTGAGCCAAGTCCCGCCGTCGGCTTCGCCGATGTGGCGTGTACGCCACACTCCCGGACCCGGAAACACCGCGGTTTAGTCGCACAATAAGATCTTCCACAATGCGTAGAATTCAGGCGTCGACTGGTGCCATCGCGCCAATGCACCGGATCGCCGAGAGCCCCCCGCGGCGCACGATTGTGGTCGAAACCACCGGTGCTGCCGGTTCAGAGCAGGCGCCCGCTCCGGAACCCGAAACCGAGCCCGCACCACCCTCGCGTGCGCGTTTCAGCGACGTCCTCAAGGCCTACGTGGCCTTGACGAAGCCGCGCATCGTCGAGCTTCTGCTCATCACCACCGTGCCGGCGATGTTCCTCGCCGCACGTCTCAGCTACGACGGACTACCGCATTGGCTCACCGTGATAGCGGTCGTAGCGGCTGGTGCCCTGGCCGCGGGTAGTGCCAACGCCATCAACTGCTACATCGACCGCCACATTGACCAGCTCATGCGGCGGACGCAACGTCGCCCGATCCCGCAGCATACGGTCCACCCGCGCAATGCCCTCATCTTCGGGCTCATCGCCGGCGCCATCTCGATCGTGCTGATCGGGTTCGCCTCGAACCTGCTGGCGGCGGCGCTGACTCTCGGGGCGATTTTCTACTACGACGTCGTTTACACGATGTGGCTCAAACGCACCACGGCCATGAACACGGTGTGGGGCGGAGTATGCGGCGCGGCCCCAGTCCTGATCGGTTGGGCGGCCGTCACCGGCACGCTGAGCATCGAGGCGTGGATCCTGTTCGCTGTGGTGTTCCTGTGGCAGCCCCCGCATTTCTTCGCGCTGGCGATCAAATATGCGGACGACTACGCCGCCGCGGGGATCCCGATGCTGACGGTCGTGGCGCCGATGCGTCGTGTCGGGATTGAGTCGGTCGTTTACGCGTGGCTGACCTTGGCGGCTTCGCTGGCGCTGTGGCCGTTGGGGATGACGCCGCTGTACGGCGTAGTCGCGCTCATCACCGGCGGACTGTTCTGTCTGGAAGCGCATAAGATGCACGGACGCATCTGCCGAGATGAACCGATCAAACCGATGAGGCTGTTCCACTGGTCGATCACCTACCTCACCTTGCTGTTCGTCGCCGTCGCCGTTGATTCCTTCCTGGTGTGACACCAATGAGGATCGCGATCGCGACGTGCCGCAAACTTCCCGATCTCGACGAGGACGAGGCTTTGATCGTGCCGCCGCTGCGGCAGCGTGGCCACTTCGTCGAGGTCGAGATCTGGGACGACGCGGCCGTCAACTGGTCGAGCTACGACGCGGTGATCGTGCGCAGTTGCTGGGATTACCAGGACCGGGTCGATGATTTCCTTGACTGGGCCGCCCGGGTACCGCGCTTGCACAACCCGGCGTCGGTTCTGCGGTGGAACCTCGACAAGACCTACCTGCGTGCACTGGCCGACCGCGGGGTACCGACGGTGCCGACGCGGTGGATCGAGCCGGGCGACGAGCTGCAGGAACAGCACGGACGCTGGGTCCTTAAGCCCACCGTCGGGGCGGGCAGCCGCAACGCCGGTGTGTACAACCTGCCGGAGGAAGCCGACCTCGCGGTAGCGCACGTCGCGCGGCTCCATGCTTTGGGCAAGACCGTGATGGCGCAACCGTTCCTCCACTCGATCGAATCCCATGGGGAACACGGCCTGTTGTACTTCGGGGGCAGCTACAGCCACACGATCCTAAAGTCGGCGATGCTGACCGGACCGCATGGGCGGGACGTGGGCCTGTACAAGGACGAAAATATCGCCTCCAGCGAGGCGACCCCGACCCAAAAAGCGGTTGCCGAGGCCGCGTTGGCCGCCGCCGTCGACGATCCGGCCGAACTGCTGTATGCGCGGGTGGATCTGGTCGAGACCGATCGAGGACCGGCGGTGCTCGAGTTGGAACTTTCCGAACCGTCGCTGTACTACGGTTTCGATCCGGGTAGCCAGATGCGCATGGTGGATGCGATCGACAAGTTGGAGCGGTGAGCGCCGGTCACGTGGCCACGCGGATCGACCAGATCGCGCTCGACAGCAGCACCCCGAGGCCGTTAGTCGCCCAATGCAGGCCCGCGGTGGCGATGATGCTTCCGCTTCGATGGCGGATCTCGCACAACAACCATCCGGCCGCGCCGGTGAAGGCGACGACGGCAGTGACCATGATGCATGTGGCGAACATGCCTTCGCCGACCATCCGTACGACGAGCATGTTCGCGCCCATCGCCAACGAAGGCAGCACGTGCCATAGACCGAACAGCACCGACGACACGGAGACGGCAGCTATGACGCCCTTGCTTTTGCGCACGATCGCTGGCAGGACGCCCCGGAACATGACCTCTTCGAACAGGATCGTGCCCAGCGGAATGATGACCAGTGCCGTCAGTAGGGCTCTCCCGGCAGGTAGCCGGTAACGCGTATCCATGAAGGCGTCGCGCGTGATTGGGATTGTCGCGGCGGCGAGGTAGATGATCGCGACCACCGCTATGGCAACCAACGCGTATATCGCGCCGCGCGCCCACGTCGAGCGGGATAGGCCGAGTTCGCGCCAACTGATCCCTAGCCTCCGCGCGGCGATCACCAGCCCGATGGCGATGACGGGTTCGGCGATCAGGCCGGTGTGGGCGGGACCGTAATGTCCCGCCACCGACACCGCCGAAGCCACAGCGATCATGCTCGCAAGGATGATCAGCAGTTGTCGGTTGCGGCCGGCTTCGGCCCGAACGTCTTCGGACGGAAGCGCGCGCTCGAACCGAGGCGGGGATGCGTGCAGGGGGGTTGGCACGGACCGAAAGGTACGCGGCGAAAACGGCGCTGTACAGGGGCCGCAGCGGTCGGTTTTGCTGTCTACGGGGCTATAACGGCGTGTTCTTTCGCACCGGTTACTTCTGCGTCGGGCTCGGCTTCTGTGCTGGCGGTGTGGGTGGTGTCGAGGCGCAGCCCGACCGACAAAACCGCCAACCACAACAGGCAGGCCCCGGCAAGGTGAGCGCCGACCAGGAGTTCGGGGAGACCGGTGAAGTATTGAACCATGCCGATGGCGCCTTGCCCGAGTTCGACGGCGAGCAGCACCCACGCGGCCGTCACCACGCTGCGGTGCGCCCGCAGCGCGTGGAGGCACAACGCGAGGCCGAGCGACAAGCCGATCAGCGCAAAGACGACGTCGGCGTGCACCTGGGATATGACGGCCGGGTCCAACGCGAGACGGGGTGCGTTTGGATCGCCCGCATGCGGGCCCGCCCCAGTCACCAGCGTGCCCACGATGAGGCTCGCCGTGGCCGCTCCCGCCACCAGCCACCACAGGACCCTGACCGCGGTCGGCAGCGCGCGTGTGTGGATCGTGCCGTCTGGTTCGTTGGCGCGGCGCCACGCGGTATAGGCAAACGCCAGGATGCCCATCGATACGAGGAAATGGATGCTGACCAGCCACGGAGCGAGGCCGGTGTTGACTGTGAAGGCACCGATCCCGCCCTGTAGGACGACAGCGCCTGTCACAGCCCCCGTGAGCCAGATGAGCGAGGTCCGGCGCGGTTTATAGGCGATTGCGGCGAGCAGGGTGGCCACCGCGATGATCCCGACGGCCACACTGAGCAGGCGGTTGCCCCATTCGATCGCACCGTGGATGCCCATCTCCGCCGTCGCGTGGAATGTTCCCGCCGCGCAGTTCGGCCATGTGGGGCAACCCAGGCCGGAACCGGTCAACCGTACGGCGCCGCCGGTGACGACAATGATGACGTTGGCGATGACATTGAGCAGGCTCAGCCCGCGGACCCATTTCGACGACACGTTGTAGAAGTTTAGGTTGTCGCTTGCTGGTTCTGTCCGCGAGGTCGCCTGTTATCGGTGAGGTGTCCCACGTCATCGACCCCGCCTTGCCAAGGACGGAGGAAATAAGCAACACTTGGGTTGTGGAAAAGGATGCGACTCGCCAGCCAACCGGCTGCAACTCACGGGACGGGGACACCCGCGCGCGTGTCGCCAAATTTCTGCTGGAAAACGTCAATTCGACCGCGCGTCAATTGGCGGCGCACCTCGACATCACCCCGGTGGCGGTGCGCAAACATCTCGACGCCATGATGTCCGAGGGTCTCGTCACGTCACATGCACCGAGTTCGAAGAGTCTGCGGGGGCGAGGACGCCCCGCGCGGACGTATCGGCTCACGCATGCGGCGCACGAAACGTTCGGTCATCATTACGACGATCTTGCTACGCAAGCATTGCGGTGGATACATCACCACGGTGGTTCCACGGCTGTGAGCGCTTTCGCCGCGCAACAAGTATCGGACCTTGAGGAGCAGTGCCGCACCGCCGTCGCAGACGCGGGCACGCCGCTCGACAAGGCCGAAGCTCTTGCCGAAGCGCTCTCTGCCGAGGGGTACGCGGCTACAGCGACTGCATTGGCCAACGGCGGCCAGTTGTGTCAACACCACTGCCCGGTCGCGCATGTGGCCGCGGAGTTCCCGCAATTGTGCGAGGCGGAGACTGAGGTTATATCGCGGGTTGTGGGTAACCACGTCCAGCGCTTGGCCACGATCGCGAATGGCGACGGAGTGTGCACGACGTATATTCCGTCTGCGCAAGGCGATGGAACCGCAACTCAAACCGACAACGATAGGTGAGCACTACCATGACCGACACCACGAAGGCTGCACCGCTGAGTCAGGAGGAGACGCTCGCGTCGCTCGGCAATTACGAGTACGGCTGGTCCGACTCGGACGCGGCCGGAGCTTCGGCGCAGCGAGGGTTGTCCGAGGCGATCGTGCGCGACATTTCGGCGAAGAAGGAAGAACCGGAGTGGATGCTCAAGACCCGACTGAAGGGTCTGAAGCTGTTCGACCGCAAGCCGATGCCGAATTGGGGCGCCGACCTGTCCGGTATTGATTTCGACCGCATCAAATATTTCGTGCGTTCGACCGAGGGACAGGCGCAGTCGTGGGAAGACCTTCCTGAAGACATCAAGAACACCTACGACCGTCTCGGCATTCCGGAAGCCGAGAAGCAGCGCCTCGTCGCCGGTGTCGCCGCGCAGTACGAATCCGAGGTGGTGTACCACAAAATCCGCGACGACCTTGAGGAAAAGGGCGTCCAGTTCCTCGACACCGACACTGCGCTGCGCGAGCACCCCGAGACCTTCAAGGAACACTTCGGGTCCGTCATCCCGGTGGGCGACAACAAGTTCGCTGCGTTGAACACGGCTGTGTGGAGCGGCGGCTCCTTCATTTACGTTCCGCCGGGCGTGCACGTGGACATCCCGCTGCAGGCGTACTTCCGCATCAACACCGAGAACATGGGCCAGTTCGAGCGGACCCTGATCATCGCGGATGAGGGCTCCTACGTGCATTACGTTGAGGGCTGCACGGCGCCGATCTACACCTCCGACAGTCTGCACTCGGCTGTCGTCGAGATCATCGTGAAGAAGAACGCGCGTGTGCGTTACACGACGATCCAGAACTGGTCGAACAACGTGTACAACCTGGTGACGAAGCGCGCGGTGGCCGAAGAGGGCGCCACGATGGAGTGGGTCGACGGCAACCTCGGCTCGAAGGTGACCATGAAGTACCCGGCCGTCGTGATGACCGGGCCGCACGCCAAGGGTGAGGTTCTCAGCGTGGCCATGGCCGGCGAGGGGCAGCACCAGGACGCGGGCGCGAAGATGACGCACGCTGCGCCGCACACGTCCTCGTCCATCATCTCGAAGTCGATCGCCCGCGGCGGCGGACGCACCTCGTACCGCGGACTCGTGCAGGTCAACGACGATGCCGACCACGCGAAGAGCACCGTCAAATGTGACGCGCTTCTGGTCGACGACATTTCCCGTTCGGACACCTATCCGTACGTGGACGTGCGCGAAGACGACGTGCAGATGGGCCACGAGGCGACCGTGTCGAAGATCAGCGATGACCAGCTGTTCTACCTGATGAGCCGGGGGCTGACCGAGGACGAGGCCATGGCGATGATCGTGCGGGGCTTTATCGAACCGATCGCCAAGGAACTGCCCATGGAATACGCGCTTGAGCTCAACCGCCTGATCGAGCTGCAGATGGAAGGCGCGGTCGGTTAAGACCGCCGGGCCATTTGCGAGAAGTTGAAGTAGGAGAAGACGTCAATACGATGACCAGTAATGCCTTGGTGAGCCCAAGTCCACATTCGCACGGGGGATCCGAGACTCCGCCTAAGACGAAGTCTCAGCTGTTGCGTTCGTACAGTGTGGAAGATTTTCCGATACTGAACGGGCGTGAGGAGGACTGGCGGTTCACACCGCTGCGGCAGCTGCGCGGTCTGCACGACGGCAGCGCAGTGCCCGCAGCGGCCGGCCCGAAGCGCGAACACAACGAAGTCGACGGCGTGTCGATCACCACCGTCAGCAAAGAAGACGCGCGAATCGGTTCGATCCTGCAACCTTTCGATAGGCCTAGTGCGCAGGCGTTCACGTCGATGACGCAGGCGCTCATGATCGAGGTTCCGCGCAACACCGTGGTGTCGGAACCGGTCACCGTGTCGGTCACTGGTGCCGGCAGCGACGGGGCCGCATACGCCCACACCTTCATTGACGTGGGCGAATCGGCCGATGTGACGATCGTCCTCGATCACGTGGGCGCGGTCACGCTGGCCGATAACGTCGAGATCCAGGTCGGTAAGAACGCGCAGGTGCGGGTCGTCAGCATCGCCGACTGGTCGAAGGATTCGGTCCAGCTGCAGCACCAGAAAGCACGGATCGAGCGCGACGCCACGTTGAAGCACGTCTCGGTGAGCCTCGGTGGCGAACTGGTGCGGCAGTACTTGTCGGCCGAGTTCGCGGGCCCGGGCGGGTCGATCGACGCCTACGGTCTGTATTTCGCCAACGGTGCCCAACACATCGAGCACCGTCAGCTGGTCGACCATTCGCAGCCCGATTGCCGCTCGAATGTCAACTATCGGGGTGCTCTGCAAGGGCGCGACGCACACACCGTGTGGGTCGGCGACGTGCTGATCCAGGACCTGGCCACCGGCACCGACACGTTCGAGATCAACCGGAACCTCGTGTTGACGGATGGAGCCCGTGCCGACTCGGTGCCGAACCTCGAAATCGAGACCGGTGAGATCGAAAGTGCCGGCCACGCGAGCGCGACCGGACGTTTCGATGACGAACAGCTGTTCTACCTGCAGTCACGTGGGATCCCCGAGGATGACGCGCGGCGCTTGGTGGTGCGGGGGTTCTTCGCCGAGATCTTGACCCACATCCCGGTCGAGTCTTTGCGTGAGCGGCTCCATGACGCCATCGAGAAGCGCCTGGACGAGGTGAACGCGTGAACATGACGGCTCAAGACGCGTTCGTGCGTATCTGCGCGGTCGACGATCTCGAACTGGACACACCGGTCCGCGCCGAGATCGACGGGACTCCGGTAGCGCTGGTACGTAAAAGCGACGAGGTCTTCGCGATTTACGACGAGTGCTCGCACGCGGCCGTGCCGTTGTCCGAAGGCGACGTCGAAGATTGCACATTGGAGTGCTGGCTGCACGGCTCGCGCTTCGATCTGCGCGACGGTAGGCCCACCGGTTTGCCCGCGACGGTGCCAGTGAAGGTGTATCCGGTCG
>DXIM01000154.1 GCA_019112895.1 Candidatus Stackebrandtia faecavium
AGCGGCGCCGGTATCGGTAGTTGGAAAGAGCAGTACCGACGACGCCGGGACGAACTCATGACCGCGCAACAGGTCGAACGGCTGCGGGCGCTGAAGGCGCTCGAAAACCGAAGCCCCGACGAGGAGATCGAGTTTCGGACGCTGGCGTGGTTCACCGACCACGCCGACCAACAACGCGCGTGGAGCTGGGCACACGAAGACGCGCAAGCACCGTATCCGATTAACCAGCACGCCAATCGCGTCCTCAACGCTGAAGCCGACGGCTGGACGGCCACCACGTTGCCGCAGCAAGCTGCGAGCCTCGAGATCGACACGGTCTTTATCCACGGCTCGCACGACCCTCGCTCTTTTACCTCAGCACAGCAATTGTCCACACTGATGCCGCGATCTCGAATAATAATCATCGATGGCGCTGGGCATTGCATTTGGCGCGAACGCACAGAAATGCTGCGCACGGTGCTCACGGATCTCGTTACGGGTACGGCTGTCTGAAGTTTCATGGGCCGGTGATCGGTCGAGCGCATCGCCGGTCAATCACTCTGGTGGCAACACCAACTCGGCCAGCAAGGCGCGATGATCGCTGCCAGGAATATCGCAAGTAGATGTTTCGACGGCCGTAATCTCCGAATCGGTCAAAACGTGGTCAAGCGTCACAGGAAGTGGCAACAGAGAATGTTGCCAGGTCGCGACCATCCCATCACCGTTGGCGATAGCGGCGTCGGTATAGCCGGAATCGAGCACGTCGCGAAAAGCAGCGTGGTCGGCGGTCGCGTTGAAATCCCCGGCCAAAATCGTGGGGTCACTTCCGATGTTTGCGTGCGGAAGCGCGGCCAGTTCCTCACTCCAGTCCGGGAAACGAGACGGCGAAGCCGGCGCGGCAATATGGACTGCAATAAACTCCACCGTTCCGGCATCAGGCACCTTGATCCTCGCAGCCGGCATCCAGAAGAGACCGTCGAGGGACAGATCCTCGGCCTCGGTCAACGGGTGTCTCGAATAGATCCCGGCCCCGGCCGCGAGCGCGTCCGGATACGCGACCTCGTGCGGCAGCACCTCGCTCAGCCCCGCGTCGGCCAGCGCAGCAGCGGCATCCTTGGACAGTTCCTCCACCGCAAGAAGATCCACATCGTTGTCCTTGACAGTCGACACGATCGCCGACATATCGGCCTCGCCCACCATCGCGTTCGCCGTCAACACGTTGAGTTCGACGCCGTCTGCTCCCGCCGAAGACTCTGGGATTACGCGCGGCGCCATGGCGATGCTAAGCGTCGCAGTACACAGCGCCAACACGGCGAACGTACGCCAGTGCCGTGCCCACAATGCGATAGTCATCGGCACGATCGTCGCCGCGGCGACATATGGCGTGTATGCCATGGCGATGACGAACGGCCAGGCGAGTTCCGTTCCCCACAACCGCCACCCGGTAAAAACCGTCCACGCGACGGCAGATGCCCACAACAGCGCCGGCGAGTAACGGCTGAGCAAGGTCGACTGCGACGCTTCGGTATGCGACAGCATTAGATTCCCTCGGCGGTGTCAATCGCTTGGTTGGCAACCATGAGCGCGACAGCCACAACGACCTGAACAGCGAACACGATCACGGGCAAACGAATAGCGCTGAACGTTTTGGCCCTCGCCCACAGCGCAACGGTCGACAGGATGAATCCGGCGACCAGGATCCCAGCCACCGCGAACGACCAGGTGAGGATCTCGGTGAGATAGGCCAATCCGTGGCTCAGATCGGCGACCTCATCGGGGTTCGTCGTGTCCAATATGGCTTCGACTATGCGGCCGGTGACCAGTGAGGCGGGCATGAAGAGCGAGGCGAGCAACACCGAGACCGAATACGTCGTGCCTTTGGCGTCAGTTTGAGGGTCCATGCCGACCAGTCTTCCAGGCTGCTCGTCAGTAACACCGCCGCGACTGCGCGACTCCCAGGCCCCTTGCGGCTCACCGGCTGGCTATTGTGGGCACGTGACACAGATCGACATCCGACCCGCCATCTCAGACGACGTCGTCGACATCGTCGAATTGTTGGCCGATGATCCGCTCGGTTCGACCCGTGAAACCCCGCAGGACTTGGAGGCGTACCGTCGCGCCTTCGCACGGATTGACGATGACCCCGCCAATCACCTCATGGTCGCGACCAGCGGCGATGCGATTGTGGGAACGCTGCAGCTGACGATCGTTCCCGGGCTCGCGCGGGCAGGGATGACGCGCGGCCTGATCGAAGGGGTCCGCACTCACCGGGAACATCGCGGCCTGGGAATCGGCACACTACTCATAGAGTGGGCGATTGCGTTTTCGCGCGAAAACGGTTGCGGCATGGTGCAGTTGACGTCCGACAGCAGCCGCACCGGCGCACACGAGTTCTATAAGAATCTCGGGTTCGTACACAGCCACGCAGGCTTCAAATATCCATTGTCGTAAATCCGACAAGGCAACATACAGTGCTGATGCAATGAAACAACTCGATGGGACTTTAGGTTTACCTAACAATCGGGTTGAATTGGCGCATGTCGATAGCTGAGTCTCTTCCGCTGCATCCGTTGTTCATACATCTGCCGGTGGTACTGATCCCCGCATTCATCGCGACGGTTTCGATTTACCTCCTCATCCCTCGCCTACGCCACCGCATCGGCTGGCTCATGTCGGGGCTGGCCGTCATTGCCGCCGTAACAACGCTCATCGGTTGGTGGAGCGGGCATCAGTTCTACGACCAGCATGTCGAGATGATCTCCGCGGCAGGCGCCGACACCGGCAAATTCACCACCATGCTCGCCGACCACCTGTCCTACGGCGACATCATCGTCTGGCTCGTGCCGGCGACCGCCGCACTGGCGCTCGTCTTCGGATTCCTCGACCGCAAGCGGCGCCACGTCGACACAACGCAGTCGACGTCCTCGACAACCAGGACCATGGGCTTCGTCATGATCGGCCTGGCCACAGCAACCCTGGTGATGGCGGTCGCGTCAGGTTGGCTCGTCTTCCAGACCGGGCACAGCGGCGCCGAAGTCGCGTGGTCCCCGGAAAGCCAGTAAGCCACACCCGGCACTCGATCGCGCAGTTCACGGCCCGGTCACAGCAATGTGAACTCCACTATCCGCGTCCGCATAGCGGCGGCCTCCAGGTCTTCCGGCGTCGGTGGCACATCGCTGGGAAGACCGAGCAACAAGCTCGAAGCAGCCTTCGACCCCTTACGGTGCACGAACTCGCCGAGGACTGACGCGATCGAGTCGCGATCGTCGTACAGGCGGGCTGTCGCCCGTGTCGTCCTGCCGCGAATACACAGGGCGATTTCGCGGCCGGCAATGCGTCGAGACCACGCGGTACCCCGGCTGAAGGCCAGCAGTCTCCCGTCGCCCCAATGGAAGTACGCGATCGGAAGCGTATAAGTGTTCCCGGTTTTGGTCCCCGTATATGTCAGCAACATGAGTCTCCCGCTCAAGACCCAATGAAACGGTGACCGCAAAACGAGACGCACCAACGGGTTGCCCAGACTCAACATGCGCAAGGACTTGCGTCGTCGGGGTGTGACGGGTACTGGTTCTTCGGACATTCATGACCTTCCGGAACGCATACGAACTATTCAACGTCGGTTCGTGCCTCGGCGGCAACGGCCACCCCGTCCAAGATCAATTCGATACCAAAGTGGAGGTCATCATCGAGCTCCCCGTCATGGCCCTTCTGCGACGGCTCGAAAACGGACGAGGTGAATAGGGCCGCCGCATCCGGGAACCTTTGCGGATCAACGAGTAGGGCGAGGTTGCGCCCGTAGTCGCGTTCGATTTCGGCCTGACCGAGTCCTGATCCTTGCTCCCGCGAGTCGAAAGCGCGGCGCAACATAACCCATGACCGCACATGGACGCTCAGCAACTGGATGATCGCTACCTTGGCGGATGGCTCCAGGTCCGTGTCGCGTAGTTGCCGCAATCCCATGTCGAGCCAGCTAGTGCTGTTGGGG
>DXIM01000155.1 GCA_019112895.1 Candidatus Stackebrandtia faecavium
GAGCGTTGGTATGGGGCGTTGCTTGGTCGCCAGAACACCACTTTGGTGGTCGAATCGACGTGATGACAATGACCCGGACTACCCGTGCGGTATACCCCCGAGGGGTATACAATCGAGGAGACGAATTCTGCGAAGGCAGCTGCGAAAGGAGACCAAAGTGAGCACCCACGAATACCAGGTGACCGGAATGACCTGCGGCCACTGCGAAATGTCGGTTCGCGAAGAAGTCGGCGACGTCGACGGCGTCAACGACATCCAAGTCAGCGCCGACACCGGAAAACTCCTCGTGTCGGGCCCCGGCGAGATCGACGACGCCGCCGTCATCGCGGCAGTCGACGAAGCCGGATACGCGGCTGTGCGGAGCTGATATGAAACCAGGGATACGGCTCGGCCTATTCGGTCTCGTCTTGGTGACCCTGTTCGGTGCCGCCGCGTTCACGGCTAGCGTTGTTGTTCCCGACAGGGTCGCACAGGAGTCCGCGAAGGACGACGAAAACGGAAGCGAGCATTCCGGGCACGGTTCGAACAAGGACGAAGCGTCGGACTCCAACGCGCTCGGGCTCAGTCTGGGGCAAGACGGTTACCGGCTCACCGAGGTCGACACACCGGGCGAAGCCGAAAGCAACGGTGAACTATCCCTGGTCGTCATCGGGCCGGATGGTAAGCCGGTTACCGATTTCGATGTGCAGCACGACAAAGAACTGCACCTGATCGTGGTGCGCGCCGACGGACAGCAGTTTCGGCATGTCCACCCCGAACTCGCTAAGGACGGCACGTGGTCGCTTCCGTGGCGATGGAACGAAGGCGGTACGTACCGGGTCTTCGCCGACTTCATCCCCGCACAGACCGGCAAAGGACTGACTTTGTCGACCGCGGTACAGGTCGCCGGAAGCTATGAACCCGTGGCGCCGGCACCGGCCAAAACAGCCAACGTGCACGACTACGAAGTGGCAGTTCACGGTGATCTGACCGTCGGTGAACCGTCAGAACTGACAATGACCGTCTCGAAAGACGGTGAACCTGTGACGGAGTTGCAGCCGTACTTGGCTGCTTTCGGGCACCTGGTCACGCTGAGAGAAGGCGACCTGGCGTACCTACACGCTCACCCCCACGGTGACGCGCCGAAACCGGACGAGACATCCGGCCCGGACATAATCTTCGAGGTCAACGCGCCGACACCGGGCCAATATTTGCTGTATCTCGATTTCAAGATCAATGGCGAAGTGCACACCGCGCCACTGGTGCTCAACGCCACCGCCAGCGGCGCGACCGATGACGACTCCGGCACGCACGACCCGTCCCATGACGAGGAAGGAAGCGGTCATGACCACGACTAACGGGTCCAAAGACGCCACTTCGATGGTCGAACTCGAGATCAGCGGCATGACTTGTGCGTCGTGTGCGAACCGAATCGAACGCAAACTCAATAAGCTCGACGGCGTCACGGCCAGCGTCAACTACGCGACCGAGAAGGCCAGCGTGACCGCCCCGGCCGACATCGAGGCCCAGGAGCTCATCGACGTTGTCGAAAAAAGCGGATACGGCGCCGCATTGCCTGCTGCGAAGGACTCGGAGGCCGACTCCGCAGGCGAAAGCGACAGCGAATCCCGGGAGGACCGCGAGCTTCGGAGCCTGCGGCAGCGCCTGATCGGTTCCGCCGTTTTGGCGGCCCCGGTGATCGCGATGGCGATGATCCCCGCGCTCCAGTTCGACTACTGGGGATTCGCATCCCTGGTCTTGGCCGCGCCCGTGGTCGTGTGGGCGGGGTGGCCGTTCCATAAGGCGACATGGCTGAACCTCAAGCAAGGCACCGCGACAATGGACACCCTCATCTCCGTGGGGACCGGCGCTGCGCTGCTGTGGTCGATCGTCGCGCTGTTTTTCGGCACCGCTGGTGACAGGGGAACTGTGCATGCTTTCGAGTTCACGATCTCGCGCACCGACGGCCTCGGCAGCATTTACCTCGAGGTCGCGGCCGGAGTCATCACCTTCATCCTGCTGGGACGTTATTTCGAGAAGCGTGCGAAACGTCGTGCCGGCGCGGCGCTGCGGGCGTTGATGGAACTGGGCGCTAAGGAAGTGTCCGTCCTGCGCAACGGTCAGGAACAACGCATCCCCATCGACGCCCTTGCCGTGGGCGAAGAGTTCGTCGTCCGCCCGGGCGAGAAGATCGCCACCGACGGGACCGTGGTGTCGGGTAGTTCCGCCGTCGACGCGTCGATGCTGACCGGCGAATCCGTGCCGGTCGAAGTGTCGGAAGGCGACAGTGTTACCGGTGCGACGGTCAACGCCGGTGGGCGGCTCGTTGTGAAAGCCACCCGGATCGGCTCCGATACCCAGTTGGCCCAGATGGCGAAGCTCGTCGAGGACGCCCAGTCGGGTAAGGCGCAGGTCCAGCGGCTCGCCGACCGGGTGTCGGGCGTGTTCGTGCCGATCGCGATCGCGATCTCCGTCGCCACACTCGGCGCATGGATCGGCGCAGGATTCCCGGTGTCGGCCGGTTTCACGGCCGCGGTCGCCGTGCTGATCATTGCGTGCCCGTGCGCGCTGGGGCTCGCGACGCCGACCGCGCTGCTCGTCGGTACTGGCCGGGGAGCGCAGATCGGTGTGCTCATCAAGGGGCCCGAAACATTGGAATCGACCCGCAAAGTGGACACGGTCGTGCTGGACAAGACCGGGACCGTGACGAGCGGGACGATGACGCTCGCCGATGTCATCACCGCCGACGATGTGGACCGCGCTGAGCTGTTGCGCCTGGCCGGCGGGCTCGAGCATTATTCCGAGCACCCGATCGCGCAAGCGATCGCGAAAGGTGCGGTGGCCGAGGTGGGTGCCCTTCCCGCGGTGGAATCTTTCGAGAACATCGAAGGCAAAGGTGTGCAAGGCATCGTCGAGGGGCACGCGGTCATCGCGGGCCGCGACACGCTGCTGGCGGAATGGTCGCAATACCTTGACGATGGGCTCAAAGCCGCCAAACAAGCCGCTGAGGCCGAAGGCAAGACGGCGATCGCGGTCGGTTGGGACGGCAGTCCACGAGGTGTGCTCGTCGTCGCCGACCAGGTCAAGGCGACATCGGCCGAAGCCGTTTCACAGTTCACTTCGCTGGGTCTGACTCCGGTGCTGTTGACCGGCGACAACAAGGACGTGGCCGCGCATGTGGCCGCTGAGGTCGGCATCGAGGAAGTGATCGCCGAGGTGCTGCCCAAAGACAAGGTCAATGTCGTCGCCCGGCTGCAACGCGAAGGCAAGGTCGTGGCGATGGTCGGTGACGGCGTCAATGACGCGCCCGCGCTGGCGCAAGCCGACCTCGGTCTGGCGATGGGCACCGGCAC
>DXIM01000156.1 GCA_019112895.1 Candidatus Stackebrandtia faecavium
CTCGCCGGGGCAGCTTCAGGTCTTGGGGAGATTTCGCCGGGGCGCGGAACCCGTCGGGCCGACACCACTGGGATTCACTCCGAAGGCGAGTGTCCGGGGGGAAGACCCAGCACTGTCGGCGGCGCATATCCCACTGTGGCAGGCCGCCGAGCCTCGCGACGCAGTGCCGGTCATCGACGGTCGCATGCACGGCCGCGCGTGCAATGTCGGGCATCACGACCGAGCCGACGCGAACATGACGCACTCGCAAGCGCCGCGGCCGGCACCGGCGCGATCCCGCCCGACATCCACAGGGGCGGCGTGCACCATGACGCGGGGTGAATGCCACCCACGCGGGCTTTCCGAACCCGGGGTCGCCGTGAAGGTCGCGCCCTTTGGCCGCGTGCTCGGACCCGGGACCGTTGTTGAAGCGCAGCATCCGCAGAACTACGCCTGACGATGAGGCGGGTGAGCCGTGTCGGATCGTTCGCGCTACTCAACAATGATCCCGAGACGCCCGGGAGCTACGAGACACGTCCTCGGGGCAATATCGGCGAGGCCGTAACCGTTGCGGCATAAGAGATCCGCGTCGTCGGACTAAAAACGCTGGTCACATACCTCAGCACTTGTGTCTCCTCAGTCACATTTCCAATGTACTAAGGCTTACCTAAGTTAGGCTGTCGCTGGTATTGATCACTCTTATGCCCAAAAGTTTGAGGTCTCATGTCATCGCTGTCCCCCCGGCGCCTGGTGGCCACCGCTGCCGCTGCCCTGTCTCTCGTGCTCGTCGTCGGATGCGGGTCCACTAGTGATACCGCTGCAGGCAACTCGGAAACACGCACGGTCAAAACAGAACAGGGCGACGTCGAAGTACCGACCGAAGTAGACAGCGTCGTGGTCCTCAACTACGCGCTGGCCGGTTTCCTGTATGACCTCGATGTCCCGGTGACAGCCACCACTCCCGAACACACCGAGGGCAAAGCCGAGCCTTCAAAATTCTGGAAAGAAGAAGCTGAAGAGGCCGGCACCGAATTTCTACCGTGGAACACCGACGGCTTCGACCTCGAAGCGATCCTGGAGGCCGACCCGGACCTCATCATCGCCGGCGGCATCGGCTTCCCACTCAAACACGCGACCGACGCTTACGAAGACCTCAGCGACATTGCGCCGACCGTCGTGGTTTCCGGCAAGTTGGAGACCTGGCAGGAACAGTACAGCTTCATCGCCAAGGACGTCTTCGACAAAAAAGACGTATATGACAAGGCTGTCGCCGACTACCAGGCCCGCTCCGAAGAGGTCAAGGAGAACATCACGCTGCCACCTGGGCCCGTGAGCTTCCTGATGACCACCGGCGATAAGACCCCCTACATCCTGATCGAAGACATGGGGCTGCCGAAGGTCATGAGCACGATCGGTTTCGAAACGGCGCCGCTGTTCGAAGAAAACGATGTCGAGCCGTACACCGCCGGCGGTGACTCCTTCGAAGTCTCCACCGAAAACGTGGGCCAGATCCTCGACTCCCCGACCGTGTTTGTCATGGGCTTCAATATGGAAACGTTCAGTGCCGAAGACCTCAAGAAGGAACCGGTCTACTCGCAACTGCCCGCGTTCGAGGAAGACAACGTCTACGACCTGCCGTATTGGGTCATGCGCGGCGACTACGACGAAGCCATGGAACTGCTCAACATCATCGAAAAAGAATTCAGCTAAGAACCATGCCTCGCAACCTCATCGTTCATCCCCTCGTTCTGCGCCGGGTCCAGGTCGTACGGACCACCGACGTGACGCCGCGCATGAAGCGGGTCACCGTGACTGGCGAGCTCGGCAGCTTCACCCGCGACGGAATAACGCGGCCGGCCTTCTCTACGCCCGCGTTCGATGACCACGTGAAACTCATCTTCGCCTCCGACGGTGACCTGGAGTCGGTGCTGCCTATCCAGCACGCGGACAGCATCGAATGGACCCCGTCCGACACCAGGCAGGGCCGCGACTACACGCCGCGCCGGTTCGACCCCGAAACCGGGGAGCTCGACCTCGATTTCGTCCTTCATGGACAGGGCCCCGCCGTCACCTGGGCCCATCGGGCGCAAATCGGCGACGAACTGTGGTTCGCGGGACCGAAATCATCCACGGTCGTACCCGACGACGCCGACTGGTCGCTTCTCGTCGGCGATGAGACGGCACTGCCCGCGATCGGGCGCTTCTTCGAGGAACGTCCCGTACCCGGGCCGATCCGAGCGCTCATCGTGACGGCGGACTCCGCCGCCCGCCAAGACCTCGCTGTCGGCCCCGACGACGACGTCAAATGGCTCACCGGCGATTCGGCCGACCCGAACGTGTACCAGGCGGCGCTCACCGCCCTGCCTCCCCTGCCCGGGCGCCCGTACGTGTGGGCGGGAGGCGAGAGCCGGGCGCTGCTGCCGGTGCGGCGACACGCCAGCACACAACTGAATGCGCCGAAAAGCCATACCAACATCACTGGCTACTGGCATCGGCGTACACGAGTCGAGACCCCGTCACCCGTACCGTGGCTGGCGATCCGGGCCGCGCTGGAGCTCGGGATCGTCGACGCGATCGCCTCGGGCACCACGCTTCCGGCGTTGGCGGCATCGATAGGGGTCGTCGAGGGCGCGTTGGAGCCGCTCGTCGCGGTCCTTCAAGACGCGGACGTCGTCCGACGCTCCGACAACACGATCGCACTGGGGACACTCGGCAGCGACCTCGCCTCCGACGAACACGCCCGCGAACGTTTCACCGGGACAGAAGGTGCCGAAATCATGGCGCTGACGCAGTTGGCGCCGGCGCTTCGTGCCGGCACGCCCGCCTGGTCTCGCCTCTACGGCACCTCAGCAGTCGATGAGTCGGCCGAGGAACTGGTCGAAGGCGCCGAACGGCTCGCATTTGTCATCACCGGACTTCCCGCGCTGCCGGTATGGTCCGGTGAGATCGCTTTCAGCGGCCCCGGCGCCGTCGTCTTGGCCGACACGATCTGCCCGGACGCTCCCGCGACGATCGCCGAGACCCCCGCGATGCTCGCGCAGCTGGAAGCGACGTCGACGCGGCATGACTTCCGCAACGGCTGGTCGAAGCACGAGGTGGTCGCTGCTGCCTTGGCGTTGAGCCACCGCAGCGACGCCGAATCGATCGAATACCTGACACGTCTGCGGGAAGCGACATCGAAGCTGGTCGTCATCGATGCTCTCGAGCTGGATGCGCTCAGCCCGTCGGTCTCCGAACAGGCGCTCAGAATTGTCGCGGTCACGGGGACGGCGCCGCGTTCGATTGCTGACATCCACCGGATCGCCGCGCTGAGCGGCTGGCGGGTGGCCGACGAACGTCCCCTCGGCTGGGGTATCTCGTATTTCCAGCTCGACGCCGTAGAGGAAGGTCCGTGACCGTACGAGCCAAAATTCTTGGTCTCGCGGTATCGACGCTGGCGCTGGTAGTCATGATCGGCATCAGTCTCGGCGTAGGTTCGGCCCTATTGCCACTGTCCACCGTGTGGGACGCCCTGGTCGCGCCCGAAGGCGGGATCGATCACAACACGATCCTGCAGGTCCGCGTGCCACGCACAATATTGGCGGTGCTGGTCGGCGCCGCGCTCGCGGTAGCCGGTGCGGTCATCCAGGCGTTGACGCGCAACCCGCTCGCCGACCCCGGGATCCTGGGTGTCAACTCGGGCGCTTCCTTCGCGATCGTGCTGGGTGTGGCGTTCCTGGGCATCACGCATGTCAGCCAATACCTGTGGCTGGGTTTCATCGGCGCCGTCGTATCGGGCCTGCTGGTCTACGCGATCTCGGGGCGCGGCAAAGCCACGCCGGTGCGGCTCACGCTGGTCGGGGTCGCGCTGTCGTCGGTGTTCATGGGAATGTCGCAGACGCTCACCCTGATCGACCCCGACACGTTCGACCGGATGCGGTTTTGGGCCGCCGGAAGCGTGGCTGATAGGCCCAGCGGCACGATCGCCGGCGTCGTCGGGTTCATCGTCGTCGGCCTGATCGTCGCGCTGGCCTGTGCCCGACCGTTGAATGCGCTTGCTCTCGGCGACGAACTAGCGACCGCAGTCGGTTCCCGCATCGCCATCACGCGCACCGTCGGATTCGCCGCCGTGACGATCCTGTGTGGCGCGGCAACGGCGGCTGCCGGGCCGATCGCGTTCGTCGGGCTCATGATCCCGCATACCGTGCGCTGGCTGACCGGGCCCGACCAGCGCTGGATCCTGCCTTTCACGCTGATTCTGGGTCCCGTGCTGATGTTGGTTTCCGACGTGATCGGGCGCTTGCTGATCTGGCCGGCCGAGCTCCAAGTCGGAATCATCACGGCGTTGGTGGGCGCGCCAGTGTTGATCATCATGGTTCGTCGCGCGAGGACGGGCAACCTATGAGCAAGAACTTGACGCTGCGTGTGGCCGGGCTGAGCCGCAAGACGACCGTACGCTCGGTGGCAGTGTGCCTCGCCCTGGCCGCAATCGCGATCGTGTGCGCGCTATTGGCGCTGACCCTGGGACGCCACCCACTGTCCTTGGCGGAGGTCGTGTCGGCATTCCTTCCCGGAGCCGACGCCCGGGACCGGCTCGTCGTCGTGGAATGGCGCGCCCCACGCGCGGCAGCCGCGCTGATATTCGGCGCCTGTCTCGGTCTCAGCGGCGCCGTCTTCCAGGTGCTGTTGCGCAACCCGTTGGGCAGCCCCGACATCATCGGCTTGAACTCGGGCGCGTTCACCGGCGTCATCGGCGTCATCATTCTCGGCGGATCCGGTTACCTCGCCTATGCCGCGGGAGCGGTCATCGGCGGGCTCGGCGCCGCTGCACTCGTCTACCTGTTGGCGTACCGCCGCGGGATCCAGGGATTTCGCTTCATCATCGTTGGTATCGCACTGGGTGCGATGCTCAACTCGGTCAACACGTGGTTCAGTGTGAAGGCCGACCTCGACGTGTCGCTTCACGCCGCCGTGTGGGGCGCGGGCACATTGAACATCGTGGACTGGCCGCCCGTCATCGCTGCCGGGATCATCGCGGCGCTGCTCTTCTGCTTGATGCCGTACGCGGCCCGCCGGCTGCGTCAGATGGAGCTCGGCGACGACCAGGCCGCGATCCTGGGCATCGCCGTCGAACGCACCAAGGTGGTGCTCGTGGTCATCGGTGTCGGGCTGACCGCCCTTGTCACCGCCGTGGCGGGGCCGATCTCGTTCGTCGCGCTCGCATCGCCCCAGATCGCACGTCGGCTCACCGGGACCGGCGGCGTCGACGTCGTCGGCAGTGCCTTGGTGGGGGCGGTGCTGCTGACTGCCGCCGACCTTCTCGCGCAATACGCCGTGCCCGACGCGGCACTGCCGGTCGGCGCGGTCACGGTCTGCCTGGGCGGGCTCTATCTGGTGTGGTTGCTCTTCCGTGAGAGCAGGAAGGTGTAGAAATGTCGCGTTTGATCGGTAACGATCTGACCTCCGGTTACGGTGGTGAACCGATCCTCAGTGGGCTCGACGTCAACATTCCTGACGGTTCATTGACGGTAATCGTGGGCCCCAACGCCTGCGGCAAGTCGACGCTGCTGCGCACGATGTCGCGGCTGCTCAAGCCCGGGTCGGGGCACGTCATGCTCGACGGCAAGGATATCCACCGCCTATCGAGCCGGCAGGTAGCCACGACGATGGGCCTACTGCCCCAGTCGTCGATAGCGCCGGACGGGATCACGGTGACCGACCTGGTCGGACGCGGCCGCTACCCGCACCAGAGTGTCTTTTCGCAGTGGAGCCGAAGAGACCAGGAAGCCGTCGGCGAAGCGTTGGCCGTCACCGGGATCACGGATCTTGCGAAACGCCACGTCGACGAGCTGTCCGGTGGGCAACGGCAACGCGTGTGGATCGCGATGGTGTTGGCCCAGGAGACGCCGATCCTGCTGTTGGACGAGCCCACGACCTTCCTCGATATCGCACACCAGGTCGAGGTATTGCAGCTGGTGGAACGGTTGCGGCGCGATGGCCGCACGATCGTCGCGGTGCTGCACGAGCTCAATCACGCCGCGCGCTTCGGCACCCACCTCATCGCGATGCGGGACGGCCGGATCGTGGCGGAAGGCGATCCGTGCGATGTGCTCACCGCGCAACGTGTCGAGGAGGTTTTCGACATGCCGGCGCGAGTCATCGCGGACCCCGACACCGGGGCCCCGATCGTGCTGCCCCGGATCTGAGCCTGCGGGCGAAGACCCGCACCAGGCCCCGGTGGTGACGCGCCACGGCGGCCCGTCACCACGTCAGGGGTGGCGCGTCAGCCCGTGTAGGCGCCTTGCCACACGGTGTCGAACGGCGTGTGGGCCGATACCCGGCCCTCGATACCGGCCGTGACCATCGCTTTGGCCGTGGCCACCGCGTCACGCACCTGCGCGCCCTTTGCCAGCTCCGCGGTCACGGCGGCGGCGAGGGTGCATCCGGCACCGGAGACGCGCTCGTTACCGACTTTCGGCACCGAGAAGGTGTGGGTCTGTTCGCCGTCGTAGAGCACGTCGATGGCGTCGTCCCCGGGGAACTCGACCCCGCCTTTGACGAGGACATAGCGCGGGCCGAGTTCGCGGATGCGGCGCGCGGCCTCGGTCAAGTCCTCAACGGTCTCAATGCTGTCCATGCCGGACAGCGTCTTCGCCTCGAACAGGTTCGGGGTGATGACGGTCGACAGCGGCAGGATGTGTTCGCGCAGCGCGTTGTCGATGTCGAGGGCCGCGCCGGCCTCCTGCCCCTTGCAGATCAGCACCGGGTCGAGGACCACGTGCCGAAACTCACGTTCGTGCAGCGCCTTCGATACGACGTCGATCGTGCCTTGCGTACCGAGCATGCCGACCTTGACGACGTCGAGATCATGCGTGGCGGTGGCGGCTTCGATCTGGTCCGCGATCACCTGCGGTTCGACTGGAACGAAGCGGTGCGCCCACGAATTCTTGGGGTCGAAGGACACGATGCACGTCACAGTGGCGACGCCGTATACACCGCGCTGTTGAAAAGTTTTGAGGTCGGTCTGCACACCGGCCCCACCGGTGGCTTCCGAGCCCGCGATGACGTACGCGAGATTGACCATTGCTTCTCCGATCCGTAGGAAGCGCGAAACTAGCTTCGAGCATGATCGAAACTACTCCGCTGCACGCGGCGTGACGAATGACCCCACCCGCCCCGAACTGGGCCTATGTGTTCGGGCACGCTGCTGGCAGTGATGGGTAACACCTGATCGCGACCGGTGCGACATACATTCGCTACCGCGCGGACTCCATCGCTTCTCGAAGCGACCGCGGCCGCATGTCGGTCCAGGTTTCGCGGATCATCGCCGTGCAGTCGTCGCGATGGGCGGGGCCGAAGGCGACGGTCCAGCCCTGCGGAACGGCGAAGCTTGCGGGCCATAGACAGTACTGCTCTTCGTCGTTGCGCAGCACCACGTGTTCTTTGTCGGTTCGCTCGAAGACGTTCGTCATAACCACTCAATCACTTAGGTAAGGCTTAGCTAATGATACGCTGCGCCCGTTCGTTAACTCGACCCCCCGAAGGAACCGAAGTGACCTCGACAGCCGAGCATCCGCGCATCATCGATGCCCGCATACCCGACTCCCAGAAAGTGGCTCCAAAGCCGCCGGTACCGGAGCTGACGGAGAAGCGGTACCTGCGACTCGCCGCACCCGACGGCGCAGACTGCCAACTGATCCACGACTGGATGAAAGCGCCGCATGTCGCGCCGGCGTGGAAACAGGACTGGCCGCTCGAGCAATGGCACGCCCATCTATCGCAGATGTACGACAACACTTACGAGCGTCCATACATCTTGGAATACGACGGCGAGGCCGTCGCCTACCTGGAGCTATACCGCGCCGCGCGCGACGTCATCGCCGACCACTACGACGCCCACGCCTGGGACATCGGCCTGCACGGGGCGATCGGCAATATCAAATACGTCGGTAAGACCCTGGGGTTCCGGGTCTGGATGGACATCATCCCCGCGCTGTTCCGGGCCGAGCCGCAGTGCCGGGCCGTGATGACCGACCCGGCTGTCGACAACGAGATGGCGCTGCGGCTCGATCAAGGCGTCGCCAACCGCATCGGCGGTGAAAACCTGGGCGAAGCCCAGCTACCGCACAAGAAAGCCGTGCTCTTCCGCTATTCGCGGGCCGCGTTCGAAGCGCGCTGAAGCGTTCCCGACAAGACCTCGCGTGTGGCCACGACCGTCGCTTCGGTCGGGCCATACGTGTTGACCAGCCGCACCTCATCCCCGACCAGGGTCCGCCACTGCTGCAGGCGTTGCGGGGACGCTGCTTCACCCCCGATGATCACCGTGTGCACCCGCGACGGGAGCCGTGCGGCAGCCCTGTCGAGGGCGTGCACCAGTTCGTGCCAGTACCCGGTCGGCAGGTCAAGAACGGTGATCCCGTTGATATCGCATTCTTCGAGCCAAGCACCCACGTTCTCCAGGGCTCGATCGCTGCGCGGCACCAGGGCCGCGCCGTTGCACAGGGCGCCGAACAGCTCCTCGACGCTCGCATCGAACTGGACGGCCGCGAACTGCGCGACGCGATCGCGCGCATCGAGGCGTACATAGTCGTCCCGGATCGCCGCGACCCACACCGCAAGGGCACCTCGTGGGATCGCCACGGGTTTCGGCACGCCGGTCGACCCGGATGTCGCGATCACGTAAGCCAGCTGACCCGGGTGCGCGGCAGTCGCGGGTGGACGTACACCGGCCGACATCTGCGGCCCGGAAGGTATGGGCAGCACCGGCACCGCCGTGTCGGCGAACTCGTCAGCGGCGACGTCGACCGCCACTATTGCGTCCAGCGCAACCGTGTCGATGATGCGACGCCGGGACGTCGATTCGGCCGCGTCGGCGGGCAGCGGCACGAATGCCGCACCCGCACGCAAGACGCCCAGTAGGGCAACGGCATGTGGGCGTCCCCGGGGAGCGCAGACGCCGACCGTGCGGTCCACGCCCATCCCCTCCTTCATCAACGCCAATGCCAGCGCTCCGGACGCGTCCCACAATTGGCGATACGTAATGACTTCGCCAGTGCTGTCTATAATGGCCGGAGCATTGGGTGTTGCTTCCACATGGGATTCGATGAGATCAACCACATCCGGATACGCAGGCTCCGGCTCGTCCGCGTACGCGCTCAGCTCCCCCTCCATCAAGCGCGTGAACGCGGTCACGAACTGCTCAGCCAGCCGGTCGCTGGCCTCATCCGCGCCGTGGCCATCCCACCCGGGGGAATCGACCTCCACTGTGAAGCTGCCGTCGCTTTGCCCCCGGATGCCGACTGCCGGGACATCACCCGGGCCCGAAGACAGCGTGATTCCCGGGGCCCGCGTCCGACCGAGACGCAGTTCGGGACTGAACGGGATCAGGTTCATCGCGATGTCCGCCACCGGGGTCGGCGCCCCGCCCGCAACATGCGCGCGGCGCGCCTGTTCCGAACGCGCGTGCGCGTGCGGACGGGCATCGGCGAACGCTTTGTCGCAGTTGTCGAGAATCTCGGCGACCGTCCCGCCGCTGACGTCGATGGCCAGCGGCACCACGTTCATCGCGGTGGCCGGCGTCTTCAGTACCGTGCCGGCCCGCGCGAGGAACGGCACATCGACGACGACGCGCGAACTGCGTCTGCGGTGGGAGGCCACGACCGCCGCGGCCGCGAGGGCGAGCCGAGGAAGCTGCGACATGCTCTCAGGCGTCGGCAATTGCCGCATCGCACGGGGCCGAGCCTGCCGCACCGGGATCGGCGCGCGGGCTGGATGCGGCAGCGCCGCCATGTTGTTGCGGGCCCACACATCACTGTCTTCGGAGATCTCCATCTCGGCCGACGGCAGCACCGAATCGTCGGCTTCACCACCGGACCTGATGGCCTTATAGCTCTTCTGGAGTTCGCGCAGAAGCATGCTCCACGCATAACCGTCGACCGCCAGGTGCGAGATCGCGATCGCGACCGTGTCCGTGCCGGTGCCGCTGTCGCGGATGAGTTCCGCGTGACTCAACGGCCCGGTGGCGGGGTCGAAGGCGATGTGTGGCACCTCTTCGCGGCGTCGACGGGCCGCTTGCGCAGACTCCACCCGCACCACGTCCAAGCCTGGCCGTGAAGTGCCCTTATTGGTTACCGTGACTGCGCCGTCCGTTGTGGTGAATCTGGCGCAGAGCAGCGGGACCTTGGTCAGCACCACATCCCAGGCTTGCGCCAGGGCTTCGGCGTCGAGCCCATCGTCGAATACGAACGCATGTGCCGTGGTGAAGACCGTCAAATCGGTTTCCAACTGGGACGCGAGCCACAGCTCGCGTTCCGGTGGTGTCGCCGCGCGGGTGAAAGTCGTGGGGGTCGTCATGGAAGTGCTCCTCAGCCCTTCGCCAGGTGGGTGATCGTGTGCGTGATCGCGCCGGGCAGCGTCGCCTGCCATTGGGCGATGTCGTGGCCGGCGGGTTGTTCGCGGTAATCGATGAGCGCGTGTTGGGCGCGCAACAATGCCGCGGCGTCTCTCGTGCGGGCTGTCAGCAGCCAGTCAAAGATGCCGCCTTCGAGGAGGATCGGTGACCCGGCATCCGTGGCGGCGCGTTCTTCGAACCAGCCGGTCATGTGCTGTTCCGGCGGGGTTGCCGGCCACCACAGCGACGGCGACTGGGCGACCCCGGCAGCGATGCGGTCCGGATGCCGTGTCGCGCACAGCATCGCGAACAGCCCGCCGAGGCTTTGACCGGCGACGACCCATTGTCCATTTCCGACCCTGTCGGCGGCATGGGCGCGGATCGAGTCCAGTAGCCGCGACGATTCCTCCCGCGTGGCCGCGTAGTCAAGCTGGCGTTGACTGGAGCCCGCAGACTCGAGGAAGACCACATGCATCGGTCCACATTCGCCATCCGAGACCCGACGAGACAGCTCAGCGGCGATCGGTTGCTGTTTTCGCCATACCTCGCCATCCGTCAACAGCACGACCGGACTGCCATCGTCGGCGTCAGGGTGCGACCAGACCGAAAGCGGTAGGGCCGTCGCGTTCGCGGGACTGTTGACGGGGTCGAGCCGATGCGTCTCGGGCGCGGGGTCGCGCCACAGCGCCGTCGTGGGTGCCTGCGGCGCACGCGCGACCGCCAGGCGTGGCGCCGCCGATTCGGCCGATGTCATCAACTTGTTGTGGATGTGCTCGCGCGCGTACGGGTCGGAATGTGCCGCGATCATCATGGGCCGCACCGATTCCAAGTCGACGCCGCGGTGCAGGACGAGCGTGGGGGGCTCCGGCAGCGGAACGAAGAGGTAACTGCCGAGCCAGTCGTGCGGCACGCGCAACGTGAGCGCGTGCACACGAGAGCCGCCCAATCGGGTCATCACGGTGTCGGACACGTCAATCGGGTCGGTCAACCGGTTGAGTTGAAGCGCGACCCCATGGGGCGCATCCTGTATGGAGATAAACGTCACACGCGCCGATCCGGCCGCGTCCTTCTCCCATATCGGAGTGCCACTGGCCTCGAGTTCGCTTGCGATCTCGGCCTCACGGGCATCGCACTCGCCCTGATCGGCGCAGGCCGTGAGCTGCGCCCGCCATTCGTCCACTTTCGTGGATTCGCAGACCGGCAGCGGCCAGGGCCTCACGTTATGGGGCGGAGTGGCGACGCGAATGCGCGCGGGAAAGTCACTGGGATCGGGGGTCACGGTTCGCATAGCAATTGAGGTTAGCCTAACCTATGACAGCGATCGGCAAGCGATTCAACCGAGGAGACCCCATGACCGCGACCAGCAGCGTCACCGCTGTCCCCGACGCCCCGATCGGTACGGCGCTGGCCGGCACGACGGCACGCGTCCTCGACTCCCAGCTGGTCCCCTGTCCCGACAACGAAGTCGGAGAAATCTACCTCGCCGGTCCTACCCTCGCGCGCGGCTACCTCGGCCGTCCCGACCTCACCGCCGAACGCTTCGTCGCCGACCCACACGGGGCCCCCGGCAGCCGCATGTACCGCACCGGCGATCTCGGTAAATGGGTGAACGGCGCACTGCATTACTGCGGTCGGGTCGACAACCAGGTGAAGATCCGCGGCTTCCGCGTCGAACCCGGCGAGACCGCCGCCCACATCGAACGCCTCGCCGGTGTCAAAGAAGCACACGTGCTGGTATCAGGCCCGGCGAACAACCCGTTCCTTGTCGCCGCCGTCGCCACGCAGGATGCCGACGTCGATATCGCCGCCATGCACGAGGAACTCGCGGCGCGGCTTCCCGAGTACCTGCGCCCCTCCCGCATCGTGCGGTACGACACGCTTCCACGCACCAGCGTCGGCAAACTCGACCTACGCGCTCTCAAGGCCGACCTCGCCGACGACTGCACCGCACCAACCACCGACGACTCGTCTCACGATGACGCCGACCTCGGCCCGACCGCCGTGCGAGTCAAGGCGCTCATGAGCGACACGCTCGATCAACCCGTCGGCGGCGACAGCGACTTCTTCGCCCTCGGAGGACATTCGCTATCGGCCTTGCGGCTCATCGGCGATATAGAACGCGAATTCGGCGCCACCGTTTCTCTGCGATCCCTATTCGACGCACCGACACCGCGCGCGTTGGCCCGCGAAATCGCCGCTTCCGAGCCCATCGAAACCCGCTCCCCCGAGCCGGAACACAACGAAACCTCGCAACCCGGCCCGGCGCAGGAACGCATGCTGTTGCTGCAGGAACTTGTCGGCGGTCCCACCTACACGATCGCGCTGCATTGGCGCCTTGACGGCGAGGTCGATACGGCGACCCTCGCTCGGGCCTGGCGGCTGCTCATCGACCGTCACACCACACTGCGGACCTGCTATCCGCGGAGCAGTGGTGAAACCGCCTGCCAGCTGCTGCCATCCAGTGAGGTGCCGATACGCACGGTTGACATACCCGCCGAAGACGGTCCCGCGCGGGACTCGGCGTTTGGCGACATCGTCAGCGCCGCGGCCGATGAGGTCTTCGATGTCGCGCGCGAAGCTCCACTTCGGCTTGTCCTCGCCCCCGGCAGCGGCACGACCGACATCGGTGTACTGGTCCACCATGTCGCCACGGACGAGCACGGTCTCGAACTGCTGCAACAAGAATTCGTGACCGTCCTCGACGCCCTGGATCGCGGCGAGGAACCGCAGCTTCCACCGCTGCCTTTGACGTCCGGACAGTTCGCGGCCGCCCAACGCGCGCGCGAACGCGGGCGCGGCGACCGCGAACTCGCCCAATGGCGCGACGTGCTCGACGGCAACCAAGGCAGCGGCGAACTACCCGCCGACCTGCACGGGACCGAATCCGGTTGCGGCACCGTCCACGTCCCCGTCCCCGGGGTCTCGGCGACAGACATCACTCGGGCCGCCCAGCGGCTCCGACTCACCCCGTTCATGCTGTTCCACGGCGCGGTCGCGGTCGCGTTGCAACGGGCCGGCGCCGGGGACGACCTCGTTCTCGCCTCGCCGGTAGCCGGCCGCGCAGTCGACGGCGCCGAAGGCATCGTCGACTGCGCCACCAACACAGTCCCGATCCGGCACACGCGCATCGGCGACGGGGACGTCGGCCAACTGGTCGCCCGCACCCGCGATAGCGTCTTGGACTCGCTCGATCGCACGACCGTGTCGTACGACGCCGTGCAACGCGAGCTCGGCGGGGGCGCGCTCAGCGACGTCCTCGTCAGCGTGTACCAGACGTCTCGCGCCGACGTCGGCGCCGGCCGGTTCCGCTGCGCGTCGCGCCCGATGGAAGCAACCAGGGCGAAGGCTTCGCTGGCCCCCACGCTCGTCATCGACGACGACGGTGCGTCGGTCATCGTCGAGCACGACAACGCCTCGTTCAGCCCGCAACGCACCCGGGGTATCGCCGGCGCCATCGCGAACCTGGTGTCGCAGCTGAGCACATGCGACACCGAAACGCCGGTTGGCACACTGAGTCTGGTCACCACACAGGAACGCGCACGGCTACTGGGCGATTGGGGCGGCGAAGCCCACGACCTGCCGCAACAGACGTTCGCCGAGCATTTCTTGCGGGCGGCCGAAGAATACGCGGATCAAGCAGCGGTCACGGCGGACGGCACGACACTCACCTATGCGCAGCTGCTGAAGCGGGCGCAACGCTGTGCGGCACGAATCCAAAACCGCGGCGTCGGCTCCGAAGATGTCGTGGCCGTGTCGACGGACCGCGGAATCGACATGGTCGTCAGCCATGTCGCGGTCCTCATCAGCGGTGCCACATTCCTGGCCATCGACCCGAGCACACCGGCCGAACGGGTAGCGACCCTGACGCGGCTGCTGCCGCCGAAGCTGTTCATCACGAGCGGATGCGAACTGCCCATACCCGAAAGTCTGAACGCCGACGTCATCCGCCTCGACGGCGACGATGACGACGATCCCGCGGCCGCGTACCGGGAACCGGCCGGCTGGACGGACGCGTTGGCGTACGTGATCTTCACGTCCGGCACGACCGGCGAACCCAAACCGGTCGGCCTCAGCCATCAGGGCGTGTCGAAACTGATCGCCACCCAGCGTCGACGGCTGCAACCGGCGCGCGGATGTCGCGTCCTCTCCTTCGCCACCCCCACCTTCGACGCCTCGTTCTGGCAGTTGTGCGGCACGTTGTGCGACGGCGGCGAACTCGTCGTCATGCCCGACGAATGTCGCCTTCCGGGCCCAGCGTTCGTGGACTTCATCGTGAACGAGAACATTGACGTCGTGTCGGTGCCGCCGAGCGTATTGGGCGCTTTGCCCGCCGACGCGGAACTCCCCGCGCATGTTCAGCTCATCATCGGCGCCGAACGTCTCTCGGATGCATTGGTGCAACGTTGGGGCGATAAGCACCAGCTCTTCAACGCCTACGGCCCAAGCGAAGCGACCGTGAACACGACGCTGCATCACTGCCGTGTCGATGAATCAGGCGGCGTCCCTATCGGCAAGGTCGACCCCGGCATGCGCGGTTACGTCCTCGACACCGCGTTCACGCTGTGCCCGATCGGGTTCCCGGGCGAGCTCGTCATCGGTGGGGAAGGCGTCGCGCGCGGATACCTGGGCGACCCCGTCAAAACGGCGAATTCCTTTGTCGCGGACCCGTTCGCGGCCGGGCAGCGCTGCTACCGCAGCGGCGACCGGGTCGTGTGGCGAGACGACGGCGCACTCGAGTTCTTGGGCCGAATCGACGACCAGATCAAATTGCGGGGTTTCCGTATCGAACCCGGTGAAATCGTTGCCGCCCTTGAGGAATTGCCGGCGGTACGTCAGGCGGCAGTGATCGTGCGCAAAGCGAAATCGGGCCAGCGGCAACTGGTCGGCTATGTGGTCACCGACGATGAGGACTTCGTTGAGGACGCCGCACGGGCGCAGATGCGCGACCTACTGCCGTCCTATCTGGTCCCGGATCGTGTCTGCCGGATCCCGATGATCCCCCGGCTCCCTTCAGGAAAAATCGACCGTAGGGCATTGCCGGAGCCCCCCGCCCGTCGACCGCGACCGACAGACCAGTCGACACCGTCGTCTCCCCAGGTCGAGCGCGTCTGCCGGGCATTCGCTCGGGCTCTCGACGTCGACGAGGTGCTCCCCGACGACGATTTCTTCGCGCTCGGCGGCAGTTCGCTGACCGCGGCGAGCCTGCTTCGCACGCTCGGAGCAGAACTCGGCAAGGACCTGACCTTCGGCGACGTGCTCAGCTCGCCGACCCCGGCCGCGCTCGCGGACGCGAAACCGCAACAAGACCCGCTGGGGATTCGTCTCGAGCTTCGCCCCGGGCCGGCTCAAGGCGCCCTGCCCGAGGTGTGGTTCCTGCCGCCACTCGCCGGCATGAGCTGGTGCTACGCCGGCCTGCGTAAATGGATCGACCCGCGCCGCCGACTCGCGGCATTGCAATTCCCCAACCTCACTGACTCCAGTCGCACCCCCACGGACTTCACACAGCTCGTCACGTTGTGGGCGGACGAGATCGAACGTTTCCGGTCCACACCTGGCGAACCCGTCCATTTGGTGGGTTGGTCGTTCGGTGGGGCGGCGGCGCTCGGGGTGGCCAGCGAGCTGCAACGACGTGGCCACCGCACGGGCATCGTGGCGATGCTCGACACTTATGTCAGGGCCGAATGGGGCGAGAAAGCGCCGACCCGCGCAGAAAGCATGCAATCGATGCTCCAGATGCTCGGAGTCCGTCTCGAACTCAGTGAAGCCGAACGACTCGACCCCCATAAAGCCGCCGAGCTCATGGCTGCGGCGAATCCGGTCCTGGCCGGCCTCGACTCTTTCGATGCGCAATGCATCAACGACAACATTCAGGCGGGGCCGATTTTGGAACGAACCACACGTTTCGACGGCTACTGCGGCGATCTACTCGTGTTCTCGGCGGAACGCACCGCGTCGGCGATGAGTACTGATTGGCGCGCGTGGCGCGACCATGTCGACGGTTCGGTCGACCGTGTCCCCGTCGACACGACACATCAGGACATGGTCGGTGACGAGGCCCTGGCGGTTGTCGGTCCCGAACTGGATCGGGCCCTACACCGCCATGAGGCGCGCGCGTGAGGCGCGTCCGCCGGACAATCCGGTGATCGCGTCAGCGCGGCGGCCGGTGGTGGCATCAGCGCGGCGGCCGGTGAGCGGCCATGCGTATTCGGGTATAGATATCGACGCCGGACATCCGGCTACCGCAAGGCGGGAGGGCCGGCGACGCGTGTTTTCGGCTCGGCCCCGCCGCCTGACCGGCGCCGTCTAACTGCGGGCCGCAACCGCCGACATCACCGGAACCGTCGCCCGGCCCCGCCGGCGTTGACCTCAGACCTCGTCCTCGACGATCTCGCAGAGGCCGTCGATGGTGAGGTTTTCGGCGATGTCCGCGAACTGGATGTCGGGGCGCACGGCGCGCAGCTTCTGCACGAGTTCGAACACCCGGATCGAGTCGAGGCCGTAGTCGCTGAGGTCGGCTTGCGGATCCAGGTCGGCGATGTCGTCGTCGACGAGGTTTTCCAGCGTCTCGATCAGCCAGGCGCGGTCGGCGATGGTGGATTCGGTCATTTCTTCTCCTATCTCAAATCTTGACGCCTGTTCCGGATCCGCCAGCGGCTCCGACAGGTACATGCGACAGCGATCGCGGGCGCGCACCCTTGTGTGCGCCCGCGATCGCGCTGGTCGACGTGCTCACGCCGAAACTACGGCCGCTTCCGGAATGGGTGCGGACCTTAGGATCCCGCCGAGCGCTTCGGCGATCTCTCCTCCGCGCACCGCGATGTTCGACAGCAGCGAGCTCGACAGGCCGTGAACGGTCTCGTCGCTGCCATGGATCCACACGGAACCGGAGATGTGGTCGTGCAGACGTGCCCTATAGAGGCGGTCGATTTCGGGCATGCCGTCGTGAACGTCGGCGAAGATGCTGTCGGGGTCGTCGAACAGGGCCGCGGGCGCTGCGGGCCGGTAACCGGTGGCCATCACGACGGCGTCGACGGTCTCGTGTTCGAGACGACCGGTACGCAGGTCCTTCATGCCCACCTCGACCGTGTCACCGCGGGTTTCGGTCGACACGAGGCTGGTGAGGTTGCGGACCACGAACCGCGGGTCGGGGCTGAAGCGTTGCTCGTATTCCATGCGCGCCAGCTCATCGATCAGTTCGATGTCGACGACGGAATGGTTCGTGTTGGCGTGCATCCGCAGTACGTCTTGACGGGTCTTGGGGCTCGCGGCGTAGAAGTCGTCGACGGCTTCGGGGTCGAAGATCCGGTTCACGAACGGCGAGTCGTCGGACGGGGCGAAACCGTAGCTTTGCAACATGGATGTGACTGTGGCGTGCGGGTACTGCTGGACGAGGTACCGGGCCACCTCCGCAGCAGACTGTCCACTACCGACTACCATGATGCGCGACAGTCGTTTCGGGTCGAGCCTATGGATCTGCGGCAGCAGTTCCTCCGAATGCCACACGCGCGACGACATGGCGGCACCCGACGGCACCTTCGGTTTCAGCCCCAGGCCCGTGACGATGTGACGCGCCCGCCAGGTCTCGTCCCCCGAAGTTACGAGGAACTGTTCCTTGGTGGCATCCCACGAGACGCGCTCAATCGGGCGGTCATAATGGACCGCGCACGGTACGCGGTCGGCGGCCCACCGGAAGTACTGCGTGAACTCGGCGCGGCTGGGGAACATCGTTTTCAGGTTCATGAAAGCCGAGAGCCTGCCGTGCTCGTGTAGATAGTTCACGAAGCTCGCCGGGTGAGTCGGACGCCGCGGTGTCACCAGATCCTTCGTGAAGTTCACCTGCATCGTGGTGTCCGGCAGCAGCATGCCCGGATGCCACTCGAAACGATCGCGGGCCTCGAAGAACACGGCGCGCCGCGAGAGTCCCGCAACGGCGAGCGCATACGCGAACGCGAGCTGCGCCGGGCCGAAACCGATACCGGCTATGTCTGTATAACGAGGTGCCTTAGTGATCATGAATGCTGTACTCCCTGTGCTCCATGCACTGTGAGTCGAATCAAATGGGGGTTATCGAGTTGTCGGTGTGAGCGCGAGCGTCGCCGTGGCCGTTTGGCTGCGGTGGCTCCCGCCGTCATGTGCGCTGGTTTTTTCCCACCGCAGTACGTTCGAGTTCGTCGGCGAAACGCACCTGATCGGGAAGCTTGAAACTGGCCAGGCCGCGTTCGCGCAACCATGTG
>DXIM01000157.1 GCA_019112895.1 Candidatus Stackebrandtia faecavium
CCACACACCGCGCGATCGCCAGGACCTCCGCCGCGGCAGACTCGGCAGCCACGACATTCGAGGCGAGCCCCCATTACCTCTACAACCCGATCGCGGCGGAACGGTTCGCACGGGACCTTCCGGGCGTGAAAATCATCGTTTGCGTACGAGACCCTGTCATGCGTGCACGCTCGCAGCACACGCACGAGGTCGCGTCGGGCCGCGAACCGTTGACGGATTTCGGCGAGGCCTTGTCGGCCGAAGTCACCGGTTTCGACCACGGCAGGTGGGCACCGCGTCAGCGCAATAGCCACGGTGCATCCCAGTTGGGCTATCGGCAGGCATACCGTGCGGCCGGACACTATGCACAACACCTGGAGCGCATCTCCTCTATCGTTCCGGCTCAACGGATCAAGGTCGTCGACATTGGTCGTTTCCTGTCGGAGCCGGAAAAAGTATTCGACGACGTCGTCCAGTTTTTGGGCTTGACGTCGGTGGGTGCGCCAATCGCCCGGGCGGTCACCGCGAAGTTGCGCCCGCACGCGGCGCAGCGTCGGCGTCTCGACAACGAGCTCTCCGATTACTTCGCCACGCACGACGAACGACTATTCGAATGGCTCGGGGAAACGCCGTCGTGGCGCAGGTGAGTTCGCCTAGGCGAAGCCGAGAAAGCCGCACCGTACGGGGCACGGCCGCGTCAGAATATCCCCCATGGGGGACAAAACGGGACAACAGCGACAGGAACGGTCGCAAGCGGCACAGGTGCGGGCGTCACACGAGTTCACGCGCGCCATCAAACATCGGCAGGGCCAGTGGCTGAGAGCGTTCGTGCGTGAGGCGTTCGAGGAGCCGCCGCTGCACCACGATTACGGCTGCGGGTCCGGGGACGTGATGCGCATGCTCACCGACACGGTGAGCGAATCACACGGCTACGACGCGTCCATCGCGAAGCTCGCGCAGGCGCGCAGACACAACACCACCGGGACACTGCAGTTGATCGACGAGGATCTTGAGGCGCCGAAACCGCGCACACCGAGCCTGGTCACCATGTTCCGGTTTTTGTTGACCGCCACCGACGAAGCCGCGGAGCGCGCCTTGGCGTTTGCGGCGGATATCTTGCCGACCCCCGAATCGGGCCTACTCGTGTGCGAAAACCATGGCAGTTCGCGTTCTCTGCGTCACGTGTGGGCACGGGCCCGCAAGGTCGGCCGGTCGCCGGCGTTTCCGGAACTCAGTCATGCCCGCATCGCGGCACTTCTCGACCGTCACGGCTTCGAGGTGGTGACATTGCAGGGTTTCAGCCTCGCCACGCGTGGCTTCTACCGCGGTCTGCCGACCGCGCTACGTCTCCCACTGCTCGATGACGTGGTGTCCCGATCCCGGGTTTGTTCCGGCTTCGCGTCGAACGTGGTCTATGTGGCGCGGCGCCGTTTCGCGTGAGCGCGACGTACCGGTCCGCAGCGGGCGCTGCAACCCATCCCCGGCCCCGAACGGAAGTTTTTCAAAGCCGCGGGTACCTTTTGCGTGTCTTTTTGCACCACTTGAGCCGTTATATAACAAAAGGAACTTTTACTCGGGAGCACTGACATCGATGCCACACCACACACGACGCACCCCGGTCCTTTTCATCGGCGGACTGGGACACAGCGGCACCACCCTGATCGAGCAGCTCATCGGGCAGCTGCCGAAAGCCGTGCCGTTGGGCGAAGTCGCACGGTTGTGGGACCACGACGGCCGTGAAGGCGAAACATGCGCGTGCGGTGCGTCGTTCGGGGCATGCGAGTTTTGGCAACGGATAGGCGCGGCCGCGTTCGACGGTTGGGAGCGCCTCGACCGGGACCGTATCCGCCAGCTGCGCGCCGGTGTAGATCGCACCCGGCACATCCCCGCGCTCGCCGGGCGCCACTTGAAGGGCGCGATGCGCGACGCTGTCGCGGAGTATTCCTCCTACTATCAGCGCCTGTATGCGGCGGCGGCCGCCGATTCGCGTGCCGAGTTGGTCATCGACTCGTCGAAGCATCCGTCGCTGGCGTACTGCCTGCGCTGGTGCGAAGACATCGATCTTCGCGTGCTGCATGTCGTGCGCGATCCGCGAGGCGTCGCCCATTCGTGGGGCAAGGACGTCGCCGGCCACGGCATGGGCGCGAACGACCACTGGGAGCGGCGCTGTTCACCGGCGCGGGCGGCGATGCTGTGGAACGCGCAGAACGCGGCCTTCGACGTGTTGCGGCGGCGCGGGACGGTACCGGTCATGCGGGTGCACTATGAAGAACTGTTCGATACCCCGCGCGACGTCATAGCCGACATTGTGCAGTGGGCTCAGCTGCCTTTCACGCCGAACCAGTTGCGTTTCATCGGCGACACCCATGCCGATCTGGGCCCGAGCCACTGTGTCGCCGGCGACCCGATGCGGTTCGCAGTCGGAAATGTCGCACTGGAACCGGAGCCGTGGGAGGAGGAGCTCAGTCCGAGCCGTCGACGGCTCGTGTCGACCATGTCCGCTCCCCTGCTGCGACGTTACGGCTACGGTCGCCAGAAAACGCAACCCGCGCAACCGAAACAGCCGTTGGCGATCGAACCTCGGCGCGCCGACCACGATGTCGTCGAGCCGCTGTCTGTCCGCGATGATTAGCGGCCACGACTGTCACGAATCGACAGCGCATCAAAAAGCCGCGGGCCGGTGATCGGCTCCGCGGCTTTTCGCGTTCTACGTTCCACAATCCGGTCCTGCTTCGCGAATGCGGGCTCGGGATCCGAAGCGGACCGTGGGCTTGTTCCTATGACGCCCCAGCGCCAGTACGGGAACGGTGCATCGACAGCACGTATTCGACGAGGTTGATCAATACGCCTTTCGTGGACTCGCGCTGACGCGCGTCGCACGGCACGATCGGCGTCTGCGGGGCAACCGCCAGCGCCTCGCGGATGTCTTCGACGTCGTGGTGCAGCTTGCCATCGAACTGGTTGACCGCCACCAGGTACGGCAAGCGGCGATGCTCGAAGAAGTCGATTGCCGCGAAGCTGTCAGCCAGTCGACGAGTGTCGACAATGACCACAGCGCCGATGGCGCCGCGGACGAGTTCGTCCCACATGAACCAAAAACGGGTCTGGCCCGGGGTTCCGAAAAGGTACAGGATTAGATCGTTGTCAATGGTGATACGGCCAAAGTCCATCGCAACCGTGGTGGAGGTCTTCTGCTCCACCATCTGGTTGTCGTCGACCTTTTCCGACGCCGAGGTCATGATCGCCTCTGTCGTCAGGGGGGTGATTTCCGAGACCGATCCCACCAGGGTGGTTTTACCTACGCCGAAACCACCGGCGATCACGATCTTCGCCGAAGTTACCCGACCGTTCGTTTGGCGGTCAGCCACGTTTACAGCCTCCGAAGTCCGCTGAGTACTCTTTCGAGCAATTCGGTGCCGACCGCGTCGTCGCCGCTGTCGGACATTCCGGCCGGTTCATGAACCGCCAGCAGTCCGTCGGCGGCCATGTCGGCCACCAATACGCGGGCAACGCCGAGGGGCATTTGCATTCGCGCGGCGATCTCCGCCATGGACTGCAGGCCGACGCACATGCCGGCGATTGTTTGTTGTTCTTGACCCGCCAACATTCCGCCGGTGCGGCCGCGCGCAGTCGTTTCTACCAGTGCCTCCATGGCGATCTCAAGCCGAGGTCGGGTACGACCGCGTGTAACCGCATACGGACGCACCAGTGCGCCCGCACTGACAGAATTATCACGATCGATAACCATTGCTACTCCCAACACTGCCGCCTGGGGGCCGGCAGTTCTCTGGCGTTAATAGCCACATGCTTTGCAATCCTAGGTACTTCTTTCCGGCTACACGAGCCAGACTGCACTCTATCGTGTGCGAGGCGTAAGTGCACTCCTTCATTCGGTGTGCATCGCGCCTCAGGTTTTCGGCGCACTCCTAGCTTCCGGCGTCAGCGCCTGGCCGACCCGGTCCACCAGTAGGGCCATTTCGTAACCGACCTGCCCCACGTCACAACTGCGCGAAGCCAGGACTGCAAAGGAAGAGCCGTCGCTGATCGACATCAGGAACAAAAAGCCGTTGTCCATCTCCACGACGGTTTGAAGCACCGCTCCGCCTTCGAAGCAGCGCGAGGCGCCTTGCGTCAGGCTCACCATTCCGGAAGCCACTGCTGCCAGCTGGTCGGCCCGGTCGCGCGGCAAGTTGCGGGACGCCGCCATCAAGAGCCCATCGGCAGACACCGCTACCGCGTGAGCGACACCGGGAACCCGATCAGCGAACCCGGCCAGCAACCAGCCAAGATCCTGCACGCCGTTCTGGGTCGTCATCTATTACGCTCCTTGCCTGCCTTATCGAATCGTTCAGTCATCATCGCGAATCACTGCCTCGCCCTCGTTGCACGCCTCGGTGGTACGCAGACAACAGACCGCGAACACCTTCCGGGTCACGTCGAGGCGATTGCGTCGACGATTCCGGTTCCGCCGACTCCACCGAACCGGGGACGAGGCGTTCCATTGGCCGACGCTTGGGCAGCCCGGCCCCGGTGGATTCCTCGTTAGTTTTTTCCGCCAGATCAGCAGCCACTTGCCAACCACGGTCAGCTGAAGTTTGCCATGTCGACATAGGCTCATCGAAACTACCGTCGGGGTTCTCACTGAGCGATGAACCGGTTACATCGCCGTCGGCCTCCTGCGACGGTTCGGGCACCTTGAAGTCGCCCTGGTCGCCCGACGGCTTGCGTGTCGGCAGGGGATCGTCGTTTGCGCCACTGCTGTTCATGTCGTCACCGAACTGTCGACTGCCAGATGCCATGTTGGCAGAGTATTCCTCCTGCGCAACGGACTCATTGTCCGGCGCAGGGCGAGGCGTGGGAGTCGACGACTTGAACCATGCCGATTCCACCTCGCGGAAGATCGGAAGCTCCATCGTCTCATCCGCGACGCCCCGGCGGGTAGCAGCCACCGGTTCGGATGTGGGGGTGCCGCTGGCCGACGCCGGCCACGACGGCGGTGCAGAACCGTCCTTGCTCGCCGGTGCCTGCGGTGCCTTGCCCGGCAATGGCGCGGCGTCCAAACGGATCATCGGCAACGCGATCTCGCCAGTGTCGCTTGTCGACTCTGCGACGATCTCGCCGGTGACCTCCATCGGCCGATCCTTCGCGCCCGGATCGTTCGACTGGAACGACACCTCGGCGCCCTGGCCGTTGCCGTTGGATCCGGAGGAGAACGCGTCGAACCCACCGGACGGGCCACCGAACATGCCGTCCTGGCCGCCGCTGCTGCTGCTCTGCGGCATCGGGGCCAACGGCTGGTAACTGTCGAACCCGCTCGGGCCGGCCGGGTCGAGCTCAGCGTCCTCGGCATTGTCCACGTGCGCATTGGTCAGGACCGTGGCGGGCAATGTCACGACCGCGACCGTGCCGCGACCGCCCTGCCCCTCCTTCAACTTGACGTCGAGCTCGTGGCGCTGTGCCAGGCGCGCGACCACGACCAGACCCATCATCCGCGACGCCGAGATGTCGACATCGCTGGGCTGCGTCAGCTGGGTGTTCAGCTCGGCGAGCTGGTCCGGGGAGATCCCGATGCCTTCGTCGGTAATGGTGACGGTGACTTCGTCACCGTCTTGGCGTGCTTCCGCCAAGACCGCTGAATCCGGCGGCGAGAACGCCGTAGCGTTATCGAGCAGCTCGGCCACGAGGTGCACGATGTCGTTGATGGCGCCAGCCTCGACCTCGGATTCGGCGTTGATGCGGCCGAATTCGATCCGGGTGTACTGCTCGACCTCCGACTGGGCTGCACGAATCACGTCGCCGATCGGGGCAGGGTTGCGCTCGACACGGGCGGAGTCGGCACCGGCCAAAACCAAAAGGTTTTCGTCGTTGCGCCGCATTCGGGTCGCCAAGTGGTCGAGCTGGAACAGTTCCGCCAAGCGGTCCGGGTCTTCTTCACCGCGTTCCAGGCGGTCTAGGTGACCGATGAGGCGGTCAACCAGGTTCTGCGACCGCCGCGCCAAGTTGACGAACATCTGCGAGACCGAGGACCGCAACGCAGCCTGCTCGGCCGCAATACGCACCGCTTCGGTGTGGACGGTGTTGAAGGCGCCGGCCACGGTACCGATCTCGTCGCGACTGTCGAGTTGCAGCGGGTTGGTGAGGTCACGCAACAGTTCGCTCGGCGAGCGTTGACCAACATCGTCGGCGTCGCGCATTTCGGCGACGGCTCGCGGCAGGTCGACGTGAGCCACCTCGAGCGCTCCTTCGCGCAGCAGCCTCAGGCTGTGCGCCATCGAGCGGGCGATGATCAATGCGAGCACGACCGCGACGACCAACGTGATCAGCACGATCGCGATCTCGATGAGCACCTGCTGCATCTGACTGTCGCGGTTGTCGATTGCCCCGTCGATCGCTTGGCTTTCGACTTTGGCGATGGCGCCGCTTGCCGCTTTATGGCGCTCGTCGTAGGCGTCGATCAGCTTCGCGTGCTTGAATTCGAGGTCTTCGGTCTTCATCGACTGCGGCACAGCCTCTTCGAACTGTGTCGCTGCCGAGCTCGGGTCGCTGAGCTCGCGCGCGGCATACAGCGGCGATTGGCCGGTGCTGTAGGCCTGCACCTGTTTGAGCTCGTCCAAAGCGGCGGAACGGCCCGCTTTCTGGCTCATGAAGTCTTTAAAGGTCTCGATCTTGAACGCCGTGTCTTCGCGCTCCGACATGGCGTAGACGCGCATGCGTTCGGAGTGTTCATCGATCGTCGTCATCAAACCGGCGGCGCGGAAGTCGCTCGACAGGTCCGTGCCAGAGGTGGCGTCCACGACGTGTTGGAAGACTCGAGTCAGTTCGTTGATCGCGCCGTTGTACACGGCGGTGCTACCACTGGGGCCCTTATCTGCGATCGTCAGGGAACGCGTGTTCTCCAGTTCCGCACCCAGTGACTTCTCGATTTGCCCCATCAACGCATCGAAGTGCGGGGACATGTCCGGAAGGTCGGCGCTGGCCTCTTCGAACTTGGCCTTGGCCGTGTCCGACTCTTCGACCGCGGCCTCGTACCCCTTCACCGTCTCCTCCTCTTCGGGAAGACTGAGGGTCCCTTTATAGCTTTGGATGACGGACTCGACGCGCTCCGCTTGAAGGGCGTGAACCAGGTTCGACGTCTCGCTGGCGAACTCGGCCATGGTCGCCGTGTCGTCGGCTTCCAACGCGATCAGGCTGGAGTCGTACAGTCGAATACCAGCGATGCCTACCAACGCTACGACCGGCACGATCAAGATCAGCCCGAGCTTGGAACGAATCCGAATATCGGCCAATCGGGGCAGACCAAAACGGTTCCGCGGTGATTTGGCTTCCGCCTCCGTCGTGCTGCGCTTGCTCACCGTTGCAGACCCTCCTGGGGGCTTAAGAGTTGCGGGATGGATGTTCACGGCCGTACGAACACTGCTTCTGCCGGCTCACGCTCTTTCCCACGCGATTCCACCATGTGAGGACGTTCAATGGAAGGGCAGGGCTACACGCGAACCACAAACTGCAGGCAATTCGGACATATCGATATTCTCAACCACTCAATTGTGATTCCAATCGGATATTCCGACTCGGTTTGCATCCAATTGACCGATACCGTACCGACCTTTCGCCGAAACCGACAAGCGCTCACTGCGTGCACTCATTCGGTGATCGGCTGTCAGAAACGGGCGCCCATCATTGTGCGACCTCGCACACGCGACCGCCGCTGAGGGCAACGGCGACCGTACACGCGCGACGCTTCGAGACATCGTATCGAAGCCGGGCGCCACTTGGTATCGCCACCCATCTATGCGGGCCTTGGGCCCCAGGCCGTTTTTGCGTAGAGTAATGTTGCCGCACACTGGTTTGACCGCAATGTCCAACTACATAGCATGGGAAAACCGCGCTGCCACCCCGCCGCGAAACGCCGAGAGCGTGAAACATGCACTTCGCACACGAACCCTCAGGTTTTTGCCACACATTCTGTGCGACTCCGCCCGGCCGTAGAGCGGCACAGTTAAATACAAACTTTGTTCAATACGCCGCTGCCCACACAGCGGTATGACACCTGTGAGCCTTGGGGGCTTAACGTGACGCATGATCATCTCGCCTACGGCTGGATCAACCCCATCATGGGCCTGGGCTTCGCCTTGGCCGGATCATTTCTGGGCTTGACCTGTATGGTCAACGCCCGCAACACCCCGCAAGGCGCCGGCAGAGTCAAATGGCTTGTCTTCGCCTCGCTGGCGATCGGCGGCACCGGGATCTGGATGATGCACTTCATCGCCATGATCGGCTTCACCGTTAAGGACGGCCCGGTGCGCTATGACCTCGCGATCACGATCGCCAGCCTCGTCATCTCCATCGTCTCGGTTGGCCTCGGACTGTTCGTGGTCGGCATGGGCAACTCCACACTGAAGAAGATCTTCGGCGGCGGAATCCTGACCGGACTCGGCGTGGTGTCCATGCATTACACCGGAATGGCGGCCGTGAACCTGTCGGGAACCCTGCACTACGACCCCGTCTGGGTCGCGGTTTCGATCGCGATCGCACTGGTGGCCGCCACGGCGGCGCTGTACTTCACGACCTGGGTCCGCGGCCGCGGTTCCTTCATCATGGCCTCGGTCATCATGTCGATCGCCGTGTGCGGCATGCACTACACGGGCATGGCCGGAATCTCGGTGGAGATCCACAACCAGGGCAGGAACTCGGTCGACGGCTACGAACCGCTGCTGCTGCTGATCCCGATCCTGATTCTGGCTACAGTGGCCATTATCGGCCTCATCTTCGGTGTCCTGGGCGAGCAGGAGACCAGCGACGAGGAAACCATCGCGGCCCTCGAAAACGAGGCCCTGCGCTACGACGCACGAGTCCGTAACCTCGTATCGACCTCCCCGGACGGTGCGGACCAGTCCCCTACGCCGCAGACATCGGCGTTTTGGGAACCGAATTCGTACCAAGACGCCCCCGACAACAACCTCAACGCCCCGTCGCGGGCCGAGCGCATGGGTACCACGGCCCGCTCATTGCCGCTGCGTTCCCAACTCGACCGTCACGAGAACTAATCGGACCACATCGAAAAAGGTGGGCGCCACGAGTCGTGGCGCCCACCTTTTTCGGGAAGAAGTCCTATGCGTCCATCAGTTTCGCGTAGGTCGGTTTGACGATGTCATTGATGATTGCCAAGCGCTCATCGAAATGTATGAACGAACTCTTCAACGCGTTGACCGTGAACCACTGAAGGTCTTTCCAGTCGAATCCGAAAGCCTCGGACAGCAGCGCCATCTCCCGGGACAAGGAGGTGCCGCTCATCAAGCGATTATCGGTGTTGACCGTGACGCGGAACTTCAGCTTCGCCAACAGCCCGATCGGGTGCTCGGCTATCGACGGGGCCGCGCCGGTCTGCAGGTTCGACGAAGGACACAACTCCAGCGGTACACGGGTGTCACGCACGTAATTGGCCAGCAGCCCCAGCTCGGTGTGCCCGTCCGGCGTGGTCGATATGTCGTCGACAATGCGGACACCGTGGCCCAGGCGGTGGGCACCACACCATTGCAGGGCCTGCCATATCGACGGCAGCCCGAATGCTTCACCGGCGTGGATCGTGAACCGGCTGTTTTCGCGCTGCAAGTATTCGAATGCGTCCAGGTGACGGGTCGGAGGAAAACCGGCTTCGGCTCCGGCGATATCGAAGCCGACGACACCCTGCTGGCGGTACCTGACCGCCAGCTCGGCGATCTCCATCGAGCGGGCGGCATGCCGCATCGCCGTGAGCAGTGCACCGATTCTGATCGGGCGGCCTTCGCTGCGCGCGGCGGCGGCGCCATCCTCGAAGCCGGCCAGCACCGCCTCGACGACGTCCTCCAGCGCCAAGCCTTCGGCCGTGTGCAGCTCGGGCGCGAACCTCACCTCGGCGTAGACGACACCGTCATCGGCGAGGTCGACCGCGCATTCGTGGGCCACACGCCGGATCGCCTCGACGTCCTGCATGACTGCGACCGTGTGGGAGAAGGTTTCGAGATAGCGCTCCAGGGAGCCGGAGTTCGCGGCGTCGACGAACCATTTACTCAACCCGGAGACGTCAGTGGAGGGTAGTTCGTGACCATTTCGGTCAGCAAGTTCGATGATCGTGGCCGGACGAAGGCCGCCGTCGAGGTGGTCGTGCAAAAGGGCCTTCGGCGCCTGCCGGATCGCTTCGGTTGTCAAGCTCATCGCAATAGGGTACGCGGAAGCCTGAGTTCATACGGTCACAGCTGCACGCGGTCCCAGGCTTGGGCCGTGGAACCGTTGTGGCCATTAGTTTTCAGGGCCCATTCCAGGCTCCAGCGACGGTGCCAGATCAACGACGGATCCAAGGACCCGGGCATGGGCACGCCGCGCCGAGTCGCGTCGGCGTACATCCAATCCAGACAGCAATAAAGGTCGAGCATCTCGGCGACTTCGACAGTGTCACGCGGGGCCGTCAGGGCCCGCGCTTTCCACACGGTGAACGGCTCGCTGGTACGCAGGTCCGGCATGAGGCTCGGCAGCGAGTCGGAGCAGTACTGCGACGGATCTAGTTGGGGCACCAGACCCAACAGCCACGCGAGGCTGTACAGCGATTCCAGTTGTTCGGAATACGCCTGCCGGTCGCCCTTGCCGGTGGCGATGAATTGCCATTCGTCGGCGACGAGGTCTTCCAGTACCCGCGCATCCAATAGCCAACGCATCGCCATGTAGGCGGGCATATCAAAAACGCGCGCCTGGACGATGTTCAAAATCGCGGCGCGCGCTTCGATGTCGGTGTGAGGTCGCAAAGCTATGTCTTCGCCCGGTGAAAAGATGAGCGGGAGATAATCGGTGCGCAGATTGATACCGAGCCGGGCGAGGTCTTCGCAGGTGCGAGTGCGGATATGCCGGGGGTCAAACAACAAAGACGTCAACTGGGGGCCTCACGATCGTCGCGCGTGGCGTCGCGGAACTGTACACATCCTGCTCGCCAGTTGAACGTAACGTAGATCACACGTAAGGTCCAGTTACGAACCATTCTTTTGTGGAATCCAAGGGGTCGACGAAATCATCCAACCGGGCACCCCAAAACCATAGCGTGACGCACGCGATATGTCACCCGACTCAACGTGCTTAATCTGCCACGCGGACTGGAGTTTCCGTTACACACAAAGGGATTCGTCCGCTTTGACGACAATGCACAGACTGTTATCATTCCAAAACAGACGCGACTGCGCCGGTATTTACCGTCAGTGCAAACTTGATCACGAAATCGTGTCGAGAATGAGCTCGCGTGGTTTCGACTGCGACGAGATCTCGATACCGCCATCGAGCGCCTCCTTGGCGGCCGCGAAACGCTGCGGATCATCGGCATGCAGACGCATGATCGGCGCGCCTTCACGCACGTGGTCGCCTTCCTGGCACAAGAGCTCGACGCCCGCACCTGCCGAAACCGGGTCGGACTGCCGGGCGCGCCCGGCGCCCAGTCGCCACGCCGCCAGGCCAATAGCGTAAGCATCCAGCGTGCCGACAACCCCGTCAGCATCCGCGCGGACCTCTTCGGACTCCGCAGCCGTCGGCAGCGGCGCGTCCGGGGCGCCCCCTTGAGCGGTGACCATCTTGCGCCACGTGTCCATCGCGCGTCCGTCCGCGAGCGCCGCAGCCGGGTCCGCGTCCGGTTGCCCGGCCAGCGTCAACATCTCCTTAGCGAGCGCGACCGTCAGCTCCACGACGTCGGCCGGGCCCCCGCCCGCCAAGACATCGAGCGATTCGGCGACCTCGATGGCATTGCCCACCATCAGGCCGAGAGGTGTGTCCATATTCGTCAGCAGGGCCGAGCAACGGACGCCGTGCGCGGCGCCCAGCTTCACCATCGTGCTCGCCAATTCCCGGGCCTGCTCGGCCGACTTCATGAAAGCGCCGGACCCGACCTTGACGTCGAGGACCAGGGCGTCGGTGCCCTCCGCGATCTTCTTCGACATGATCGACGAGGCAATCAACGGGATCGACTCGACAGTGCCGGTCACATCGCGCAACGCATAGAGTTTGCGGTCGGCCGGCGCCAATTCCTGCCCGGCCGCGCAGATCACCGCACCCGGGTTCTTCAGCCCGGCAACGAATTGTGCGTTCGTGAACGAAACCCCGAAGCCCGGGATCGTTTCGAGTTTGTCGAGTGTCCCCCCGGTGTGCCCGAGTCCGCGCCCCGAAAGCTGGGGTACTGCAACACCGAACGACGCCACGAGCGGCGCCAACGGCAACGTGATCTTGTCCCCGACCCCGCCGGTCGAGTGCTTATCGACGGTCGGCTTGCCGACCCCGGACAGGTCCAGGCGTTCCCCGGAGGCGATCATCGCGGCCGTCCAGTCGGAGATCTCCCGGTCGTTGGCACCGTTCAACACGATCGCCATCGCCAGGGCCGACATCTGCTCGTCGGCCACGACGCCTTTGGTGTAAGCGTCGATGACCCAATCGATCTGCGCGCTCGACAGCTCGCGACCGTCACGTTTGGTCCGGATGACGTCGACAGCACTGAACAACGGTGCTCCTTACTCGACCACAATCTTTGTTGGGCCGGGAGAACGGCTAAATAGCCGCGGGGAGGACGGGATACGAAAATTAAGCAGCGCGGGAACGCGAAGCGACAGTCGAGTTCGCGGCCTCTTCGAGATGTTGCGGGCCGAATGCCCCGGGCAGGAACACGTCCAACGGTTTCGGTCCGTCCGGTGCGTCGATCAGGCATTCGGGGCCGCCGTGTTCGAACAACAATTGGCGGCAACGCCCGCACGGTGAGGTCAGTTCGCTGTCCGGCCCGACACACGCCATCGCGAGAAGGCGTCCGCCGCCGGTGTCGATGAGCTGCGACACGAGACCGCACTCGGCGCACAAAGTGAGCCCGTAGGAGGCGTTTTCGACGTTGCAACCCACAACGATCCGACCGTCGTCGACGAGCGCGGCAGCCCCCACCGGGTACCGCGAATACGGGACGTAGGCGCGCTGCATCGCTTCGATCGCCGCCACACGCAGCCGCTTCCAGACTTCGTCGTCCACCTGGTTGTCCATCTTCAAAGCCTCTCGCTCGACGCCGTAGCTGGTGGCTGTTCCACCAAGACGGTGGCTGTTGTGGCACGATATCGCGCCACAACAGCCATCGACGGTCACGCTATTTTATGTACGGCTTACCGTCAGCTGCGGGCGCGCGTACCTTGCCCATGAGCCCGGCCACAGCGATTATGGTCACGAGGTACGGCAGCATCGCGAGGAAGTCCGACGGGATCGCGAAGCCCCCCGACGTCTGCGACAGGTAACGCTGCACGGAGTCCGAGAAACCGAACAGCAGCGCACCCGCGAGCGCGCCGAGCGGGTTCCAACGGCCCACGATCAGCATCGCGAGCGCGACGAAGCCGAGGCCGACGGTCATGTTCTTCACAAACAAGCTGCCTTGCCCGATCGTGAATACCGCCCCACCGGTGCCCGAGATGAGGCCGGCGATCGCGACGTTCATGAACCGAAGACCGTTGACGTTGATGCCCACCGTGTCGGCCGCTGCCGGATGCTCTCCGACGGAACGCGTGCGCAAGCCCCACTTCGTGTTAAACAGCAGGTAGAACACGACCGCCACCAGCGCGAACGCCAGGTAGACGAACAGGTTTTGGCCGAACAGCGCCGGCCCGATGACCGGGATGTCCGACAAGATCGGGATCACGATGCTGGGAGCGCTCGGCGGCTGGTTCAGTTCCGTGTTTTCGGCCATCAACTTGTCGAAGATGACACCGGTGAGCCCGAGCACCAGGATGTTGAGCACGACACCGAGCACCACCTGGTCCACGGCGTACCGTAGCGCCAGGAAGGCGAGCAGGATCGTGACCAGACACCCGGCGATCGCCGCGCTGGCGATGCCGAACCAGATGTTGCCGGTGATGCTGCCGAACAGCGCACCGGCGAATGCGCCGGCTAGCAGCTGGCCCTCGATCGCCACGTTGATGACGCCGGAACGCTCACACAGGACACCTGCGAGGGAGCCGTAGATGAGCGGCAGCGCGGAGAACACGGCGATGGCCACCATCGACTCGGCCGGGATCGCGCTATGACCGATCGCGAAGACCCAAAAAATCAGGCCCAACACCAGTGCGACAAGACCGCCGCTGACGACCCAGCCGAATCGGTGCTGCCCGAGGCCAGCAAACAGCATCGCACCGGTCGCCGCACACACTAGGCCAAGCAGCGTGACTGCGAGCATCGCCGGGATCTCGAACACCGATTTGGTCGTGAGATTGAGACGGACCGTCGTCACGTCACCCCAGTCGAGCGTGAGGATGCCGAGTACGCCGGCGACCAGAACCCCGAGGATCATCAGCGCGAGCCCCGCCTTGACGGAACGGGTCCAGAAGCCGTGAACGGCGGTGGATTCCGCTGTTTCGGAAACTGCAATTGTGCTCACGGCTACCAGCCTTTCGCCGTCGTTGTGGTCAGTCCGCCTTCAGGCATGCGCAATCTGAGTAGCGACTTGACCAGTGCGGGGGCGGCGATGAAGATCACGATGACAGCCTGAAGGACGACCACCATGTCGATGGGAACCTCGGGCTGCATCACGCTGGTTCCGGCGCGCATCGCCCCGAACAGGAGCCCTGCCGCCACGATTCCTCCGGGCTTGGCGCGGCCCAGCAAGGCCACCGTGATGCCGTCGAAGCCGATCTCGCTACCGGTCGAGTGCGACATCGCAAAAGGAAGCCCCATCCCGGAGACCGCGAAGGCGCCACCGATACCGGCGAGCGCACCACCCGAAGCCAACGTGACGACGTACGCCTTCGGTACGGACATGCCGGCGGTGCGAGCGGCCTCCTGATTGAAGCCGACCGCGCGCATCTGGAAGCCGAGCGTCGAGCGCGACAGCAACCACCACACGACGACGCCGGCGGCGATGGCCAACAGGATGCTGAGGCTGCTTCGCAGCTCGCCGCCCATGATGAGCGGCAGGCGTGCCGATTCCGCGACGGCCTTGCTCTGGTTCGGCGTCTCCTCGTGCGCCGCCCACTTCAGGCCGACGACCCAACCCAAAAAGTGCAGCGCCACATAGTTGAGCATGATCGAGGTAATGACCTCGTGTACGCCTGTGCGCGCCTTCAAAATGCCGGGTATCGCCCCGAACGCGCCTCCCGCCAGCGCACCGGCCAGCAGTACGAGCGGGATGTGGATGATTGCCGGCAAGGTGAAGGAGAAGCCGACAACGGTCGCGCCGACAACACCCATGAGGACCTGGCCCTCAGCACCGATGTTGAACAGGCCCGCACGGAAAGCCAAACCGACTGCGAGACCAGCCATGATGAGCGGTGCGGCGTAGGTCAAGGTCTCCGAGATCGGGTACAGCACATCGGACATCGACCCCGCGCCATTCAAAAACGCAAGCAAGTCCTCGATGTTCACCACGGCGCCTTCGAAGAGGCCGCCGTAGGCGCCCGAAATAGCCAGCCAGGCGGCGAGCAATAGGTCCGTGGGCCGGGCGAAGAAATAACCGGCGGCGGTCTGCACCTTGTCGTCGAACACGAGCAGGAGAATCGCGCCGATCACCAAGGACAGGATGAACGCGTACAGCGTGACCATGACCGAGTTGGCAGTGGTCAGGTAACGCCCGAAGCGAGTGACGATGTTCGGTTCGGTTTCGGCTCGCGCGTCGTCGGGTTCATTACTCTCGACGGGCGGGGTGCCGTTGTCTTGTTGTTCAGCCACGGAACTGTCGTTCTGTTCCTCAGGCATCTTCCACCTCTTGCATGCTGTCGCCTTCTGGTCCGACGGCGCCGGCCATCAGCCGACCGATTTCGTCGCGGGGGGTTGTGGGGGGTACATCCGCAACGATCTTTCCATCGTGGATGACTAGGACCCGGTCCGACAGCGCGAGGATCTCATCCAGTTCGGAGGAGATCAGCAGTACGCCGGCGCCGGTATCGCGTTCGGCGACGATACGGGAATGGATCGAGCCCATTGCTCCCACATCGACACCACGTGTCGGTTGCGCGGCGATCAGGAGCCTCAGCGGGCGCGAGAACTCGCGCGCGACGATAACTTTTTGCTGGTTACCGCCGGACAGCGCGGAAACCGGTGTCTGTTCCGATTGTGTCCGCACGTCGAAGGCTTCGATGTGTTCCTTCGCTTTTTGCTTGATCGTCGCCAACTGAAGGGTCCCGGCGCTCGAGTACGGCGCCTTGTCGTAACGGTTCAAGATCAAGTTCTCCGCAATGGAGAACTCCTTGACCAGGCCCTGGACACTGCGGTCTTCGGGGATGTAACCCACGCCGCTTTCGATGATGCGCCGAGTCGAGGTGTGACTGATATCGCGACCATCGAGCGTGATCGATCCGCCCACCGCCGGCATGAGCGACATGATCGCCTCGGATAGCTCGGTCTGGCCGTTGCCCTGGACGCCCGCCACGCCAACGATCTCGCCGGCGTTGACCTGCAGATTAAGACCATCGACGGCATGCGTACCGCGGTCGTCCACGACGGTGAGGTTGTCCACCTGCAGCATCGGTTCAGCCGGAACGGCCGGAGACTTCTCCACTTCGAGGCTCACGTTGCGGCCGACCATGAGGGACGCGAGCTCGGTCTCGCTGGCGCTAGGCAGCGCCTCGCCGACGACCTTGCCCCGACGAATGACCGTGATGCGGTCGGCGATCGCCTTGACTTCCTTGAGCTTATGGCTGATGAAGACGATCGACTTGCCGTCGGCTTTGAGGCCGCGCATGATCTGCAACAGCTCGTCGATCTCCTGGGGCGTCAACACCGCCGTCGGTTCATCCAGGATCAAAAGCTCGCATTCGGACAGCAATGCCTTGATGATCTCGACCCGCTGCTGGATGCCGACCGGGAGGTCCTCAATAATCGCGTCGGGGTCGACCTCGAGACTGTATTCCTGGGAGACTTTGCGAACGGCTTCACGGGCTCTTCTTCGGTTCAAGATCCCGAACGCACCGGCTCTTTCGCGTCCCAGCACGACGTTATCGGCCACGTTGAAGACCGGCACGAGCATGAAGTGCTGGTGCACCATTCCGAGCCCAGCATTGATCGCGTCACCCGGCGAGTGGAAGTGCCGGGGCACATCGTTGATCAGGATCTCGCCCTCGTCGGGCTGCAGCATCCCGTACAGCAGGTTCATCAGCGTCGATTTGCCGGCGCCGTTCTCACCGAGGAGGGCGTGGATCTCGCCCGGTTCCACGGTGAGGTCTATGTGATCGTTGGCCACCAAATCGCCGAAGCGCTTCGTGAGGCCACGCAGTTCGAGTTTCAGGGTCGCGCTCCTTTGCCCCTGGTCGTTTGACACCGAAATCGGTGGCCCGCTCGGAGCGGGCCACCGATCTTTGTTCAGATAGCCGCGACGGTAGCGTCAACGGTCATCGCGTTCGCGATAGCCATCGACTATTTCGCGTCGTCCACGGCCTTGGGGATGAATTCGGACTCAAGAGGAATCTCGCCGGAGATGAGGCCCTGCTCGATCTTCTTCAGGTCTTCCCGCAGGTCCTTCGGGACATCGTCGTGGAAGCCGGACAGGCCGACGCCGTCGTTCTCCAGCAGGCCGATGCTGCTGCCGTTCTTGGCGCCGTCGGCGTACGCGTCCAAGATGACCTTCTTCACCTGAGCCGGAATGTTCTTCTCCGAGGTGGTCAGGAACTCATCGCAGTACTTCTCAGCACTTTCACAGCCGTCGATGTCCACCCAGATCGAGTACTGGTCGTCTTCCTTCGCTGTCTCCATCGGCGCACCGAGACCCGCCTGCCCAGCCACAGGGAAGAGAATGTCCGCCCCTTTACTGATGAGGGTCTTGGCCTGTTCGGTGCCCTTCGACGTCGACTGGAAGTCCTTAGTGAACGCGCCCGAGTCCGGATTACCGCTCCAGCCGAGCACCTCGACGTCCTTGTCCTCTTTTTCGTTGTAGTAATCGACGCCCTTGGCGAAGCCATCCATGAAGATCATCACCGGCGCGATGTTCTCGCCACCGAAGGTACCGACCTTGCCGCTCTTGCTCATGTCAGCGGCGAGGTAGCCAGCCATGAACGAGGGGGCCGCGGCGTTGAACTCCATCGACACCACGTTGTCGATGTCGAGTTCGGCGTCGATGATCGCGAAACGCTTATCCGGGTTGTCCTCCGCCACCGCGGCCGTCGCCTCCGCCATAAGGCCGCCGACACCGATGGTGAGGTCACAACCGTCCTTGACGGAGTTCTTCATGTTCGGTTCGTAGTCCGTGTCTTTCTCGGACTTCTTGTAGCTGACCTCAATGCCGGGCTCTTCCTCCGCGGCAGAGTTCATGCCTTTCCAAGACGAGGCGTTGAACGAGGCGTCCTCGATGCCGCCCACATCGGTCACCATGCACGCCTTGAAGTCGGTAGCCTGAACCTCGCTGTCTTCTGGAGCTTCACCACAAGCCGTGGCAACCAGCGCGAGACCACCAATAATTCCGACAGCGGCCATTCTCTTCCTACGCATGTTGCGCAAGGACCTTCTCCTTCCACATGGACACCGCGGCTTTTACGGTGACACTACTGTGGCGAGACGTTAGTCTGACGAAACCGCTAGTGGAAGCACCGAAGCCAAGTTGTAGTGCGATGTTACGAAGATGTGATGGATGTAGATATCGGGGCGGTTATGCCGGTGACATCCGAAACAACTGCCCCGCCACCGACACGAATACGGTACGCACGCGGCTAGGATCTCGCTGGCCGTATTTCCATATCCAGCACGGGACCACCGGCCGCGCTGCGCATGAAAAACCCTCTCGGTCCCGACGGATCCGAGAGGGTGTGACGAAGCTTCGGGTCACCAGAACACTGCCACCCCTGCAGTGACCAGCACGAGGCCGCCGATCGCGAGGAAATGACCTTTCGAGGAGGACTCGCGTTTCTTGATGTGCGGTATCCACACCATGATCGCGATCGCGATCGCCAGGAGCGCTTTGACGATGAGCTTCATGGGGTCGGGCTGCACGTCGCGCGGCAACGGCGCGGACAATATGACGCCGGTGATGACTTGTATGAGCGATCCCCACAGCATCGCGGGATTGACTTTCAAGCGTCCACTAAGGTATGTGGTGAGCCAACCGCCGAGAAGTATGGCGAACCCAATGAGGTGTATATACCGCAAAGCCAGTACGAGGAATTCCATAAAAGCCAGTATTGCACATGTTCTACAAGTCGTCGAAGTGGGTAATTGATCTTCGAATTTTCAGATAGTGCTCGACTACGACAATCGTCGATAGTTAACATCGTAGCCGTGAGGGGGAGCGCGCCAAATAAGTCGCACGCGCCTCGGTCGCTTCGGGACGCAATCGTGCGAGCCTCGACCGTGGCGCGGATTGTCGTTGCCGGTATCGCTATCGCCACCATCACCGCCCCCACAATGGTCAATTCCGTGTCCGCTCCCGACAGTCCCTCCGTCTATCTGGTAGACGACGGCAGCGGAAGCACCAGCTCGCCACCGCCCTACAACCCCACGCCCTCCGACGGTGAGAACGGCAACAGCAACGACGGCAACAACGGAGAAGGCGACTCCAGCGCGCCCAACAGCGGCGACGGGAAGTCCCAAACCCCCGACGACGAGGCCGGAGAGGACGAGGGCATACCCGTAGCGGCCCAGGCCGGTCTCTCCTTGGGAGTCATCGGCCTGGCCGTCCTGGCCCTCATCCCCGGGCGCCGCCCACCAGCCTGGATGCGCCGCTGACGCCGATCCGCGAGTCAGCGGCGCTGGGCGTCACAGCCGGTAATTGCTGGAACGGTAGTAGCCGTCGCCGATGCTCTCGGACTCCTGCACGGGCGCCGGAGGCTCTCCCGTACCGGTGAACGGCATTTCCCGCGGCGGCGAATCAGACTGCGCGACGTGCGGATTCGGCGTGGACTGTTCCGGTTCATCCCCGCTTTTTTTCGACTCGCGGCGTTCACGTATGGCCGAGCGGATCCGGACTACCAAGAAAATGGCCATGGCGATGAGTACAAGTACGACGATCACGTCGGAATATGTCTCGACCCAGTCGGTGACGACCGTGTAGTTATCGCCCAGCAAATAGCCGACCATCACAAAAATGGAATTCCAGATAAGGCTTCCCAGGGCCGTATACATCAAGAATTTGCCCAGGTGCATCCGTTCCAGGCCCGCGGGAATGGAAATGAAACTCCGGAATATCGGAATAAAACGCCCAAAAAATACGGCCCGTCCGCCGTGTTTGTTGAACCACGCCTCCGTTTTTTCGATGTCGGAGACTTTCACCAGTGGCAGCTTATCGGCGATCGCGACCACACGATCGCGGCCGAGAGCCATCCCGATGTAATACAGGGCCAATGCCCCGACCAACGAACCCAATGTCGTCCAGGCGATCGCCCCGTAGAGATTCAGTTTTCCTTGCCCCGCGGCCAAACCCGCCAGCGGCAGAATCACCTCGCTGGGGATCGGCGGGAAGAGGTTTTCCATCGCGATCGCCAACGCGGCGCCCGGCCCACCCATCGTCTCCATCAAACCGACTGCCCAGTCGGTGATGCTGTCCAACAGGCTCGACAGACTTGCCACGACTCCACAATTCCTAACTGCCAGCAGGGCGTGGGGACTGCCCTCTCGCGTTCAAGATACCGACTCGGCGACACCAAAAGCGCGTCTCATAACGGTTACGGGCCTTCAAAAATACAGCAACTATGTTCCGACCCATCGGGCACGAGAGGGGCGGCCGCACCACGCCACGGGTGGCGTGACTCAGCCGGAAGCGGTCACGTCACCTCCGCCGGAACCCGCATCGTGTCGTGGCGCTCGGACAATCGCCGCACCGCCGCCGGGCCGACGAACGCGATCAGCACCGCCAACAAACCTGGGGCCAGGAGCGCGATCGACAAGCTCGTCGCTTCCGCGAGAAAACCGACCACGGCCGGGCCCGCAAGGATCCCCGTGCTTCCGAAAGCCGTCACGAGCGACAGCGATTTGCCGACGCTTTCCCCAGCCGCGCCGACCGTGCTGAACACGACCGGCACCACGGTCGCCAGGCCCACACCCGAAATGGCCCAGCCGATGCACGCGACGACGAAGCTGCCGTACCACCCGGCCCCGACGATGAGGCCGTACCCGCCGGCAGCCAGGCAGCCCGAGAACAACAGCATCCGGCTCGGACCGATCCTCGCCCTGATCGGGTCGCCCGCGAACCGGATCACGGTCATGGCGACCCCGAACACGACGTAAGCGATCGGCGCGTGCGCCAAGGCGACGTCGAGCACGCGGCGCGCGTGCACCGCCGCCCAGTCGACGGCCGCGCCCTCACTGATGAAGCTCGCGAATGCGACCAGTCCGAACACCATGATCAAAACCGGCGACACGCGCCGACTCCGGTCGAAAACGTCCTGACCGCTCGAGTCCTTCGCGGTGCTGCTCGGGGGTGGAAGCAACAGGTACACGAACGCCCCATAGACCAAAGCCGTACCCACCGCGGTACCTGCTAGCAGGTACCGCGCATCGATGGCCGCGCCCAGTCCCAATGACATGATGGCGCCGCCCAAGGCCCCTCCCGCGCTCCACAAGCCGTGGAAGGCCGACACGATCGGTCTGCCGTAACGCGTCTCCACCTCGACCGAATTCGCGTTCATCGCGATCTCCATGACCCCGACGCCCAAGCCGTAGACGCCGGCCAGCGCGTACAGCCACAGCCGCGAATGCGCCAAACCCGGGCCGAGCAGCGCCAGGCATGCCAGGGGCCCCGCGAACATGAGCAGAACCCGCGAGGAGTACCGATCGCAGAGGGTGCCGGCGAACGTCATCGCCACGAGGCCGCCCACAGCCGCCAGCAGTAGGCACGTGCCCAGGCCGCCCGGTCCCAGGTCGAGCCGCTCGTCGAGAGCCGGCAGGCCGCCGGCCCAAGCCCCGACCACGAAGCCCGCGGTGGCGAAGCAACCGAACACGCCGATGCGGGCCCCGACGAGTCGGGCGGGCGTGGATCGAGACATAAAAATACGCATGGAGTCCTTGCGTAGTAAGGGATACGTCGAGGGGTGTTGCGCGTCCTGTCGCGGCGAACTGATTGGCTTAGCGGATGAAAGCCGCCGCCACAATCATGCTCAAAGACGCCTTTGATGACCAGCTCCGTGGCCGGATTTGGTGTGATGACTCACGCCACGAAACCACTTCGCATCACGATCGGTTCCGACGGAAAACCTTGCCGCACGGGACCGGACTGGTCGAGCACGACGCGCTCAAGGACCTGCACCGCGAAGAGCTGGAGGCCGCGATAATCCAGCAACGCGAATTCTTCGCGGACCGGGACCAGGCATTCGACTGGCTCGTCTACGACGACCACCCGCTGCTGGCCGAGCAGCTGCGTGCCGCGGGATTGCACCCCTTCGCCCAGGAAATCGTGATGGCCGGTGAGGCGATCGTGATGGCCGTCGCGCCGCGGCTGCTGGAGGGCGTCCAGCTACGGCAGGTCGATACCGCAACGGATGTCGCGCGGGTGCGCGACATGTGCGCCGACATCGCCGGTGCCGAGGTGTTCGACTCGACGGGCCTCACCGATTCCACGGCCGTCGTGGTCGCCGAGATCGGAAACGACATCGTGGCAGCCGGGTCGGTGCAGTTCCACGGCGGCACCGATTTCGCTTCGCTGACGTCGTCGGCCACATTGCCACGGTGGCGGCGGCTTGGGCTCTACCGCGCGATCGCCTCGCGCCGGGCCGCGGTCGCGCTGGGCCGCGGGCACCAATACGTGCACGCCCACTGCCCCACCGAGGCCGCATCGGCGCTCACCGGTATCGGGATGGTCCCGATCGCGACCGTCACGCGATACCGGTGGACGCCAGCCGAAGGCTAAACGTCCCCGCCGGTCAAGGACGTGACGCCAACAGTGCGCAGGCGAGCCGTGTCCGGCGAGTCGCCCTTGACCGAGTGCCACGACACGGTCGCTTCGCGACCGTCGAGGTCCAAGGTCGCGATCGAATTGTCGAACCACGGGCCGCGCCTGACCCGCCACGGAAACGGTGTCCGGTGCACGCCGGCGAGACGAGCCAGGCCGTAACCGACCATGCCGGCGCCGATGAACGACGCGGCCACGTTCGCCAGGCGCAGCAGGTCACTGAGCGGGTTACGGATCGGCGAGCACACCAGCTGGTAGACGTGCGACTTTGCACCCTTGATCCGCGCCTTCGCCAAATACGAGTAATGGACGTCGCCGGACAGGAAAGAGATCGTCTGCGGCGCACGACCCCGTTGCCCCTTGGCGCGTTCCGCCACGACCCGCGACATGTCCTTGAAGCTGTCCCGGAAGGCGCCCCAATGTTCGAGGTCGATCGCCTGGCGGATTTTCTCGGCGGCCTGCGCCGCATGGCGGCCCCACACACCGTCGGCGACGGCTTCGTTCCACGACTCGACGTAATGCAGCCCCATCGGGAGCAGTACCGGCACCGAGGAACCGATGATGAGGTGGTCGACGTCCCCGGCGGCTTGGTCCATGAACCAATCCCATTCGACGTCGTCGATCATCCGTCGCGCCCCGGGCGTCAAGACCCGCGCGCACCGCGAATCCAGGACGATCAGGCGGCTGTCACCGAAATCGCGCGCGTAGCTCCACTGGTGCGCGCTCGGGTCGACATCCGCGTCGGCGGAGAACTCGTCAATGATGTGCGCGCCGTCGCCGTCGTGCTCGCGCAGCTGCGTCAGCAGTTTGTCTTCGGCACATTGGCTCGGCGAAAGGTTCCCGAGGTGCTGGTAGACCCAGTACGACGACAATCCGGCCACGACCCGTCTGCGCCACCATTCGAGACGTCCCATGGTCTGCCGCCAGGCGTGCGAGGTGTTCCAGTCGTCGCGCAAGTCGTGGTCGTCGAATATCGACATCGTCGGCAGCGTGGACAGCAGCCAGCGGATCGTGGGTTCGCTCCATGCCAGGTGGTATAGCCGCGCGTATTCATCGAAGTCGGCAATTTCTTCGCCGGGTGGTTCGCTGGTGTCGCGCCGGGACCGGATGTATTCGCGGATCTCCTCCGGGGGATGGTCCGCATAGACCTGGTCGCCCAGCATGATGAGCGCGTCGGGCCACTGCTGGTCCGGATGGTCGAGCAGTTGCTTCGCGTAGGCGTAGAGGGTGTCGATGCCGTATTCGTCGACGGCCGTGTCATCGTGGGGCGCGCTGACGCGGCACGAGCCGAACATGAGACGGTGCCCGCCGTCCTGCGACACGGTGCGTATGACGCTGCGCCCGACGGGTTCGTCCGGCGGCCACACCTGGTCCGCGTCGAGCTCGACCGTGTAAGACGTCACTGTGCCGGGCTCGAGGCCCTCGATTTCGACCAGCGCGTAGTGACGCCCGTGCACGGTGAACGTGTCCGTCGAATGCCCAAGGCACGTCACCGTGCAGGGGCTGTCGGTTTCGACCCAGATGGTCGCCGAGGTTTCGTCGACATAACGCAGCATTGGTCCGAGCACGAGTGATGGCATCGGTTCCTACTTTCCACGGTTCGGGCGTTCGATGCTGCCACGGACCGGCGAAATAGCCCATATTAATTGATGACGATCGTCGTGCGGTGCCAGCATGTCTCCGTGACGCGCCACGGACATGGCCGCATTAGGACACTTCCTTCAGGTCATTGAGAACTGTCCTTCGCGCCATCTCTTGGCCACCAACGAAAAACCGGACGACCACGGGGGAAGTCGTCCGGCTGAACAGCAATGCAACCATCATCGGTCGACATCGTCCATCACCCGAATGGGTGGCCTATAACCACCATTCGGTCAGATTCCAGACATACGTCGCACCCGGCACACGAGCGCCACAACGCCCATCAACCCGACACGGCCTGCAAGGCCGCACCGATCTTGTCCTGCTGGCCGGGCACGAGCGTCACATCGCCAAGCATCGACAACGGGCACCATCGCGTCTCGTAGTCGGCATCCTCGGACGAAGACGTGGGCGCGCGACGCACCCGACCCACATACGTGAAACACACGTCGTAATCGGGACCGGTCGCGCCCATCAACCGGTTGTCGAAGACGCCAGCCAGCCCCGCGATCTCGACATCGATGTCGAAGTGCTCCTCGACTTCACGCACCACCGTGGCGGCCGAAGACTCCCCCACCTCGCACAGGCCACCGGGTATCGACCACTCGGATTGCCCTTTTGCGCGCCACAGCAGCATCCGTTCTTCATGGTCCAGGACGATCCCTTCGGCGCCAACCGAAGGCGTGCGGGCATCCACATAGGCAAAATCGCCGGGTGACAGCGGCTGCTGGCTGTCGGCCCCATCGACGAGCAACTGAGCCGTTTCCGCAATGTGGACCAGCCTCGCGTCCGGCGACGGAACCGCACTCGCGCAGTCCCGGATCTCCGCCACGAGGCTTCGCATCGTCGACGTCAACGCGAACGGCGAATCCAATACGTCGCGCGCGGCACCGCCCAGCAGGAAACGCGTCAACGGGTCGAGCTGCGCCTCGTCCATATCGGATGCTTTCACGAGCGTGCCGTCGAGGCTGTCGCCGTCGACGAGCGTCACGTCGACGGCGTAGACCATGAAAAACGTGTGCGGCATCGCCAGGCCAGCAGAGATGCTGTCGCAGACTCCGTGCGACAACGGGACGACCTCGTCGTCGGGGATCACGTCACGCGCCAGTTCACGTGCCGTCGTTTCGTGATCCGAGGACGCCGGAACCATGCGGTGGCTCACGCCTACGCCGTCGTCGTTCGACAGCAGCATCACGCCGTGACGCTGGTCGTTGAAGACCAATGCCACGCCCAACAGTGGTGTCCGCGGCGCCGGGTCGGCGACGAAAACATCGACGAGCTGCGCGGGTGAACGGCCGTCAACGCAGGCGTGCACCTGCGCCGCCAACTCCCGCAGGCGCGCGTACGCGGCCGCGGTCGTGTCGTCGGGGTCGAGATGCCACGCGTTGGCCGCGTCGGCCCGGATCTCGTCGGCGAAAGCGGCGATCCGACGCTCCCGCGAGCCCACACTGGATATACGTTCTGGCGACATCGTCTCAGCGTATCGTCACCATCGGTCTCCGCTGAGGCGAGCAATCACCCAAGCGTCCCGTTAGGATGTCGGCTCGATGCCGGCCTGGCCGCTGGACTCCATCGACTTCAGCTCCGCGTCTCGACGCGAACCGAACTGGCGCTCGACCTCGTCGAACCGCTGCGACGACACCTGCTGCGCCAGCAGCGACATCATCTCGTTCTCGTAAGCGAACTGACGGTCCACCACGTCCGTCAACTGCGACACTTCGTCGGCGAAACCGCTGCCGTTCGCGAGCTCGACGCTGCGCAACTGGCTGTCGATGTCGCGGAACTCGATCTCACGGTTATGCACCATCGACGTGAACTCCGAGCGGGCCCGGATCAGCTCCGGATACACGTGAACCTGAGCCGCGACCTCGTGCGCGTTCAGCCGCGCACGCAACGCCATCAGCGTCCGGTCGAGGTCACGGCCGCCGTCACTGAGGCGCCCCACGAGCTGCCGAATATCGCCCTGATCGTTTTCAAATTCGTTGCCCATAACGCTCACACCTTCCACAAACCTCCACGGGACCGTTACCCGTCGCGGCCCGCCGGTACTCGCGCCAGCCCCACCGAGTTTATGAGTCACGACCGGCGGGTAGTGGTGTCTAAAGGGGGATCCCATGTCGCAGAAGACTCGCCCGAAACGAAACGCGCGCCGAAACTACCGGTACCGAGGCTCGGAACCATGGAACGCGCTGCCGATATCGCGCCCAGCAAAGGCCAGCCTGGCCGGGTTCGGGTTCGCGGTGTGTGTGGTCGTCGGTTTCTGGGCCCTGTACATCGCGCAGACAGTTATCGCCGTCGCGCTGTTTCTGTTGGCCGCCTGGGCATTGGCCGACACGATCTGGCAACTCCACCATCACCGGCTCGACCGTCGTGGCCGGTAAACAGCAGCTACGGGCATATCACGCCAGCTCGCCCGCACCATGTTTATCCGAATCGCCCAGTGGGTAACTCGAACACCAACAGACGTCAGCCACGCCAATGTCAAGCGCGTCGCGAAAGCAAAGGAGCACTTAGACATGACTGACAACACCCCCGAAGAAGTGACAGACGAAACTGCCTTCGAAGACGAAGCCACGGGCACCTCGAGCAACCGCAACGTCCTACGCACCATCGGCCTGACCGGGGCGAGTCTGCTCGCCGTCGGCGGCACCGTCGCCGCAACCGCGGTCGCGAAACGGCGCGCCACAGCGTCCAAATCGTGGCGTCAGAAGCTACCGTGGGCTGGCGGGAAAAAGCTCCCGTGGCAACGGAAGTGACCGCGGCGGCACCTCCGTTTCCCTCAATCGTTTAAAGACCCAAGCAATGCGCCCGGCGCCGACGCGCCGGGCGCATCTGCTTCCGCAAAGGCGTATTGCCGCGGTATCCACAAGGTGCGAAGGAGCTAGCTGATGTCATCTGAAACCGCCGACTCGTCTTCGCCCGGCACAACCGAAAACGGCAACCGGACCGAACCGTGGTGGGGCTCGGCGGTGGCCACGGTCCGCACCACCGTCAAGCAGTTCTCGGCTAACAACATGACCGATACGGCGGCGGCATTGACCTACTACTCGGTCCTGTCGGTGTTCCCCGGTCTCCTGGTGCTGGTGTCGGGTGTCGCCTTCATCGACGTCGCCGCCCTCACACCGATCATCGACGGCCTGACGCGCACCGCCCCGGAGGGCGCGGGCCAGGTAATCTCCGACGCGATGCGCGGGCTCGCGACCTCGGGTTCCGCGTCGCTCGTGGCGATCGCCGGTGCGATGGGTGCGATCTGGGCGGCTTCGGCTTATGTCGCCGCCTTGCAGCGGGCGCTCAACATCGTCTACGAAGCCAATAACAAGCCGCCACTGTGGAAGGCACTGCTGCTGCGGCTCGTCATCACGGTCGTGGTCGGGATTCTGCTGATCATGAGCGCGACGATCGTGGTGTTCACGGGCAAGCTGGCGGAAGGGGTCGGCGAATGGCTCGGATTCGGCGGCACGGCCGTGACGGTGTGGGGCATCGCTAAATGGCCGGTCCTGCTGCTGCTCGTGGCGTTGATCATCACGATCTTGTATTGGGCGAGCCCGAACACCGACGTCGGTGGCGTCATGGGGCTGATGCCCGGCGGCCTGCTCGCGGTCGCGTTGTGGGTTACCGCGTCGGCGGGGTTCGCCGTGTATGTCGCCAACTTCGGGTCCTATAACCAGACCTACGGTGCGCTGGGGGGCGTGATCGTCTTCTTCATTTGGTTGTGGGTGACGAACTTGGCGATCCTGTTCGGCGCACAGTTCAACGCGATACGACTCCGCAGTCGCACCGCGACGGATTCCTGATGTACGTGCGGGGGCACCACAGATGTGATGCCCCCGCACGGTGCCCGACGCACAAACCGCCAAAGCTCGCGTCGGGCTTCACCCCCAATAGGAATAAAGTCGATGACGGTTTTTCGGATCTCGTACCGAAGCTGTTACCCAAGCGTCCGACTTTTTATGCATTCAAATCTGCACGGAGTTTTGTCAGGCTTTGCCGCAGCAAACGCGACACATGCATCTGCGACAGGTGGACCTTCGCCGCGATCTGCGACTGCGTCAGGTCCTGGCCGTACCGCATCGCCAGGATCTGACGTTCCCGCGGTTGCAGCTTGTTCAGCAGCGGAAGCAGGGCCAAGCGTGTTTCGGCCAATTCGAGGCCCTTATCGTCGTGACCGATCGTGTCGCCGAGCTCATCGGAGGAGTCGCGATGCGCCGGCGACTCCAACGACACCGCGTCGTACGCGCTGGTGCAGTCCATACCGGCGCGCACCTGGGTGGACGACAACGACAACCGTTGCGCATAGTCGTCGACGGTAGGTTCACGTCCCAGCTGCTGCGTCAGTTCCGTGGCCGACTTGTTGATCGCCAACCGCGTCTCCTGCAGATGCCGCGGCACGCGCACCATCCAGCCCTTATCCCGGAAGTGGCGCTTCAGCTCGCCCATGATCGACGGGATGGCGAAACGCGTGAAACCGGACGCGCGCTGCGGCTTATAGTTGTCGACCGCTTTGACCAGGCCCAGCCGCGCCACCTGGGTCAGGTCATCGAGTGGTTCGCCGCGGTGATCGAAACGGCGTGCGAGCCGATCGGCCAGCGGTGTGGCTTTTTCGACAATCGAGTTGCGCAGGCTCATCGCCTGCGGGTCCTTGCGCGGAAGACGCGACAACCGTTCCAGGTCCGGCGCGAGCCGGGCATCGAGGTCACGAGAGCGCGAATGCTTGACGGAAATTGACGGTTTAATTGGTGCAAAGGAAGACATAGCCCACCTCCAACGTTCCGCTGGACGCGGTTCGACAAAACCCCGACCAGCTGGAGTCTCGTTGTCGAAAGCCCGTTGCTAGAGCACCCTGACGACAAACGTCGTAACGGGAGAACCAAGAGCCAGGTTTAGACTCGATCGGCTCGATCCCTCGTGCAATCCAGGATAGGCCGCACAGCCGATTTGTCTACCGTCGTACATGCCCACGGTAGAAAACAATGCGCCATTACCTGCGAAAACATCTCTTAATTGGGTTTCACATCGCGAGAACGCGTGACGCTGCACCCTTGATACAACCGCATACAGCAACGAACGATACTGATCACGCCAACTGCGAAAAACCAGCGCACGGTCGGCTCACCACCAACTCAACATGCGAGGACGGTACGGCATGTCCAACCCCATGAAGCGTGGCTCCGGCAGCGAACCGGCCGCCGACTCGGTCGAAGCATTGTCTGAGACTGTGGCGCAGCTGCGTGCCGAGCGCGACGGGTTGCGGCGCGCGATGCGTAACCGGTCCGTGATCGAGCAGGCCAAGGGTGTCCTGGCTGAGCGTCTCGACATCAGCCCGGAGGCCGCGTTCGAACGCATCGTGGAACGTTCCTCGCAAAGCAACGTGAAGGTCGCCGACCTCGCTGCGGCGATTGTGTCCGGCCATAATTCGTCACCGCCGACCGTTGCCGAGGCGGCGCCGGCCAGCATCAGCGAGGTCGATAGCACCGACACGACGACGCCCGTGGAGCTTCCCGCGAACCTGAACACGTTGCGCGCGGAACTACCGTTGATCGCCAGCCATATCGAATCGGCCCAGTCGTACAACGAGATAGCTGAAGCGTTGACCGCCAAGACTGTCGGTTGGGCGGAGCCCGACCACGTGTTGGTGATGCTGATCGAACCCGATGGCGCGTTGCGTCTGGCTGGGCATGCCGGCTTGAGCCCCACGACGCGTAGCCAATGGGAGCGGGTCCCGCCGATCGACAACGTCCCCGTGTTCACTGCGTTGCGCGACCGTGCTCCGCTGTATCTCCCCGATGCCGAAGCGGTGCAGCAACAGTTCCCGAGCGGGCCGAACCGCACCGGCGAGGCGTTGTTCGCGATGCCGCTTATCCACCAGGGACGCACCATCGGTGCCGTCGAGCTGACCTGGAAGACGCCGCCACGGATGGATAAGGAAACGCGCGAACACCTGTTCACTTTGGCGGCGACGACGGCCCAGCGCTGCGACCGTCTGTCGCATACGAAGTCCTCGTCGACAAGCCGATCGAACCGCTTGGCCCCCACCGACGCGAACCTGCTGCCGTTGTTCATGACGGCGCTGAGTCGGCCCGCGCTTCTGCTGATCCCGCAGTTCGACAGCGGCAGGATCGTGGACTTCATCGTGCAGGCCGCGAACCCGGGGGCGCAGGAGGCCGCGACGGCCGAAAAGCTCAGTTCCAGCAGCAACACTTTGCTCAAGCTGCTTCCGCACATGGGTAGCCAACGTTTCCTCACGCTGTTGACGAGCGTTTTTAACAGCGGCGAGCCTTACGACGAGAGCAATGTCCGAATCAGCGCGGACGCCGAGGGCACCCGTCACAGCTATCAGGTCGACATACATGTGGCGCGGGTATGGGACCGGGTCATGTTGACGTGGCGGTATGTGACGGAGGCGGAGCAGCTGCATGAGCCGCTGCTTTACGCCGAATCCGCTTTCGACACGGGCGCGTTTTGGTGGAGCGCGGCGACGAACGAACTGCGCTGGTCGGCCGGGATGTTTCGGCTCACCGGCGCCGACCCGTCTCAGGCTGCGCCCCCGATCGACACGGTGACTGAGCTGATTCACCCTGACGACCGCGAAAAAATCGTTCACCATGCCGAGTCGCTGCTGCGCGACGGCACGCACGGCAGCGTCACCATCCGCGGGGCCGGGGCGTGCGAAGGGAATTCGTACGAGCTCAGCGCGCAGGCTTTCCTCGGCACGGATGGCACGCTTGTCGCCGTTTACGGCGCCTGCCGGCTCGCTAAGGACGAGGAGGCCGCGGGCGGTTCCGGGGCGGCCGCGCCTGCGCCGCAGGCGGACTCGACCGGTTTCGACGCCGATTCCGCGGTGGCGGCGGCGCTGGCGCCGTTGCCGGCGACTTCGAATGCCGAAGGCATCTTGGTCAGCGGGATATCGAACGGTCCCGGCGCTCACGTGTGCGGCAGCTGGTACGACACCGTCCAGTTGTCGGATTCGGCGGCGATGCTCATCGTCGGCGAGGTCCACGGTGACGCCTCGGCCGCTTCCTTGCTGCGCCTGCGTTACGCGGCCACGGCCTATGCCGTCGCCGGTAAGCAGCCGCACGAACTGCTCCAAGCGTTGAACGACTTGGCCTGCATTGTCGAGCCGGGCCGCACGGCGAGCGCGTGCGTCGCGCGCGTCGATCTGGATTCGGCGGACATCGTGTGGGCGGCGTCCGGGCAGGCTGCGCCGATCTTCTTCCGGCCGGACCGGTCGGCCAATATCCGTTCGGGGGCGTTGGGGATGCCGATCGGCGCGACGACGGGGATCACGTTCGCGTCAAACGACGCCCACCTGGATGCGGGCGAGCAGATGATCCTGTACACCGAGAGCATGATGAACCGCAACGACGTGAGCCTGTCGCGCATGATCGAAGCGATGTTGACGGCCGCGGAGGCGACGACTCCCGCCGA
>DXIM01000158.1 GCA_019112895.1 Candidatus Stackebrandtia faecavium
GGACCGACAACTCCCAACCCGCCAACGATAGAACCGCTAGGACCGTAACCGGTACTGACGACCGACGTCACGTCCAGCCCCGCCACTTGATTCTCCTCACCAATGACGATGTTCAAGGTCGGGCTGGTGTCGATCTCGCCAAGTAGCTGCAAAAGCACGACTTCTTCTTCGAGCGCTTCCAGGATGGGACGCAAGGAACCCGAAAAATCCACGGCATGACGCGTCAGGTTCGCCGTCCCCGCTAGTGCGATGCGTTCCTCACCACGTTCGACCAGCGTATCGAGAAGGACCGTCGACAACGTCGCCATGACTGGCCGCAAGTGAGGAGCGATTTGCTCAACGAGACGATGGATCTCCGCCCCGGTTTCGGTCAGCCGTACGCCCACAAGACCATCGTTGATGGTTTCGCGCAGCGTCAAGACCTCGTCCTCGGCCAGCGCCTCTTCGAGCTCGACGATGCGTTGCTCCACCCGCCCCGTGTCGGTGATCATGACGAGCATGAGGCGCTCGGGGCCGAGCGGCACGAGCTCGAGGTGCCGCACGCTGCTTCGTGACAGGCTCGGATACTGCACGACCGCAACTTGACGAGTCAGCTGCGCCAACAGCCGCACCGTACGGTGCACGACATCATTGAGGTCGACTGCTTCGTCCAAGAACCTGTGCACGGCGCGACGCTCCGCGCTCGTCAACGGCTTGATCTTCGAAAGCCGATCAACGAATAGTCGGTACCCCTTGTTCGTCGGAACCCGGCCCGCGCTGGTGTGGGGCTGACAGATGTAGCCTTCCTCCTCCAACAGCGCCATGTCGTTTCGGATCGTCGCCGACGATACGCCCAAGTTATGGCGCGTCACCAGTGACTTACTGCCGACCGGTTCTTGGGTCGACACGTAGTCCTCGACGATGGCACGCAACACGTCCAGCTTGCGATCACCCATCGACATACTGACGAACACCTCCCTTGGCGCATTCCGATTTTGGCACTCCGCCGTATCGAGTGCCAAGCTTACCCGTTTCCGTTCAGCTCGCCATCGGCTACATGGCGGGCTTGACGTTAACCTCACGTCGCTATCTCACCCACACTACGCAGACACGCGGATAGCTCACCCCCCTCAGCCTCAACAGGGGAATCAGCCACGCGGCCGGGCCCACCCCTCCCATACATCTGCAGCAGGATCACGACCGATACGACCGGCAATATCCGACGCGAAGTCCGCCCGCTACTCCGTGGTGATCTGTTGGTTCGCCGGATTTCAGCCCGGCCGCGGCCAGTTTTCGCGCCGTCTAACCGTTCGTGAAGACCAACGCGCCTACGGCGCTCCACCTCAACGTCTCAGAAGCGACAGATGCGGCCCGCTCTACCTCGACGGCTGCACCGTCCGGCGGTTCGAGATGCACCTGACTCAAGCCCTCGCCTGTTCGCGTTTCGATCCGGCCCGGCAGAAGCCGAGGTCCAGGCGCCGGTCGCGCCGTGTCTCGATCCATGGCCCTACTGAAGCCCCGACCAGCGAACCCACGGCTAAACAGGGGGCGTATCGCACATTATCCGTTGAGCATTTCCGTATACGAAATGAGGAAGTCACGCGTCGTATCGTCTTGACCGAACCAGGTGTTTTACACGTACCTTTAGAGGCGTGAATGACACTTCAGGCCCAAACGCCAACGCCCCCGGTCAGCCGCCCGCTGGCGAGTACACGACCCCGACGAACGGCCCACGCACCTCGCAAGGCGACGCCGCCTTTCCGCAAGCCGAGCTTCGCGGTGGCGCGATCGCCAATTATCTGGGCATCGTCGGTTTCCTCGGACCGCTCATTTACCGCGCGACGGCCGGCAACAAATCAACGTTCGCTCGTAGCAACGCGATCTCGGCGCTGAACTTCCAGTTGTCCCTGCTCGTTTATTTCGCCGTCCTGTCCGTCGCGATGCTGCTGTTGGGTATGGGGATCGGCGCCGACGCCGACGCCAGTTCCAGTCCGGGCGCGGGCATCGCCGCGTTCTTCATTCAGCTGCTGTGGTTCGCTCTCAGCCTTGTTCTGTTCGCGTGGAATGTCATCGCCAGCTGCATCGGTGCCTCGCAAGCACGCCGCGGCGTTGTCGCCCGTTACCTGGCGAGTGTCCCGTTTTTCAAGAAGCGGTTAAACCAGCAGATCCCGGATGGCGACATCCGCTAGTAGGCGCCCACGCAGCGTCAAGCTGACCCTGCCTTCGTCGAGGAGGGCACGGTCGAGCAGACCGTCAGCAGCCAAGCGCTCAGCCACCTGCGCGCCACGGGAATCGAGGGTCGAAAGCGCCAGGCCCTCCCGCAGTCGTAGGCGCAGCATGACGTCTTCGTCGTAGCGTTGTTCCTCGGTCAACACCTCGTGCTGGCCGGCTGGAAGCTGCTTCTGGCTCAACCGCGCCCCATATGTGGCGGGATGCTTCACGTTGCCCCATCGCACACCGCCCGCGTGACTATGCGCCCCTGGCCCGAAGCCCCACCAGTTCTGGCCCTTCCAATACAGCAGGTTATGGCGGCACTGCGCCGGCTCGTTCAGCGCCCAGTTCGAGACTTCGTACCATTCGAATCCCGTGCGCGTCAGGTCTTCTTCGGCCGCCAAATAGCGGTCCGCCGCCTCATCATCGCTGGGTTGTGGAACCGTGCCGCGTTTGACTTGGTTCGCCAAGCGCGTTCCTTCTTCGACGATGAGCGAATATGCGCTGACGTGATCGGCGCCGGATTCGCGCACGTCACGCAGGCTCGCGGCGAAATCGTCGGCAGTCTCACCGGGCGTTCCGTAGATCAGGTCGAGGTTGACGTGCGCGAATCCGGCCTTTTTCGCTAGCGCTGCCGCTTCGCGAGCCCGCCCCGGAGTGTGCTGTCGCTCCAGCACGGCCAGCACTTTCGACGAGCTGGATTGCATTCCGAGCGACACGCGGGTGAACCCGTTGTCGCGTAGTCGCCGGAAATAGTGTTCGTCGACGGTTTCGGGGTTAGCTTCGGTCGTGATTTCCACGTCGTTTTGGAGGCCGAATGTCGATTCGACGAGCTCAACGATGGAAGCAAGGTCGGCGGCGGGAAGAAGCGTCGGGGTGCCGCCACCGATGAAGATCGTGGATGCTTTGGGCACAGTGTCGCCGCAGATTTCGGCGGCCCGCGCGAATTCTTGGGCCAATACCGTCACGTAGGTGTCGCGGCTGACGCCGCCGCCGAGGTCCGGTGCGGTGTAGGTATTGAAATCGCAGTATCCGCAACGACTGGCACAGAACGGAACATGGACATATACGCCGAAGTCGCTACCGCTGCTTGCAGCGAAAGCGTCGGCGATACGCGAAGAAAGCGCCGTTTCAGGTTCACCGGCGGGCAGCTCGACTGACACAAGTTATAACGTACGGCCATGAGTGACGACACACAAAACCAGTTGGTCACATACTCCACCGAACACGGCGTGGCCACCGTGACGCTCAACAGCGACAGCAACCGAAACGCCCTGTCCACCCCACTGATGCGGCAACTCCTCACCCACCTCGATACCGCCGCAGCCAGCGACGACGTGCGCGTCGTGGTACTGAGCCACGCCGGACGCGTATTCTGCTCTGGCGCCGACCTGAAAGAGACCGCGGCTGCCCGCGAAGCTGGTGAAGTCCCCGCTGCCCTTCTGACAGACGTGCTGGCGAAAATGTGGCAGTTCGAAAAACCGATCGTCGCGCGAGTCGCCGGGCCCGCCCGCGCCGGGGGCCTCGGGCTCATCGCCGCCGCCGACATCGCCGTGTGCGCCGCCGAATCGACATTCGCCTTCACGGAAGTGCGCCTCGGCGTCACGCCGGCCGTGATTTCCGCCACCGTACTGAAGCGTCTTCGTCCGCGCGACGCATCCGAGCTCTACCTGACCGGTACCGTATTCGACGGCCGCCGGGCCGAAGCAATCGGACTCGTCACGCGCGCCGTCCCCGCAGTTGACGTTGACATCGCGGTCGCCGGATACACCGAGGACCTCATCAAAGGCGCCCCCGACGCACTCGCAGGAGCCAAAACGCTGCTGCGTCAGGACGACACCGACATTCGCGAGGAACTCGACACGCTTGCACAGACCTCTGCCAAGTATTTCCTGTCCGAAGAGGGCCGGGAAGGCGTAGCCGCTTTCGCGCAGAAGCGCTCACCCTCGTGGGTACCCACAAAAGACAATTAGACTCGGCGTCAGAAGTTGGTGACCTGAGCCGTTGGTGCGTATCATTCCCAAGGCTGACATCACGCGGTGGGAGGGCCTATGCGCATACCTTCGAGCGCGCCCGCCGCCGTAGCGATAACCGCCGTACTGGCTACCGCGGTCACCGCATGCGGCGGGGCTAAGGACAACATGGTGCGCCCCAACGGGTGCGTCATCACCACCGACGACACCACGGTCGAACTGCACACCGAGCAAGCCGAGCATGCCGCCACGATCACGGCGATTGGTCTGCAGCGTGACATCGGCGAGCAGGGCATCGTGGTCGCACTCGCGACCGCCCGCCAAGAGTCCGACCTATTCAACATCGACTACGGGGACAGGGATTCACTCGGACTGTTCCAGCAACGTCCCAGCCAAGGCTGGGGCAGCCCCGAAGAAATCTTGGACCCCCGTTACGCCACCACTACGTTCTACGAAAAGCTCGAAAAGATCGACGGCTGGGAGTCGATGCGCATCACCGAAGCCGCCCAAGCCGTGCAGCGCAGTGCCTTCCCCGAGGCGTACCAGAAATGGGAGGACCACTCACAGGCCATCGCCGAGACATTCATCGGCAGCACGGATGTAGGTGTCAACTGCGTCATCGACAAGACAGAGCCAGACGCGGAACCCGTCGCGAACCTGACCGAGGCACTTGTCAACGACTGGGGAGAAGAAACCGTCCACTCTCAAGCCGACCGCTCACTCACCATCCCCACCAGCGATACCCAAAACGGCTGGCAATACGCCAACTGGCTCGTCGCGCACGCCGACAACCACAACATCGCGCGCGTCGTTTACGGGGACGTGGCGTGGGAGGCCGGATCGGGTGAATGGGAACAACTCGACGAACCCGAAGCGCGCGATCTCGTCAAAGCCGTCTTCGACTAGCCGGTGAACACACGCTTGATCCCCACACCCAAACAGGCCACTCCGATGATCAAACCCAGCGCAGTCACCATGGTCGCCCAATTGTTTCCGCCGATGTCGGAACGCGACCACGTGCTCGAATTCTGGCCCGCACTAGCTAGCGGAAACGTCTGCCCCACCTCATCGTTTTCAAAATGCGAACCGTTGAAAACCTGGGTGTAAGGATCGCCCTTCTCGGGATTGACCTCCACAGTGCATTTCCACCAGTAACCGACCCCGGACAAACTGACCGGGCCGACTTTCTCGCATTCCTGCACCGTCCCGGAGGCATGTTCCCGGTCGTCCAGATCAGCTTCTTCCGCCGAACCACCCCGGTAGTTCATCGCAGTCCAACCAGTGGCCAACGCCAACGTTCCCACGATCAAAAGCAAAAGCGCAGAGACGGCGCGAGTACCGGCATGTTGGGACATGGCTGCATACTATCCGCGCCGAACCGACCCGACGCCACTTAGTCGCACGCGAATTCGTTTATAGACAGTATGTGGACCCGTTAAAGCGCAGCACTTTTGAGTCGACCGCGTTGTCGATACAGTGAGCCTTCCGCCCACCTTCGACATGGGAACTGCCCACTATGCGACTGTCGCCCCGCCTCCGCACCTTGCTGATCAGCGCCTCCGTGCTCGCGATCGCGGCCGCAGGAACGCTCGTGGCGATGAGCACGAGCCAGGCCGCAGCCGACACCACGGACAGCAGCTATAAGGTCTGGCACCTCAACATCGCCGGAAACACCCTGCATGACGGATCAACCACGAACGGGTTGATCGAAAACTTCACCAAGTCGATCGTCAACCGCGACATCGACTTCGTCGCGATGAACGAAGTCTGCCGCAACCAGTACAAGGCGATGCAAAGCGCACTGATCGACGCCGGATGGGTGTCCAATTCGGTAAGTTTCTCCCGCTTCGCTTCCGCGCGTTCCGATTCTTGCAACGGATACGAATTCGGCAACGCGATCTTCAGCCGCCACCCACTGGGCACATCGGCCACACACACGCTGCCCAGCGACGGCCGCGTCGAAAAACGCAACATGCTGTGCGCTCCCCTCGAGAAACAGCCGACCATGCGGTTTTGCACCACCCACATCACGACGTCGAACGAGGTCATCGACGGCGAGAAGATCAACACGACGCAGCTTCGTTTCGTGAACAAGAAGATGCTGGAATACAATAAGGACAAAGCCGCGATCATTGCCGGCGATTTCAATGCCCAGCCGTCATACGGGCGCATGAACCACTGGTATTCCCCCAACGCCGACAGCGAATACAACGGCAACAACTCCGGCCAGTTCCGCGAACTCGATGACACCGATAAACGCTGTGTCGGGTACGGAGAACACACGACGGCCGGCACCAATCCGCCGTCGCCCTGCCCAGATACGCACAAGAAGATCGACATGATCTTCGCGCACGAAGACCACATCGTCGGAAGCTACAGCGGCGATTCGCTCGCGATCTCGCAAAAATGCGGCGGCCCGTGCTCGGACCACCGCATCGTCACCGGGACCGTCACGCTGGCCGTGCCCTAGTCACGTCACGTCGGGGAGCTCGTGTGCGGAGGCGCTCCCCCATTCCTTTATTTCTTAGGGCCGTCGGTCGCCGTTTCGGACCGCAACGCGGCGATGAACGCCTCCTGGGGGACCTCGACCCGGCCCACCATTTTCATGCGCTTCTTACCTTCCTTCTGCTTTTCCAGCAGCTTGCGCTTACGCGAAATGTCACCTCCATAACACTTCGCCAAAACGTCCTTACGGATCGCGCGGATGTTTTCTCGCGCAATGATCCGCGATCCGATGGCCGCCTGGATCGGCACCTCGAACTGTTGCCGCGGAATCAGTTTGCGCAGTGTCTCGGCCAACCTCACGCCATATTTATACGCCTGATCTTTATGGACGATTGCCGAGAAGGCGTCGACCTTATCGCCCTGCAGCAGGATGTCGACCTTCACCAGGTCCGACACCTGATCACCCGTCGGTTCGTAGTCCAAAGAAGCGTAACCGCGGGTCTTGGATTTCAACTGGTCAAAGAAATCGAAAATAATCTCCGCCAGCGGCAGCGTGTAGCGCAGCTCGACGCGCTCCGGCGACAGGTAATCCATGCCTTCAAGGGTCCCGCGTCGGCTCTGACACAGCTCCATGACGGCACCGACGAAATCGTTCGGGATCAGCACTGTCGCCTTCACCATCGGCTCGTACACCGTGGCCACTTTCCCGTCCGGGAACTCGCTGGGGTTCGTGACAACTATCTCGGTGCCGTCATCGAGCTCAACGTCGTAGACGACGTTGGGCGCGGTCGAGATCAAGTTGAGGTCGAACTCGCGTTCCAAACGTTCCCTGATGATTTCCAGATGCAGCAGCCCCAAGAAACCGCACCGGAAGCCGAACCCCAACGCCACCGAGGTTTCCGGCTCATACGCCAACGCCGCATCGTTCAGTTTCAGCTTGTCGAGGGCCTCCCTCAACGCGGGGTAATCCGAACCGTCGATCGGGTAGAGCCCCGAGTAGACCATCGGTTTGGCGTCCGCATACCCCGCAAGCGCATCCTGAGCAGGCGTTTTTGCGCTGGTCACGGTGTCACCGACACGCGACTGACGCACATCCTTGACGCCGGTGATGAAATAGCCGACTTCACCGACACCCAACGCATCGGTCTTGATCGGTTCCGGCGAGATCACACCGAGCTCCAACAGCTCATGGGTGGCCCCGGTCGACATCATTTTGATGCGTTCGCGCGCACGCACCGTGCCGTCGACGATCCGCACGTACGTCACGACGCCGCGGTACACGTCGTAAACCGAGTCGAAGATCATCGCCCGGGCCGGTGCCTGCGTATCACCTTCGGGAGCCGGAATCGTCTCTACGATGGCGTCCAGCAGCTCCTCAACGCCATCGCCGGTCTTTCCGGAGACTCGGAAACAGTCTTCGGGTTCGCCACCGATCAAGTGCGCCAGCTCGGCCGCGTAACGGTCCGGCTGCGCGGCGGGGAGGTCGATCTTGTTCAACACGGGGATGATCGGTAGATCGTGATCCATAGCCAAATACAAATTGGCCAAGGTCTGCGCTTCGATGCCCTGCGCCGCATCCACCAGCAACAACGCCCCTTCGCACGCCGCCATCGACCGCGACACCTCGTAGGTGAAGTCAACGTGGCCAGGGGTATCGATCATGTTCAACACGAACTGTTCCCCGGCGCTGTCTCCACTACGCGCTTTCCACGGCATCCGGACCGCCTGGCTTTTGATCGTGATTCCGCGTTCACGCTCAATATCCATCCGGTCGAGGTATTGGTCGCGCATCTTGCGCTGCTCGACTACTTCCGTTACCTGAAGCATCCGGTCGGCCAGGGTCGACT
>DXIM01000159.1 GCA_019112895.1 Candidatus Stackebrandtia faecavium
ATGATGCAGAAGTTCCGGATACGGCGTTGGTCGGTGTTACCGGGCCCGAAAGTCACAGCGAACTTCCTTCCTGGTGGGGGCGGTCAAACGAGCCAAGGATGCACGGCCTCGTGCGATGTGGCACCGGAAGAAATGTCATACCCGGAGGGTAGCTTGCGCGCAGGTGGATACACCTTGCAGGTAAATTCGTCCACAACGGGTCCACGGTCAACGTTTGCCGTATCCGCCACCAAGACACACCGGCGACACCCCCATAAACCACTATCGCGATGTGAACGCAATGAAGCCACCGTTTCCTCCGGTTCCCTACGACAAGACGGCCGTCCGCCCGCCGTACGAAGATCTGCCGGTCGAAGTGCGCGACGACATCGCGGCCCACCTCGGCGGCGCGCCTATTCGCGTCGAGGTAGCCGGAGGCGGTTTCACGAGCGGTTTCGCAGGCACGCTCACCGCAGCAAACGGCCGGTCCCTTTTCGTCAAAGCCGCAGGACCGCAGCTTCCTTTCGTCTCAAACGCATACACCCAGGAAGCACACATCAACCCGGCACTTCCCGAGGGAACCCCAGCGCCTCGGCTTCGGTTCGCTTCGCAAGTCCACGATTGGGTCGTGCTCGGTTTCGAGGCCGTTCATGGCACCGCGCCCCGCCTGCCGATGACAGCTCACCAGGTCGACCTGATGCTCGATGCGTGGGCGCGGGCCGCTGAATTCCTACGCCATGCCCCGAAGCTGAACGACTTCCAACTGCCCCCGATGTCGGTCGGTGTCGCCGAAAAACTCCAGCAGTTCAACGAGGCAGCAGCCGGGCGCCTGCCGCTCACCATGCTGCCGGAACCTCACCAGGAACGCATCGAAACGCTCGCGCGGCTGGAACGCTACGTCTGGGACGCCACCGAATCCGGCGGCATCACGCATGGGGACCTTCGTCCCGACAACATGATCGTCACCGATGGCCAAGCGTGGATCTGCGATTGGAGCTGGCCCATGCATGGCGCCGCGTTTTTCGACACCGCGTGTTTCCTGGCTGTCGCACGCCTAGGCGGTCACGACTCCGAGCGCCTGTTTTGGCGGCACCCGACCGCGCACAACGTCGAAGGTTGGCAGTTGGACGCAACACTGGCCGCGATAGCCGGCTACTATTTGAGTTCGGCGCAGGAACCGCCGATCCCGGACGCGTCACCCTATATGCGTCGCCATCAACGGCAATGCGGACTTGCCACCCTCGATTGGCTGGCGGCACGACGCGGCTGGTAATGTATCCCGACGTGTGTAGCGACAATTGATACTGCACACGCTCAGACTCTCGGAGCACAATGGCTCCATTAAGCAGGAACACAGGAAGACCGAGGCTTCAAGCGTGGCTAACATCAAGTCCCAAATCAAGCGCAACCGGCAGAACGAGAAGGCCCGGATGCGTAACAAGGCCGTGAAGTCGTCGCTGAAGACCGAGATCCGGAAGTTCCACGCCGTGGCCGGATCCGGCGACGTCGAAGCAGCCGGCAAGCAGCTGCAGGTCGCGAACCGCCAGCTGGACAAGGCCGTCAGCAAGGGCGTACTGCACCGTAACCAGGCTGCGAACCGCAAGTCTGCGATCACCAACAAGTACAACAAGCTTGCGGCTTAACAACCGTTTCGCTTGGTTTACGGACCAGCTGTTTGAGCAGTGTCCGTAAGCCAAGCTTTTTTATTGCCCGCGTGCTGCCGCTATCGCCAGGACGGCACGCTCCAGCGCGTATTCACGGTCCTCCGCCCCGCCTTTAACGTCGGCGTTCAAATTCGCCGTCGTTTCCATCGCGGCCACCAGACCGTTACTGCTCCAACCTTTCGCCTGCTGTTGCGCCTTTTCTACCTGCCACGGCGCCATTCCCAGCCGCGACGCCAGTTGATATCCGCTCCCGCGGGTGCCGACAACTTTCGCGATATTGCGGACGCCCGTGGCCAACGCATCAGCCATCGGTACGGGGTCAACCCCGATCGACAAGGCCCAGCGCAGGCTGCTCAACGCAGATTCTGCGTTGCCTGCGACCGCGGCGTCGGCGACCGTGAAACCGGAGACCTCGGCCCTGCCGCGGTAATATTTGTGGACTTCGTCGACCGTCACATTGCCGCCCACGTCGGCTACGAGTTGAGAACAGGCACTCGCCAACTCGCGTAGGTCGTGGCCGGTGGCGGTGATCAATGCTTCAGCAGTTGCCGTGGAGGGTTTAGCTCCAAGCCGCCGGAATTCGTCCATGACGAAACGGGTCCTATCGGAAGCGCGCTTGATCTTGGCGACGGTCTCCACTTCTGCACCGGTTTTGCGGATGCCGTCCGCCAGCGCCTTGCCTTTGTTGCCACCGGCGTGCACCAGTACCAACGCGATACCGTCCGCAGGGTTGGCGGCATACGACAACAACGCCGTCGCGAGGTCTTTCTTCGCGTCCTGAGCGTCTTCCACCACCACGACACTTCCGCCTCCGAACAATGTGGCGGAAGTGAGCATCGACAGTTCGCCTGGAGTCAGTTCGCTCCCGTTGCTTCGGTGAACCTGCACATGGGGATCGGTTTGGCGCGCGCGAGTGATGACGTCGTTGACCGCGCGTTCGGCGAGCAGACCTTCATCTCCGAGCACGAGCCGCACGACTGGGAGGTCGACCATGTCTACATCCTCCCACGCACCCGTGACATCTCCGCTGCCACGGTTCCCGCGTCTCGTTACCTGTCGTCGCCGCTGTCGCGATTGGTGACGGCCGCCCCTTCCGGTGTTTTCACGACTGCGCACGCCCCCAACTGGTCGGTGCGCTGCACCTTCGTATGCATGGATTCGAGCTGGGTCAACGTTTGCGCATGTGGATGCCCGTAGTCGTTTCCGGCGCCGACTGAAATGATGGCGACACTCGGCGCGACCGCTGCATAGAATTCCGGCACGAATCCGCGCGAACCGTGGTGGGGAACTTTCAGTATGTCGGCGCGAACCGACCGTCCCGAATCCAATAGGTCTTGCTGAGCCGGTTCCTCGATATCTCCCGTGGCAAGGATCCTGACACCTGCGACCGTGAAGCGCATAACCAACGAATTATTGTTCGGGTCGGAGTTCGTGCCACTGTATTCGCGCGTCGGTGTCAACGCCTCCACCTGCACTCCCGCGACGACCTGCCGGCTGCCTGGACGGGGTGGTCGCGACACCTCACCAGCGGCCGATTCGGCGAGCAACTGATGCCCGGTTTCCGGCTCTTGCACCTCGGGCGCCATGACGGCATCGACCTGACGGTCCTTGAACACGCCGGATATTCCTCCAACATGGTCGTCGTGAAAGTGGCTGATCACAAGCAGCGCAACATGATCTATCTGGAGTGTCCGCAAGCATTTGTCGATCTGTGCGGGCTGGGATCCGGTGTCAACGACGATGGCGGTGCCGGCTTGTGCTGTAGCGAGCACGAGCCCATCGCCCTGCCCCACGTCGCATGCCACCAGGACCCAGCCCGGCGGTGGCCATCCCCCGTGCCACAGACGCACCGGCAGTACACCGACGACGATTCCCACGGCCACGACAAGAAGCAACCTGCGACCCAGCCGGGTCCGGGCGATGACAATCGCAAGCACCACGATGACGGCCAGGATGATCCCCGCCCACCATCCGACCGGCCACGGAACATTGCCGGCGGTGACGCCGCTTCCTTCCTTTGCCACCAGCACCAGCCAACGCGCGGGCCATGACGCCAACCACGCGAACAGTTCGGCAGCGCCCATCCACCATGGCGCAAGTATCGTCGCCAATACCCCGAGGATCATTACCGCGGGCACGACCGGAGCCACAACGATGTTGGCCGGTATCGCCACCAGACTCACCGAGCCGGTGGCGCCCGCCAGCACTGGCGTGACCGCTACCTGAGCCGCTACCGGCACGGCGACCGCCACGGCGAGCCATCGTGGCCAACCGTGACGCTCCCACAGCTGGGCCCAGTGATTCGCGAAGACCACGAGTCCGCACGTGGCTACGACCGACAGCACAAAACCCAGGTTGCACGCGAGCGCCGGATCTATACACAGCAGCAACATCACTGTCACAGACAAGACCGCGACCGGTTCACCTCGCCGGCGGGCGAGCACCATGAGCAACGCGATCGCTCCCATGACCGCCGCGCGTAGAACGCTCGGGGACGGTCGTACCAGCACCACGAAACTCACGATCGTGATCAGGCCGATCGCTGTTTGTGTGCCACGGCTCGCGCGGCTCAGCTTCGCCAGAAGAATCACCGCGGTGACCACAACCGCGATATTGGACCCGCTCACCGCGACGAGGTGTGTCATCCCGGTGTCACGGAACTGATCCTGAAGCGTGTAATCGATACCGCTCGTATCGCCAAGCACTAGTCCAGGAATGAGTCCGCCCGGGTCGTCAGGCAAAGGTTCACATGCCGTCCGCAGACCGGAACGAAGATCGCCAGCCATGGTTTGCCACCACGGCGGTTCCCCTTCCGTGTCCGGAGGCTCGCGTGTGGATATCACGGCCGCAGTCAAGTCAGGTCCAGACTGCGGCCGAGAAATCCAGCCGTCGGCACTGATCTCCTGTCCCGGCAACAGGCCCTGCCACTGCGAACCCGCACCGGACGCGAACACCAAAGCTGGTGCGGATGTACCGACGCTGTCACCGTCGACCGATATGGATCTCAATTGGACCGGAATGACGAAGGTGTCGTCCCGACGTCCGAGGACCAGGCGTGGGTCGTCCGAGACAGTCGCCGTCACGGTGCCGTTCGCACCATCTCCAATGACTGTTTGGAGGGCATCGGCGTCCTTCACGGCCACGTTCATACCGGTCACGAGAGCTGCGGTGACGACTCCGAGTGCGGCCATCGCAAACAAAGACGCCGCTATACCGCGTCTTCGCGTGAACCACAGCATTAGCAGCAGAGCCGCTACGCCAATTCCGAGCCCGACCGCAGCCGAAACGTGGAGGCAGACGATGGCCGTCGCCCACATCCATGACGCGACCCACGCCAATCGCAGATCCGTCGGTGCTGTAGCTGAACGCGATTCGTCAGCTTTCAGGCCACTGCTCGCGCAGGCCTGTTCCACAAGAGCCACCGGTTCGGCTTCGCGGTTCTGCGGGACGCCATGAGGCGCCCCGCTTCAGCATGCGGCTAGACCGTGACCTCAGACGACAGCTTCTTGAATGTCGCAGGGCCAATGCCGTCGACCTCAGTCAATTCCTCGGCAGTGTCGAAGCCGCCGTTTTGTTCCCGGTACTCGACGATCTTCTCCGCAGTCACCGGGCCGACTCCGGTCAAGGTCTCCAGTTCCGCAGCAGTGGCGTCGTTGATGTTGATGGGCCCGGAAGTGCCTGGAGCATCGGAGTCATCGCCAGCGTCGTTACCCGCCGACGGCGCGTCGTCGGACGCATCATCTTTGGCTGGCTCATCCTTAGCATCATCTGTGTCTTTCGCGCTGTCGTTATCGGCGTCGGTCGACGAATCGTCCTCGGCCTCAACGACGATCAGTTCGCCGTCGGAGATTTCTCTCGCGAGATTGAGGTAGCCGGCCGATTCCATTTCCGGTTCCAAGCCGCCGGCTGCTTCAACGGCATCCGCGACGCGCGCCCCTGCGGTCACCTCGACGAGGCCGGGATCGACGACATCGCCCACCACCGAGACCTTCAGTGGCTCCTCGGCCATCTCTTTTTGATCTTCCGTATCCGCCACCGGCATCGCGGCGGGTACCGTTTCGGGTCGTGGCCAGGCGAACCAGGCGATGGCTGCAGCCACCACGGCCACAGCAAGCATGATGACGGCGAGCATTCCGCGTGTCCTTTGGTCGAAGTGCATACGGGATGCGACCAGCTCCCGTATCCGCGCAAGCTGGCCGCTTCGCGGGCCGGACACGCGCGCCGTACGATCCGATCGCCGTTCTTCTTGGCTCTCGTGATTGCGCGCGCTTACGACCTCGACGCACGAGTCTTGCAGACCTCCTTGGCCAGCGGTGGGACGAGCGTTCGGCGTGCCGGGCCGTGTCAACCGATCGATGCGATCGCGAACGGCTGCCCCCACATCGAAACGGTGTGTCGGGGCGGTCGAGTTGGAAAGTTCCCGGTTTGCGGGTGCAATCGTAGAAATATTCATGCCCCGTACAACGCTGGCCGGAGCTGCAACAGTACGCAGCGAGACGCGAAGCTGTGGAAGAACCCCCGCTTGTGGAAAATCCTAATTGACTTCGTTGCCGCGCCGCTTCACGACGACACCGAGCAACCCGGGACCGCAGTGCGCGGCCATCACCGCTCCCACTTCGCATTCGTAAACCGTGTGCAGCCGTTCCCCGAAGCGCTCCCTCAACCGCTGCGCCAATGCCTCAGCACGCTCTGGGGCCTGCAAATGATGCACAGCGACATCAACCTCACTGTCTCGCCCCGCTTCAAAAGCAAGTGACTCCAAACGAGACAGGGCCCGAGTCTGGGTGCGGACCTTGTCCTTCACCACGACCTTGCCCTTATCGACATGCAGCAACGGTTTGACAGAAAGCGCCGTCCCCAACAGCGCGCTCGCGGCACTGATACGGCCGCCCCGACGCAAAAACTCCAACGTGTCGACATAGAACAACGTGCGGGTCGAACCAGCCACGTCGCGGGCAACACGAGCGACAGTCTCGACTGATTCACCGGATTCGGCCGCCCGCGCGGCCTCCAAAACGCTGAACCCCAGCCCCATACCGGCATTAGCCGAGTCGACTACGGTCACCCGCGAATCGAACTTCGTCGCCGCTGTAGAGGCAGCATCGTAGGTCCCGGACAGTTCCTGCGACAAATGCACCGAGACAATGTCGCTGGCCCCTGCATCCACCAGGTCGGCGTATACCGACTCCAATTCGGCAGGTGAAGGACGGGACGTCGAAAGCTCGATACGACGCTGACCGAAGACCTTGGCGATATCGACCGGCATGACATCGAGGCCCTCCTTACCGGAGACCCCGTTCACCGTGACGGGCAGCGGCACCACCGATATCCCCAGCCGCGACGACGTCTCGGCGGGAAGACACGCCGTCGAATCGGTAACCACCGCAACAGACATAACCGCCACCGTAGCCGACGAAACGATCCCCATCGCCTACTGCCGTGCAGGCTTAACGGCAGGTCACAGACGAAAACTGCGGCCCGCTTCGAGCGGGCCGCAGCATAACGATTCGGGATAACTACTTTGCGGTGACCTTGCTGACCTGGAACGGCTTACCCTGCATACACGTGGTCATCATGTTTTCCTTCAGGGTTCCGGCGACCTCTACCTCGGCTCCGGCTTTCAGGATCTTCTTGTCCCCGCCGATCAGGTTGTACGTCTCGCCCTCGTGTTTGAGGACGAGGCACCCCGCCTCGACGCCGGCCTCGACCTTTCCGGTCAGCGTCACGCTCTTACCGTCGACGCCCTTGCTGTCGTCCATTCCGTCTTCCTTACCCGACTCCGAGTCGCTTTGCTTGTCCTCGTTCTCGTCGGCAGGCGTACTTTCAGACTGCGACGCGCTCGACTTCTTCGTCTCGTCGTCGGCGCTCACACTGTCATTGTTATCGCACGCGGTCATGCTGATCGCAAGAAGCACGCCTGCTGCGGCCCCTGCGATGCGTGTCATCTTGATAGTCATACCGGTACGACGCCTACCGCCCCCCGACGGTTCCATAGATCCAACAATTTGAATCAAAAATCGCCTATTACTACTGGTCGTGAGGTGTAGATCCCAGGTTGTAACCGAATAGGCGCCAACCGGGCGGGCCTTGACGCAGATCCGCCCAACGACAATTGCCCAGCCCCCGAATGGTCTCCGCCTGCGACGTGCTCCAGCCGAGGAAACCAGCGATTGCTTGCCGGGTCGCACCGCCATGCCCGACGATGATTGCCGTGTCATCGGCCCCGAGCCGCTCTGCGATGTCCGCCAAAACGGCCGCGCCTCGAGCCGCCACATCTTCCGGGACCTCAATGCCGGAAAGCTGAAACGGTTTCCGAGCCAACCATGCGGCGTATTCCTCGGGGTAACGATCCTGCAGTTCGGCGCGGGTCAGCCCTTCCCACGGACCGTATGCTCGCTCGCGCAAACGTTTCTCGACCCGTACTTCCACACCGCACGCATCGGCGATCGTTTGCGCCGTATCCGCGGCTCGAGACAAGTCGCTGGAATACACGACATCGGGGTGCACCTCACGCAGGGCCTTAGCGGCTTCGACCGCCTGCTCGCGTCCGACCGGGTCCAAAGCGATGTCGCTGGTGCCCTGAATCCTGCCCTCGCCATTCCAGGCAGTGTGTCCGTGCCGGACGATGAGCATGCGCTTCACGAGGACTCCGCTTGTGACGAGCTCTGCTCGTCGCTCGAATCCTTCGCGCCCGGACGGCGAGGCTGCTGCGGATCGTCAGGAATCTCGATGGCCGGACAGTCTTTCCACAAGCTGTCCAGCGCGTAATATTCGCGTTCCTCAGTGTGCTGCACATGCACGATCACGTCAGCGTAGTCCAGCAGCACCCACCGGCCGGCCTTCACGCCTTCACGACGCACCGGTTTGACTTCAAGCTCGACGCGCAGGCGTTCCTCGACCGCGTCAACAATCGCTAGTACTTGCCGTTCGTTAGGCGCCGAAGCGACCATGAACACGTCCGTAATTACCACTTCGTCACTCACGTCCAACAGGACGATGTCGCGTGCCTGCTTATCGGCGGCTGCATGCGCCGCCGTTACAGCTACCGTCGTGGCGAGGTCTGTCGCTACCACTAATTTCCTATCTTCGGGCGATTGCGTATTGTGCCAGTTTCTCACGAGCAACCGACAAAGCATCAACCTCGCCGGGCGATCACATTAGTCATGGTCATATAGGCCCCGACTGGCAATATATTGGCCAACGGATTCCGGTACGAGGTACCGCAACGGCCGTTGCGCGGCGGCACGACGTCGACAATCTGTCGAGGAAATGTCGAGCGCCGGCATCTCGACCTGAACGACCTTCGCCGCGGGTGGCCAGTGCTCGGTCGACAAAACCGCATTCGGTCGGTTCACGAGCACAAAAGTCGCCTGCGCGAACACCTCGCCAATGAATTTCCAGCTCAGCACCGACTCGGCGATGTCCGCACCCGCGATGAAGAACAGTTCGGTCCCGGGCCCATACTCCTCGTCGAGGTCGCGCAGCGTATCGGCGGTATAGGTCGGTTTCCGACGCTCGATATCCACTCGGCTCACGCGAAAACGCGGATGGCTTTGAGTCGCCAAGAGAGTCATGGCGTAACGATGCTCCGCGTCTGAGACTCCCCGGCCTTCTTTCTGCCATGGAACTCCGGTCGGCACGAACACCACCTCGTCGAGCTGACACTGCGCCAGCGCTTCACAGGCCGCCCCGACATGGGCGTTATGAATGGGATCGAACGTCCCACCCATAACGCCAATCCGTCGTGTTGCGGTATTAGCGGCTGTCATGACACCGTTTCTTCGCTGGATTGACGCCTCGCGGCCAATGCCTGCTTCATGTCGTCCAAGCTGTCGCTGACCCCACGCCGAAAAAGTGGATGCAAATCGGTTCGCGCCAGCATCGCCTCGGCGTGCACAACCGTGTCGGCACTCACGAAGGTGCGCGGGAACATCACGTTTATCACCATCCGTGCATCCCACGGGGGACGTGCTCCGATGCCTTCAGGGCCCTCCGTGAAGAAACGCGGCACATAGTCGGCGAGCAGTTCTTGCTGCTCTGGCCAGAAGAAACCTGCGGCGATCGCCCTCAGTTCATGGTTCGAACGCTGCGTGCTCGACATGATCTCGCCCCACGCGTGAGCCTTGGCTTCGGTAGTGGGGATAGCCGCAGCGCAGGTCAACGCATGCTTATGCCCCTCCGAGCTCGAATCCGCTGCCAAGCGTGCATCGATGTCTTCTTGCCCGGACGCGCCCAGCACCACCAACCTCAGTTGCAGGGCCCAACGCAAGTCGTCGTCGAGCTCGATGCCCGCGACCGTGTCGCTAGATGCCATGTCCTGCAGCCACCCGACGTCGAGTGTGCTTCCGATTCGGGCACGCAACGCCGCCAAGCCGATGCCATTGCCGCTGGCGGACCGGTCCATCAACTTCTCGCATAGGTCCACCAGTTGGCCAAGTGCTCGATTCCGCTCGGCCCTGTCCATGCAGCAGTCGACGACGAAGTTCTTAGCAAAACCCAACTGGCTCGTCACCTGGTTCACCAGCGGCTCGTGCGCCAATGCTTCGGAGAGAATGTCCAAGTAATCCTGTGCTGCCAACCGACCATCATGGGCCATGTCCATGAGAGCCCGCCACAAAATGGCACGTGACACGTCGTCGGTCATCGCGGCGAGCAACCGGGCGGCCATCCCGATTTCGTCGTCCTGAAGGCGAACTCGTGCGTATGTCGAGTAATCGTCGTTTATGAGCAACAGATCGGCCCGTTCGCGGCCGACCAGTTCGGGCACGGATACACGATCCCCATCGAGCTCGATGGTCACCTGCTCGCGGTCGAGATTGCCGTCCCGGAGCCAATACATTCCCAGCTTGAATCTGTGTGGCCGCAATGTGTCGCTGTTAGGCGGCCGCGACTGCAATACCGCGACTTCGGTATATCGGTCGTCCTGCACCGTCGCCTCGACCTGCAATGTGTTGGGGCCGCATGTTCTCAGCCAACGTTCGCCCCAATCGCGAAGGTCCTTGCCACTGGCGTCGGCCAAGTGCCGAAGCAGGTCCTGCAGCGAGGCGTTGCCGTACCGGAACTCGGTCAAATAGTTACCGATACCGGTGAAGAACGCTTCCTCCCCGACCCACGCGACCAGCTGTCGGAGGACCTCCCCGCCTTTCTGGTAAGAGATACCGTCGAAGTTAGTCAATGCCGTTCCGCTTTCCGCGACCGTTCCCGATACGGGATGACTCGACGACCGCAGGTCCGCGTGCACTCCACCGAGACCGGCAATAATCGCCTTCACCTTGGCGGCCGCGAACTCTGGAATCTCGGCCGCCCCACGCGAACCCATGTAGTCAGCGAATGACTCGTTGAGCCATAGGTCATCCCACCATTTCATGGTGACGAGATCACCGAACCACATGTGCGCCATCTCGTGCGCGATCACGGTGGCCCGAGATTCACGCTGTGCGGCAGTGACGGTGGAGCGATACATGAACGCTTCGTCGCGGAAGGTGACGCAGCCCGGGTTCTCCATGGCGCCCGCATTGAATTCAGGGACGAAGCATTGATCGTATGACCGTCCGAATGCATAGTCCACTCCGTACAGGTCGTGGAAGGTGTCCCAACATTTAAACGTGATGTCGAAGATTTCATCCGCGTCGGTTTCCAACGCCTCGCGATACGTTTGGCGAGCGTGCAGGCCAAATTTCTTGCCTTTATACTCGCGATGAATCGAATGGTAAGGCCCGGCGACGACCGTGACGAAATAAGTCGCCATCGGATTCGACTCCACGAACTCCCAGTATCCTGGCTCGATCTGCCTGCCTGATTCGTTGGCGACCACGGTCCAATCGACCGGCGCGAGAACGCTCAGACGATATTTAGCTTTCAAGTCCGGCTGTTCAAAGCATGCGAATACCTGGCTAGCAGTATCCAAGAAACCCATCATGTAGGTGTATGCACGACCATCTTCCGGGTCAACGAAACGGTGCATACCGTCACCGCTGCGCGAATAGTTCATATCGGCAACAACCGTCAACCGGTTTTGTTCGGCCAAGCCGGGCACGCGAATACGGCCATTCTTCCAATATGAAATCGGAAGCGTTTCACCATTCAATTCGACCGAATGCAGCTGCGCCGCATCGAGCTCGATAAACGTTTCCGCACCTGGCTCAGCGCACGAGAAATCAATGATGGTTTGTGAGCCGAAGATATGTTCGCCACGAGTCAAATCAAGACTGACTGCGTAAGAATCTATGTCAATGAGTTCCACACGGCGTATCGCGTCTTCGCGACTAAGACTAGGCATGGCCCGATCATGCCTTACGCATCCGACGTAGGCGCAACTGGAGGCATAAAAATAACGCGGGCGCCGTGGGCGCCCGCGTTATTGTGGTTGTGTGTCCGGCGGTGTCCTACTCTCCCACTCCCTGTCGGGAGCAGTACCATCGGCGTGTGCGGGCTTAACTTCCGGGTTCGGGATGGGTCCGGG
>DXIM01000160.1 GCA_019112895.1 Candidatus Stackebrandtia faecavium
TTCCATGTCGAGTTCGCGTTGACGTCACCGGCTGTTATCGCCGTTCACCTGCATGAACTCGACCGTCTGCCCGCGGAGCCGCGGCGGCAGATCCGGCGCCTGCAGCGCGCCTATGTCGAGGAGTGGGTCGGCGTCTTGATGAAACTGCGGCCGCAGTTGTCGGTGGATGCGGCGCGGGTGCTGGCGCATGCGGCTTTCGGCTTGATGAACTCGACCCCGTTTCTGGGTTCGGAGACGTTGACCAGTCGCGAAGAAATAGCTGCTTTGCTGACCGAATCCGCATTGTCGGCATTGGACCCGGAGCACAACTCAATTCCCAAACTTAACGATCGTTAGGTTATGCTTTGAGGCATGTTCGAAAGCCTTCTGATCGCAAACCGTGGTGAAATCGCGCGCCGCATCAACCGGACCGCCCAGCAGATGGGTATCCGCACGATCGCGGTCTACTCGGATGCCGACGAAGGGACACCACATGTCCTCGAAGCCGATGAGGCGGTACATATCGGCCCGGCGGACCCGGCCTCGTCATACCTGAACATCGAGGCGATCATCGCGGCGGCAAAAAGCACCGGTGCACAGGCCATCCACCCCGGTTACGGCTTCTGTTCCGAGAAGGCCGACGCCGCCGCGGCCGTGTTGTCCGCCGGTCTGGCCTGGGTCGGGCCGAGCCCGCAAGCGATCACCGCAATGGGCGATAAGGTCAACGCTCGTAACCTCATGGCTGAACACGGCGTCCCGGTTGCCGCGGGAGGCGACACTCCGGTCACCAACACCGCCGAAGCGTTGGCGGCGGCACCCCAAATCGGTTACCCGATCATGGTGAAAGCCGCTGCCGGGGGCGGCGGTATGGGAATGGCGATCGCCCATGACGAATCCGAGCTGGCGGCCCAGGCGGAGAAGATCTCCGCTTTCGCCTCGCGGCTTTTCGGCTCGGCGGACCTGCTGCTGGAACGCTACTTCCCTCGCGTACGCCACATCGAGGTACAGGTTCTCGGGCTGGCTGATGGACGGGTCATAGCGCTGCAGGAACGCGAATGCTCCGTGCAGCGTCGCCACCAGAAGCTCGTGGAGGAGACGCCTTCTCCGGCGGTCGAACAACAGCTTCGCGCCCGAATGCTGGCGGCGTCGCGTGCCGCAGCCGAAGCGGTCGATTATCGCGGTGCCGGCACGATCGAGTACCTCTTGGACGCCGATACCGGCGAGTTCTATTTCCTGGAAATGAACACGCGGCTTCAGGTCGAGCACCCGATCACCGAGGCCGTTCACGGCATCGACTTGGTGAAGGCGCAGCTCCAGATCGCCGCCGGCGAAGCCACGGATCCGATGCCGGAGGCACGCGGTCACGCGATCGAATTGCGGATCAACGCCGAGGACTCGAAACGATTCCTTCCTGGACCCGGCACCATCAGCACGTGGCGTGCTCCCACGGGCGAGGGCGTGCGCGTCGATGCCGGTTACGCCGAGGGCGATACGGTGCCGCGTTATTACGACTCCCTGATGGCGAAGCTCATCGTGAGCGGTTCCGATCGCGCCGATGCCATCCGGCGTGCGGCCGCTGCTGCCGCCGACTTCGACATTGTCGGGCCGAAATCGAACCTTGAGTTCCACCGCGAACTTTTGGGTAACGATGAATTCCTCGGTGGCAAATATGACACCGGGATCGTGGGGAGGATGCGATGAGTCTGATACGCGCTGGATGGCCGAATACACAGGCGATGCTGCCGCAGGCAGTCTCGATCCGGGAAGTGGGTCCGCGCGACGGACTGCAAAGCGAAGACCCCATCCCGACAGCCGAGAAGATCCGTCTGATCGAGGCGCTGTCGCACACGGGACTGTCCCGCATCGAGGCCGTGAGTTTCGTCCATCCCAAGGCGATACCGCAGATGGCCGACGCGAAGGAGGTGTGGTCGACGGTGGCGGTGAACGATGCCGTGACGTATTCGGCCTTGGCTCCGAACCTGGTGGGCGCGAAACGGGCACTGCAGTCCGGTTTCGCCGATATCGAGGTCGTGGTGTCCGCGTCCGATACGCATAACCGCAACAACATTCGGCGCAGCACGGACGAGTCGCTCGACGAACTCGCCGAACTCATCGAAACGGTGCACCGCGATGAAGCCGAGATCGAGGTGATCATCGCGACCAGCTTCGGTTGTCCTTTCGAAGGCGACGTGCCCGCCAGCCGGGTCGGCGCCATAGTCGACCGAGTCCTGGCCGATGGTGCGGATCGCGTGGCCTTCGGAGACACGACGGGCATGGCCACGCCGCGTCGGGTCGCCGAGCTTCTGGACATCGTCAAGGGAGCACACCCGGACGTGCCGTTGTTGCTGCATTTCCACAACACGCGCGGCACGGCCCTGGCGAATGTGCTCACCGCGTTGGGGTACGGCGTCACCGAGTTCGATGCGAGCGTCGGTGGCCTCGGCGGCTGTCCCTATGCGCCCGGCGCGAGCGGGAACCTGGCTACCGAGGAACTCGTTCACATGCTCCATGACATGGGAATCCACACTGGCGTCGACCTCGAGGCGCTCATAGAGGTGGCGGAGATGGCGGAGAAGATGGTCGGTCGCACTCTGCCGAGCGGCGTGCTGCGGGCGGGACCGCGCAGTCGATTGTCGAAGCTGTAATTCGACCGAAAAATTTTTCACGCTCCCGTAACTAATTCATCACTAGTCGCGTTTTCCTGAGTGATGTCACGGGCGTCAGGGGTAGAACACCGCTGTCTCTCGTGGCACGGCGAAGGTAAGCACCGGCTCGATGCGCGTCATCGAGCGCGACAGTGTGGAGGCAGCGTGGAATTGCACGATCGCCGGCGCCGCGGCATTGGCCGCGATGATCGGCTACGTGCGGTCCTGTGTTCTCGGGCCGCGCTTCGCACGGTCGTGCTGTCTGGCCTATTCGGCGTAGCGTGGTTGGCAGGTGTCGCCTCAGCACATGCCGACTCGGGCGCCGACAGCGATTTGCTACCGGCGATCTCGGATCAGCTTTCGTCCGTTCAATCCACCTCGATCGACTCAGCGTCCGCGCAGTCAGAGCAGGCCGCGCTGGCTACAGACATCCAGCTGGAGTCGGACGCATCGTCGCAGGTGGAGACCGAACAGCGAACGCCAGACCGGTGGCGAATCGCGGAGCCGATGCCGACCTTCGAAGTGGATGATGCAACGAAGCAGTCCACGTCCGACACTGTTTCCCATGCACGGTCCTCCCTTGATCCATCACTTGCGATCACGTCGACGAATACGCCGCTGGCCGCGTCGGATCATTCGTCGGTCCACGATCCCGGTGCGCGGATCACGGGTCTGGAACACGTGCATTCGAGCACCTCACCGGTACTGAATCTGGTGACGGGCTCACTTGACTCTGTCCTTTCTTCGCTGAAAGCCGAGGCTGAGCCCTCGGTGTTGATGCCGTCTTGGACCTCACCGGAGGGTGAAGGTTTCGCTGACGGCTCCGCAGCAGAGCAGCAGGTAGGAAACAGTGTGCGTAACGCTGTGCCATCTTCCGCGTGGAGTCATGATTCCGCCGAGTCGCTTCACAATGGCACCAGCCCAATACCTGGGGACGAGGGCACGGCCACAGGCAGCGAGACGATCTCGTTGGACCAGGGCCGGTCAACTCAGTCCCCATTGGTGCGTTTCGGTTTCGAAACGTCGTGTCTCAAAAGCCTGTCGGTAGCGCAGTGCGCAGCTGACGGTGTTCCGAAAAACGGCATGGTCGTAGACATCTGGGATACGACCGAGGCCGACCGCGACGCGAAGGTGTCTCGCATCGCATTGAGGACGGCCTGGCAAGGGTACGAATCCGAGCGCATGGCACGTCCGTTCGTTTCTCCCGATTAGTCAGCGGCGGTCCATGCGGGCTAGTCGTGCTGCCAGCGCGAACCGCAGGACGGGGGCAGCGCATGTTGCCCGAGCTAACACCACTGTGGCGGTTGTTGGTTCGCCATGTGGGCCCTGACGTATCGGAGTTTCAACAGGCTCGCCTCGCAGATCGATGTGAGCCAAGTTCAGGCACGCATCTCGCATTGAATCCGCAATGTCTTGAATGCAGCGCCAAAAACATCACTGACAGTGAGAAAGGCAATACATTTTATGACGAAAGGTATTCTTCGGCAGGCTTCTGTCGCTGGAGCAATCGCTGCCGGAGCAATCCTTGCGGCAAGCGGCACCGCGAATGCGGTCGCTCCGGACGCCGATGACATGACGTCGGTTGGTAACAACGGTCTCGGTAACGGTTCGCAGGTCTTGGCGCCGATCCAGGCTCCGATCAACCTGTGTGGCAACTCGGTTGCCGTGCTGGGTGTTTCGGGTGCTGGCTGC
>DXIM01000023.1 GCA_019112895.1 Candidatus Stackebrandtia faecavium
CCACGCCCGCCGCCGCACGGCGTCGCCGAACGGTACTGGCGCGTGTCCAGCATGAACACATCGAGCATGTTTCCCCATTGCATCCGCCGGTGAATTTTCATGCCCTGACTGGATGGTCGGGCGGCGGCACGTAGCGGCAGATGTTCGTAAAATGCCCGGAACGCCGCCGTCCTCCGAGGCTCGAACCGGTCTTCCCGCGGCTCGTTCGGGTCCGTGAGCGCGAACCAGTTGTCGACGATCTCGTGATCGTCGAACGTCACGATGTACGGCGTTACGGCGCTCGCCGCCTGAAGATCCGGGTCGAGCCGGTACTGGGCATGCCGGAACCGGTACTCGTCCAGCGTTACTGGATCGTGGGCGTCGTGACTGCGCACGGGATCGTCGATCGTCGCAGCGTCACTTTCGTAAATCCAGTCGCCCAAAAACATGACAAAATCGGGCGCTGTGTCGCGGATGTGACGGTAGGCGTTGAAATACCCGTCCGGGAGGGACTGGCACGACGCGCTGACGAACCGCACAGGGTCCGTCGAATCGCGTGGCGGGGCGGTGCGGGTGCGCCCCACTTCGGAGATGTGTCCGCCCGCGCGAAAACGGTAAAAATACCAACGTCCCGGCTGCAGCCCGAATACTTCGACGTGAACGCTGTGGGCATGTTCCGAAAATGCCTTAGCTGTGCCGTCGGCGACGACATCGTTGAAGTACTCGTCGTTGGCGACCTGCCATTCGACATTGACGGTACGGTCCGGCATCGCATACGGGTCATACACATCCGGCACTAGCCGTGTCCACAACACGACGCTGTCGGCCCACGGATCGCCGGAGGCGATCCCCAGTAGAAATGGGTAACTGAACTGGGAACTTCGCCGTATCGGTGCCACGCTGTCGACTGAATTGCCGAGCGCCAGCGATGCCGAACCGAGCACGAGACTGCCGCTGGACAGCGTGATCATGCGCCGCCGCGAGATCCCGTTACCGGCCGGCGGCCGTGCCCCGTCGTGCGTCATGAATGTCGCGTAACCTCATTCCCGTCCACATAGGTTTATGGTCTTGTTAGTGGGGGCGGTGGGGTTGGAGCGGAAAGTCAAACCATTATGGTCGGTGAAATACGGTACGACCGTCGCCGTACGGGCGTCGTTCACGGGGATGGGCGGGTACGCGAAGATCTTCTTGCGCGCCGCAATATCGTCCAAGACGCGCATGAAACGGAACCTGTCGGCGCCTTCGCCTTCGACCTGCCCGCTCAAACGCAGCCACACATCCCACAGCGCCGGATCCTTCGATGTCCCCGGGTGGGCCAATTCGCGTGCCGATACCGACACCTCGAAGCTCCCGTCCGGCGACAACGGACAGTCGACGTCGATGCGGCGATCCGTGCCGCGCAACACAATCTCGGCCTGCAATCGGCGATCGGTGTGGAATTCGCCGTACAGCCGTCCCGCCAACGTGACCTGCTCGCCCTCGATCGCGACGTCGCCGACCTCGGCATGGATCGCGCGACGCCACGACCGCAGTCGTAGCAGGCCATCGTCTGTTCTCATCGGAACCATGTGCGCCAGGCGATACGCATCGAGATCGTTGCGCGCCAATAGTCCGCGCGTATCGAGCATCCCGACGCGGGCCGCGAGCAGGCCGCGTTTCCCGTTCACGTGGACGTCGTACATGCCTTCGGCCAGCGCCGTCGTCAACGGGATCCGGGCGACGCCGCGTTGACATTTCAGCCGGGTCACTTTCCGTTTCTTGCCGTCGTGCGTCAACACGACCTCGGAGGCCGAATCGTTGTGGACGTGCAGCTCCACGGTCTCGCTCCCCGCGGACACGACGCAATCGACGGCGTAGGTGGAGCTGGCGTTGTTTTTGGCGGCCGACGCCGATGTTGTCGGGCGAGGCTTCCCGCCTTTGCTGCGTACCAGTTTCGTCAAGAACTTGTCGTACTGTTTCGCGATCTGCGGCGGTTCGAAACGCCGCGAACGCTTGCGCGCATTGACGCTGAGTTTTTCGGCCAGCTGAGGGTCTTCGATCACGCGCAACAACCCGTCGGCGAAAGCCTCGATGTCGTTGATGGGTGTCAACAAGCCGTCCTTGCCGTGCTTGATGATGTCGACGGGTCCGCGTTCGCATGCCATGCTGACGACGGGGACACCCACCTGCTGTGCCTCGACGAGACCGATGTGGAACGACTCGAGCCGCGAGGTCACCGCCGCGATTGACGCTTTCGCCCACTCCGGTTCGATCGGCGTCACCGCGCCCATGAGGAACACATTATTGTGCAGGCCGAGATCGAAAATGAGGTTCCGCAGGGCTTTATGTGCCTTGCCGCGGCCGTAAATGCGCAGCTTCCAGTCGGGGTGTTTGTCCACAACGACTTTGAACGCGCGGATCAGCAAATTGAACTGTTTCACCCCGGTCAGGCGCCCGACGGCGACCACCGTTTTCGAATCCAGCTGCGCCGGCGGCAACGTCGACGGTCCCACACAGTTCGGGATGCCGACGACCGCGGTCCCGTGCGGTTTCATCTGCTCGCGCCACACCGGGACGTCGCCGACCGCCACCGTGACCAACGCGTCGAGACGCGACAACGCCGACAACTCGTCCGCGAGACTCGCGGCGTTGTAGTAGCTGAATGTCGTGTGCGCCATGCCGACCCGCGCAACCTTGTCCGGAGCGAACGCGGCCACATAGGTGTTCAGACCCATGCGGGTACCGATGAGGACATCAGTATCGATTCCGGACAATGCATCCTTGACGCGGGTTTCAGTGAACCGGCTGTGGTCTCGATGCACCGCCTCCGACTTCGGCATCACTTTCGGCGGCTCGCGATGCGATTCCTGCTCCGCCGGACTCAGCGCATCCACATTGCGCACATCCGCCAACGGTGTGAGGCGGACCCCGTGATGCAACTCGAAAGCCGGGTTTTCGGCACCGCGAAGCGCCGACAAAATCTCGACCTCATGTCCATTCGTAGCCATGGCGTTGGCGACCGAGACCGTGGCCCGGATCGCCCCGCCCACGCCGTAAGCATTGTTGAGCAGGAATGAAATTTTCATGACGTAAAACCGATCGGTGTTGGGGCGTAACCGGTTCGTGGGCAGACGTTTGCGGCGGGACCGCCGCGGAATCCGAACCGGTGAGGGCGTCGACCGCCGCCGCGAACCGTTGCTGAGCCGGGGGAGAGTCCGGCCCCAAGAGGTACTTGCGGGTCACGGCGCGTTCGGCGGCCATAGGGTCGGGGCCGCCGTTACGGACGTCAGAAACGATGCGCGGCAGCTCGGCGCAATCGCTTTGCAAAATATAGGCGCCGCCCGCCGCGGTGTTGTTAGCGCGGAACGTCGTCGCATCGACATCGCCGGGATTGCAGATGACGTAAGGCTTCCCGGTGGCGATGAAGTCCGACACGACGCTCGACACGTCGCTGATCAACATGTCGGCTTGGGCGAAACAGTCGTACAGGTGCGGCGTCGCGCCTTTGACTGTGCGGTGATGCCAATCCGGGGATTTGCGCCAATACGCCTCGACCAGGTCAGCCTGCAGGCTCGCCAGTTGCGTGCGCAGGCGCTCATCGCTGTGGTCGTTGTCGCGGGCACGCTGCAGCGCGTCAGTTCCGGAGCTGGGTTTGCGCAGGTCGGCGATCTGACGGTGCAGGTCGCCGAGGTGGTGACGGGCCGCCGAGAAATGCGCCTCATCGAACAAGCCCGCGTACTGCGGCGAGTCGTTGCGGCGCAGGTTCGCGTCGCGCAGTGTCTCGCGGATACCTTTATTGACGGCCGCGGTGTGTTTATCGCGAATACCTGTCAACGGGTGCGGTTTATAGATGACGCGCACCGGCGCGTCGAGCTTCGCGAGCATCTCTATCAGCGTCAAGCCCATGTTCTGCAACGACGTCACGTGCATGTCGTTGCTCCAGCCTTCCCACGTGGGCGCGTAGAGGATCGTGAACATTTTGCTGCGGTGCCGCGGCTGTTCGTTGATGGCGTCGAGCTGCGGCCTGCCCACCTCGATCATTCGCTCGTCGGCGACGCCGGCTTTCGCACGGTGGAACCGGTCCCTGCCGGCCCTGCCCGCGGTCCACACCTGGTCGTAGACGGTGCAGAACGGGTTCGCGCTGGACGCTTTATCGCTGTCGCCGTGCCCCACGAACACGTGTTTGAGGGCGTTGTTGCGCAGCAGGTGAATGTTCTTGCCCGTGTTTCCGGGGTAGAGCGCCAGCTTCAGACTCGGCAGGTCGAAGTTGACGACATCGGAACCGCCCGGGATGCACACGATCGGCGCGTTCGTCGGCGAAATGCGTTCGACATGTTGGGGCTCGCGCACCAGCACGATGAACCGCTGCCGCAGCTTCTCGAGCGTCGACAGCCACATGTTGACCTGGTAGGCCGAATCCTTCACCTTCGGTTCGTGGCTGAAATACAGCACGACCTCGGGGGAGTAGTCGGCGAGCTCGTCGAGCACGACCTGCTTGAACCGGGCCCGGTCGCCCAAATGCCGGACACGCCGCGCATGCACCGCCAACGGGACGAACAACACCAGGCCGAGCACGACACCGATAGCGCCGCCCGACAGGGCCGCGAATTGGGTGCCGATCGCCGCGTCGACGACGGCACCGACGTTCGCGAACAACGGCAAATGCAGCAACCTGCGGCGGCCGCCCGCCGTCAAGTAACGGTGTGGAGCGTCCGGGATCTGTAGCGCGGACAGGTCGATGTTGCGCGTCAAGAAGATCGCTTTACGCCGGTTGGTGATGTAGGCGTTCAACATCGAAACGCCGAAACGCAGCATGTGGGTGAGCGTCACCGCACACACGGCACCGATCAGCAGTCCCGTGCTCAACGAAGCGGCGGTAGCCAAAAGCAGCACGGCCGACGCGTCGCGCATAGCGAACCGCAGCGCCATGTTGACGTGACCGGAACCCACGAAATCCAGGACCGTTGCGGCGCGGTCGCGTGTGTACTGTTCACATAGGTATGCCAACGCCAGGGCGACACCGAATACGATCGGGGACTGTGTCACCGCCGCGATGAACAGCGCCGGGATGCTCAACAAAGACACGGCGACGGCGCTCACCGTCACCACCTTGTTTCCCTTCAGGGAACGCCACAGGTGTTGGGCGACTGTCACGTTCTTCACGATTGCGCTTTCGTCTCGGTGGTGGAGTCGAGGTCGCAGGACTCGAGCTGGGGCAGGGCTTCGTGCGATGCGGTCGGATCGTTGATGGGTAGACGCACGTCGACGACCTGGCCGGTCAACGGTGACATCAGCACGTTCAACGATGCGCGCGCGACCTCGGTGGCCGCGAGCAAAGTGTCGGACGCTTCCTCGCCGAACGCTTTCGTGCGCATCGGGGTAGCGGTCCGTTCGGGGTTGATGCAGTTGATGCGCGCACCAACGTCGCTCCATTCGTCCGCCAGCGCCTGCGTCAAGTTCACGGTCGCGGCTTTTGTGGACGAGTACAGGCTGTACTCGGCGCGTCCGCGCGTGTAGGAGCTCGACGTGTACAGCAGCATCGCGCCGCCGGTTTCGTTCAGATAAGGCAGCGACTCTTTAGCGATGTGGACCGGGGCGAGGTAGTTGACCCGCAGCGATTCCTCGATCATGTCCGCGTCTTGTTCGCCGAGCCGCGCCTTATGCAGGACGCCCGCGGTGTTCACGACGTAGTCGATGCGGCCGTACTCCTCGTAGGTCTGCCGCAGCGCCGCGCGCACATGTTCCGGATTTTCGACGTGGGTTCCGGTTGTGGACCGGCTGAAGCTGGCCACACGCGCGCCGTGCGCGCGCGCCAGCTCGACGACTTCGTGCCCGATGCCGTAGCTGCCGCCGAACACGACCATTGTCTTTTGAGGGAGGGAAGCGTACTGCTGCGCCATCGCGTCAGTGCGCGGCGCAGAGCGGGAGGCGAGCTGGAACAAACGGTCGGCGAGATACACATCGATCGGGTGCGTGATCTTCATGTTGTGTTCGCTGCCGGCGACCACGTGAATCGGCACTTCCGGCAGGTAACGCCGCACGACACCGCAGTCGTCGGTCGTGGTGAAGGCCGGGTCTTGGGCCGCGAGCTCGTAGGCGCGCCGCAGGAGTCCCATGTGGAAACCTTGCGGGGTTTGGCCGCGGCGGAAACGCGCACGTTCCGGGATTGAACTGATGATCTCGTCGTCACCGGCGAGGTCGACCGTGATGAGCGTGTCCGACGACGGGATCGCCACGTCGACGGCGTGGTACCGGTCCAAGGCCTCGACGCAGTCGCGCAGAATATGCCGATCGACCAGCGGACGTACGGCGTCGTGGATCAGCAAGTAACAGTCGCGGTCGCCGATCGCCTCCAGCGCGCGCTGCGTCGTGTGCGCGCGGGTGCTGCCGCCTTCCAAAACGGCACAGACCTTGTCGAAACCGTTCTCGTTCACGATTTTTTCGACGTCCCGCACATAGCCCGGCGTCATCATGACGTAGATCTCATCGATATCTTCCGACATGTGGAAGACCTCGAGCGTGTGCTCGATGACGGGTTTACCCGCAACCTTCAACAGCTGTTTCGGAAGCGCCATGCCGACTCGCTGCCCAGTGCCGCCTGCAAGGATCACGGCGACGCTGGTTGGCCGGGGGGAACTCATCTGTAACTCCATGGGGTTGGTGCCGCGAACGTACGTCGTCCAAACGCGAAGCCTCAACCGATTCAGACCGTGTGAGCCGCACAGATTGGACGCTGTGTTCACAGTAGCGGGGCGAAGCATCCGAGTGTGAAACGCGATCGCCCCAATAGCTACACGCGCGCGACCCCATGTTGGTTGTAGATTCCCGCGATTGTGCAAACGAACCTTGAAGCTACCCAATCACACTTCGTGTTCGATACCTAGACGGCACGACCGGGTGACGTTTTGTGAACGAAAGGTCGAAGGCGCGTCGCGTCGGGTAATGGGGCGGTGACGGCGTATCGCCGCTAACTTGATGACCTTCCCGTTCTCGTCGCGTTCCCGCACCGGGTGTTCGCTCAGGATCGAGATCCGGTTGAACGCGTTAATCGACACCGCGACCCATTCGGCGGCAACGAAACCGTCCTCGCCCAAGATGGCGCGCGCCGCGGCAAGGTCGCTGTGCCCGTCGTCGGTGAGCGGCAGCCGGGTTGCGGCTTCGGCGATCGCTAGCACCGCGGTCTCGCGCTCGGTGTAAAGGTCCGACTCCCGCCACGCGGGTAGTAGGTCGAGTTTCTGCTGAGTGATGCCGGCGGCGCGCGCTTGCCGCGAATGCAGGTCCAGGCAGAAGGCGCACCCGTTGAGCTGTGACGCCCGCACCTTGATGAACTCCATCTCAACTTTATGAAGGCCCCGCGCCGACGCTGCTTCGGTGATCGCCGTCGAATACGCCTGCGCGGCCTGCCACGCCTCCGGCATCGCCTTGTCCAGGAACGGTCGCATGTGTCTCCTCGTTTCGTGGGTCGTGAGGCACGTGTGGCCGGATTATCCGGCTCGCCGCGCGGCGTCAACGCCTGAAGCCAGATTGTCAGCCGCTCGCGCCGCACACAACCGGTGTGCGAAGGTGCGACAGCACGAATGCCGCCTATACAGGCTTGTGGCAGGCTTGGACACGATGTCTCGACGCAGTAGCCAACGCCCCCCGGCCCCGGAACCGTTGCGGGTGCCGGTACCGGATTCGCACACTCACCTCGACATCGTCGCCACATGGACCGACGGCGATCCGCTGCCGGTCCCGGCCGTGGACGCCGAGTCCGTCACGGCCGAGCTCGACGCGGCACAGGGCGTCGGTGTCGACCGTGTCGTCCAGGTCGGGTGCGATGTCGCTTCGTCGCGGTGGGCCGTTGACCTCGCCGAGGCCGATGCTCGAGCGTGGGCGGCCGTGGCCCTGCACCCGAATGAGGCGCCGGTGACCGCCGACCTCGATTCGGCCCTGACGCAGATCGATAAGCTCGCGCAGTCGCGCCGCGTCGTGGCGGTCGGAGAGACCGGCATGGATTTTTTCCGTACCGAAGAAGCCGGCCGGGCCGCGCAAGAGGAGTCGTTTCGCGCCCACATCGAGTTCGCGAAGAACCACGACCTGGCGCTCATGATCCACGACCGTGACGCCCACGACGACGTGCTGCGGATCCTCGACGACGCGGGCGCGCCCGAACGTGTCGTCATGCACTGCTTCTCCGGTGATGGGGCGTTCGCCCGTGAATGCTCCCGCCGCCGGTATCACATGAGCTTCGCCGGCAACGTGACGTTCAAGAACGCGCCGACGTTGCGCGAAGCCGCCGCGGAATGCCCGAAGGACCTCATGCTCGTGGAGACCGATGCGCCGTTCATGACGCCGGTGCCGTACCGGGGGCGGCGCAACGCGCCGTACCTGATCCCGGCGACACTGCGGTTCCTGGCGCACCATCTCGAACGTGACCTCGACGAGCTGTGCCTGCAAGTCAAGACGAACACCGAGGCGGTTTTCGGGCTCGACTCCGCGTAGCCGAGCCCGTGATCATGCCGCCGGTTTGTCCTTGACCGCCATTGAGAGTTCGTTGTCGATGTTGAAGTAGAGCCGGACCGTGCGCGGCACCTGCTCGGACGTCGTCGTGCCGGGACGTTGCACGTATTTGCGTAGCGCGATGTCGTCGAAGAACCGCGCCACCCGCACCTGGTCGGCATCGGTGTTCGGGTCGTGCAACCACAGGTCCCACAGGTCGTGCTCGGTGACGCGATGCTGTGCGAGCGATTCGGCGTCGACTTCGACCCGGAACCGCTGCTGCGAGTCGACGGTCGCGGTGAAGGTCTCGACGATGTCTGGACGATCGCGGTGCTTCGCCGTCAGCGTGATATTCCCGGCTTGCCAGTCGCGGCCGATGAAGCGCCCGGAGATGCGACCCGTGCGGTTGTTCCACGCGACCGTCTCGACTTCCGCGTAGCTGGGCCGACGCCACACCCGCAGCCGGAAACTGTCGTCGGTGGCGAACGGGACCGCCACGGTCGACGGCGCCTGAGTGCACGGCGCCAACAGTTTCCGTGAATCGATGACGCCCGGCAGGATGTCGTGCGGGCCGTGCGAGAAGGTCCAGCATCCCTCCTGCAGCTTCGCCAGCGCCTGCGAATCGAGCCGCACCAGACGGGAACCGCGGCTGTCGTCAGTCGCGGGGAACCGGGCGCGATTGCCGTTGTCGTGCGTCAACACCAGCTCGGTGGTCGGGCCGCAATCGAGGTTCACCGTGAGGTCGTCGAAACCCGTGCAGACCACGCTCGCGGTGAAGGGGCCGGTGCGCGGTTGCGGCGGAGCGACAGCGAGTTTCGCCTGTGCCGTGGCGGTTGGAATCATCGTGTTCTCGCGACGCTGCCGCACCCCGACCTTCGGCCGGGTCAGCTCCTCGAACAGCTGTACATATTGGGCGCCAACGGTTTCGGGGTGGTAGTCGCGCGCTTTCTCGCGAGCCGCCTTGGCCATCTTGTGGCGCAGCTCGTCGTCGTCGATGAGCCGGCACAACGCGTCGGCGAACGCGGCGGTGTCGTCGACCGGGGTGAGGAGCCCGTCGACGCCGTCGCTGATGATCTCCGGAGGCCCGTAATTGCATGCGGTCGACACGACGGGCAGACCGTTGTCCATGGCCTCCACCAGCGTCAGCCCGAACGATTCGTATGCCGACGTCATCGCGGCGATCGATCCCTTGACCCATTCCGGGTCCAGCGGGGTGCGCTGGCCCATGAGCGAGACGGCGTCGCCGAGGCCGAGTTTTGCGACCGTGCTGCGCAGCTTCTTGAGTTTGCGGCCGTAGCCGTAGATACGCAGTTTCCAATCCGGATGTGTGCGGTGTACCACCGCGAACGCCTCTATCAACATGTGGAAGCGCTTCGAGGATTCGATACGCCCCGCGGCGACGACCATTTTCGTATCGCCGGTGCTTGGCTCCAAAGTGCTCGGCACGATCGAGTTCGGAATGAAATGGACCTTGTCCCGCAGATGCGGCATGTTGACGCGATAGTTGTTCGCGTCGGCGCTGCTGACCGTCACCAATGCGTCGAGGCTGCTGTATTCCTTCGCCAAGGCGTCCCGCAGCTGGGGTTTGTGGTGGTCGTAGAACAGGTGCTCTTGACCGATCGTGGCGGCATGGGGCGGGGCGAAACGTGCCACGTAGACATTGAGTCCCGGGCGTGTACCGATGATCACGTCGGCGTCGCTGCGGCGCAGGTAGTCGGAGACACGTTTGTCGGTGAGCGCGTTGTACTCGACTGCGCGGGTGTCTCCTGCCGGGTAAAACCGCGACGGCCGTCGCTTCTGGATCTTGTCGAACAGCCGCGGCAGTGCGGTTTTTGGTGTCGTGCTATCCAGAAGCGTCGTGATCGTGACGCCCGGATGAATAGCGAACTTGGGCTTAGGGTGTCTCTTGAAAACAGCGACGATCTCGACATCATGTCCCATATGGGTCAACGCCGACGCGGTGTTGATCGTCGCTCGGATCGTGCCGCCGATGTGGTCGAGCGAATGTGCAAGAAAAATAATCTTCATACTTGCTTCCGTTGTCTCGTAAGGCGCGCGGGCTGGGCTGCTGCTCTTACTTGTGTGTCCCCCCCAAACGGACACTTACGTTGAGTGATTGAACGGATGCGGCCGTTTGGTCGCATGACGGTAACACTCTTTAAACGATCATCCCGACACGAAGGGTTGCTAAATGGCGGGTTAAATCGGTCCGATTTTTTCGGCAACCGTCGTGCCGACTCCGTCGAAACCGTCAAATATGTGCCTTCAACTGCGACGATGCCCGCACGTGTCGGTGGGTTCGCCGCATGCGGGATGATGAAGCCGTGACAGGACTTCTCGGGGCCGGCGACATCCGACGCATCGCCGAAGCGCTCATGGTGCGCCCGACCAAAACGCTCGGACAGAATTTCGTCGTCGACGGCAACACGGTGCGCCGGATTTGTGATGCCGCGCCGGTGGCGAGCGAAGACACGGTTCTGGAGGTCGGGCCGGGGCTCGGTTCGCTGACGTTGGCGCTGTTGTCGGCGAGCGCGCGGGTGCATGCCGTCGAGATCGACGCGCGCCTGGCGACGGCGTTGCCGGAAACAGTCGGATCCCGGATGCCGGACGCCGCCGAACGGCTGCACGTGCACCGGGCGGACGCCATGAAAGTCGCGGCCCCGGATTTCGATCCGGCCCCGGACGTCCTGGTCGCCAACCTGCCCTACAACGTGGCCGTGCCGGTCGTGCTGCACCTGTTGGAAGCACTGCCGAGCCTGCGAGCCGGTCTGGTCATGGTGCAGGCCGAGGTCGCCGACCGCATGGTCGCCGGTCCCGGTTCGCGCGTGTATGGCGTGCCGAGCGCGAAACTGGCGTGGTACGCCCGGGCACGACGCGCGGGGTCGGTCCCGCGTGGCGTGTTCTGGCCGGTCCCGCATGTGGATTCCGCGCTCGTGTCGTTCACCCGTCACGAACCGCCGCCCGGGGACGTCCGTGAGGTGTTCGCCGTCGTCGACGCCGCCTTCGCGCAACGCCGGAAGGTCCTGCGTGGAGCCCTGGCTGGCTGGGCGGGCGGAGCCCAGCGCGCGGAAGACATCCTGCGCAGCGCCGGTGTGGACCCGAGGTTGCGTGGTGAAGCGCTCGACATCGCGACCTTCGCGCGCATCGCGGCGGCCGCGCGCTCGACCAACGGATAGACATCAAGCACGGGCGAAAGGACGACACGTGCTCACTGAAGCT
>DXIM01000161.1 GCA_019112895.1 Candidatus Stackebrandtia faecavium
TGTTCATCGCGATGCGCCACCACGTGCATGCCGCGTTTAGAGGCCGAAAACTCCGGCCGCACTGTTATGCGCGCACCGATTTCCTGGTTCATCGACTCAATACCAGCAGCAAGCAGCCGGGGAAATTGCTCATCTTCGTGGGCTTTATCGATCACTTCCACGCTACTGAGTTCGTCCATCAGTTGCGCGAAACGGGCCCCGGAGTCTCCATCATCGTTCGGTGCGTCCGATTCTGACCGATCGAAGGAGGCCAACGGCGTGAACTCGTCACGTTCCAGACACCACTGTGCATGGTCTGTGACGGTCCTCAACAACCTCCTGGGATTGAGATTCACGGTCGCGCCGAATGCTTCCGGCAGCACTGGCCAACACCTATCCGGCGGAGTGAATGGCGCGTCACGCAACCGCGAATGTACGTGCACGGCGACGATCTGTTGCGCGGTATCGCCTGGAAGAGTGTCCTCGAGGTACTTGGGTGATTGGAACCGCCCATCTGACGAATACAGGCTCGTTGCCTTCAACTGCTCCCACGTCGGCAGCAAACATGTAACGACCGTGAACGTGCGCCAAGTCTTTTCAGCGAACGTCATGATGTCGTCGCACAAAGCATCGAGCCGATCATCGGCCCGCGTATGCTCGCCCGACCCATCCGTGGCTCTCGAGGATTTTTGCACCAGGGAATCGATCTGGTCGACCGCGATGAGAGTCGGCCCCACCAGCGCCATTATCCGCGTCAAGGCGCGGACGATTTCCATCGTCGAACGCGGTGCTGGATGTAGCTTCCACTTGGCCCGTTGCCCCCTTTCGGCTTCTTCCAGTCCCGACAGCCAATGGCTCGCCATGTCTCTACATGGGATTTCTGGCGAGGAGAATATGCACAGGACTCTCAACGCGTCCCTGCAAACATCGTCAAGCTCGGGATGCCGGTCGCTGACCGCTGTTACAACAGCAGTGACGGATTGGACGGTGGGCCTACCGTCCTTGATCTCCATCGCGGCTTCCTGGCTCACACCGTTGGTATCGATGATTTTCGACAACAATCGCCGAAGCTGCGTCTCACCGCCGTTGTTGACTTCGAGGCTCGTTCTGTACGCGCCCAGCATCGCATCCCAGAAGTCGTCATGCGAGTTGATGTCGAACTGGACGAAGAAGCCTCCTTCCTCCGCCAGAGACATCCGTGCGCGCCGGATCAGGTGGGTCTTGCCGGACCCCGCCTGCCCAACAATGATCTCTCCTCTTGCACTGGATCTGGTTCGAGCCGCCGCATCGGCAATGCCATCCTTCAAGCCGCGCGCCACCGCCTCGTTATGTGCGTAGTGGACGTCACTGTGTTCCCAGACGTCTCCCATCGCGACGGTGAATTCAAGTTTCAGCCGCTGGAGGGCGTCTCGTATTTGGGGATCCATGTTCACCCAATCGATATGAGGTGCTTATCGTCACCGGCGATGGTCAAGGCCGCGTCCCGGTCGGGCTGCCGCAAGGTTTTACGGTTCGACTCGGTCGTCAGACGTATCTTTCGTCCGCTGTACAGCGATATAAGCGCCTCGTCGAGTTCCGGACGCGGCACCTCGCTGAGCACTTCGCGTAGATGCTTGAGCGATACCCACGAGGCGGGGGTGCGCGCAAGCTTTTCGTAGGCGCTGGTGATGGCGTCGACGAGTTCCGGCCTCACGTCGACGCGGTGAGCCGCACGACGTTTCGCGCCGAAAATCGTGGCGGCATCCATATAGTTCCGTTCCAGGAATTCATGGATTCGGTTGAACAGCGCGTACGCCACCTTCGAGTTGAGGGGCCGTCCGGCTTCGGGGGTTTCGCCCAATTCCTTTTCGGCACGGCCCCTGCCCGCATCGGTCAGTTCGTGGAGGAACGGGTTCCCGGGGCCGGGGCCACGCACGGCGGACACATAACCGAAACGCTCAAGGCGCTCGCGCTCCTTCGCTTTCAAGGCCAGACCGTACGCCTCGTACAGCTCGTTGTTCGTCACGTTGTCGGCCGACTGGTGAACCAGGAAAGCCAGAAGTGCGGCACGCTCACGCACCGTGAGTTCGTCGGACATGCGGGGGTTCTCCACATCGCAGGGGATTCATCCGTTGCGTTTCACGCTAGTTACTGTCCGAATCCGCACCTGTCGCGTAGCCGACACTGAGCAACCAAAGAGTCACGTGAGGTTGAACAGTGTGTCCGCGAAACGCTCGATCTGCTGAATCTGTTCGCGGTCCGGCGGGTCCGGCACGAAGTGCATCAACTCGTTTCGGACATGCGTGACGTGGTCCAGCATCTTGAGGAAATAGTCCTTGTCCATCCCCCACTCAAGCCGGTCCCACAACTCGCCCTTCAACAGCTTGCTATATCTACCCAATGTGGGGGCTGCATTCGCATCATCGCGCTGCCAACGGTCGAGTACATGCTCGAATTCGCAACGATCGATCTTCTCCAGGACGCGGTTGCGCACCCGCAGTTCAATATCGCCGATGGTCACGATGGGCGCATGGCGGGTGACGAACTCCGCCGCGATGTCGGCCGTGGTGACCACACCGCATGGCGTGCCCTGGTCACACACGAAGACATACCCGTGCACATTGATCTCGTCGATCAGATCCATCACCGGGACATCAGCTTCGACATGGCGCACGCCCTCTGTCGCATCGTGGACCGTGGTAATGCCGCCCTTCGCAACCGCTCGCGTGATACTTCGCTCGCTGATCACACCCGTCAATTTCTTGTCCTTGACGACGGCCAGCTGCGAATAGTCCCCATGCGTCATCGCGGTGATCGCCTTATCGATCGGGTCATCGGGCTTCACG
>DXIM01000162.1 GCA_019112895.1 Candidatus Stackebrandtia faecavium
CATCGATCTGACCGGTTGGCCCCAGGCGCGGTCGGCGCCGGGGCTCAACCACGGCCGCGTCAGCTTGTCGGCATCGCGTATTCGATGGTGAGGTCGACGTCTTCGCAGTCGGCCGAGATGTCTTCGAGTACGCCCTTTTCCGTCTCATCGACGCTCAGTTGCCAGCGCGTCTTGACGATCGTCCATTCCGTCACGTATTGGCAGGCGACGTCCTCTTCGGAGGGCATCCATTCCGCCGGGTCCTGGTCTCCTTTTTGCCTGTTGGAGGAGGCGGAGACGGCGACGAGGCCGGCTTCTTCGTCGAGGTCGTTGGCGTAGCGTTCGCGATCGTCGTCGGTCCAGTCGCGCGCACCGGAGTCCCACGATTCCGCGAGCGGGACCATGTGGTCGATGTCGAGGTCGCCGGGGTCGGTGAATTCCTCGTTGTCGTAGTACGACAGCCATTTTCCGCCGGTCAGGTCGCAGTCGTCGCTGACGTCCGGTTCATCGACCGCTTCGCTGATCAACACCTCGTAGCGGGTATCGCAGCCGTTGTCGTCCTCGTCGATCCAGTGCTTGAACTTATCTCGGTCGTAGCCGTCGCGCACCTCGTCGTCGACCGGGAGCTCGGCGATCGCGTCGTGCAGGGTCGTGTCGATGCTTTCGCTTGGTGCGGTTTCCGCGGCGTCGTTGAGGAGGTCGTTCGGTGTCGCCAACGAGCATGCCGCGGTGAGGGTTGCGGTCGTCGTCGCGAGGGCGACGGCGAGGAGAGTGCGGGTCATGAGGTCTCCTGAGGGGCACGGGGGCGTTGCGCCTGTCGGGGTAATCATTCGCAGTAAGAGCTGTAAAAGTCAAGAAGTATCGATATGCGAAGCTTGGGGTGGAATACGATCTCGTTGTGTTTCGCCTCTCGGTCCAACCGGTGGGTGCCGCATGAAACCGCAGGTGTCGGGCGTATATTGACCGCCACTGCGACAGATGGCACCGTGAAGGCGGTGGCCGCCGACAACCCGACTGGCCCGGCCAGTAAAGTCGACGCCTGCGGTATGCTGTGCCGGCTGCCTGTGATGTGCGGCGCCCGGCCGCAGACATCGCATCTGAACAAACCGCCCCACTTTCTGGAGGACAGCCGACGTGGCCGATGACGACAGCCGCAACGAGGACGCCGAAAAGCGTTCCGGCAAGTCTTCCAAGCCGAGCGGCAAGGCAGACAAGGCAGGAAAGAGCAGCGGCAAAGCCGGCGCGAGCGGGAAGAAATCCGACTCGGGCAAATCCGGCGACAACGAATCGACCAAGGCCAAAGCAGCCAAGGACGATAAAGCCGTGAAGACGCAGTCGGATGACGATAAAGGCAAGACCGGCGACAAGAAGAAGACCGCCAAGAAGGGTGATAAACCCCGCGGTCCGATCGGGCGCCTATTCCAGTTCTTCCGCGAAGTCGTTGAACAGCTGCGCAAGGTCGTTTACCCGACGCGTAAACAGTTGCTGACCTACACCGCCGTTGTCATCGTGTTCGTGGCCATCATCATGGCCTATGTCGCCGGCCTCGACTACGGCTTTTCGCAGGGCGTAAAGTGGTTGTTCGGCGCTGACGAATAGCTCGTACGGCGTTCGCGAGAAAACGGGCATCTGCACCGGTTAAGACCGCACGATTCGCGCTGCATTATCGACGCGCGTCGTGATGGGCGCACGTGGGGGGCTGCGGCGCCTGCGCAGCCGATAGCATTCGACCCGGTAAACTTGCGTAATAACGTGTCCAGATTCCAAGCTCGTGTGGGCATGGTCCCGCTGCACTAACAGAGAATGTGAGCCTTAAGCGTGTCCGAAACCGACGAGACCGCAGAAACATCAGTCGCAGAAGCCGGGTCGGAAGCGACCGACACCGAGACTGTTGACCCGGTCGAGGAGTTGCGGCAGGCGCTGCGTTTCGCGCCTGGCGAGTGGTACGTCGTGCACTCTTACGCCGGTTTTGAGAACCGGGTCAAGAGCAACCTAGAGGGGCGCATCGCCAGCTTCGACATGGAGGACTCGATCTTCCAGATCGAGGTGCCCACCCAGGTTCAGGTCGAGGTCAAAAACGGCAAGCGCTCCAAGGTGCAGGCGAAGGTCTTCCCCAGCTATGTCTTGGTGCGCATGGACCTGCACCCGGAATCGTATTCGGTTGTGCGTAACACCCCGGGCGTGACCGGTTTCGTCGGTGTCACCAACCAGACCGACCGCCCGACGCCGTTGTCGCTGAACGACGTCGTCAAGTGGCTCGCGCCGTCGGTGCAGCCAGCGGAAACGGTCGGGGCCACCAGCGGCGACACCGAGCAGGGCTCCGCCTCCGGTGAAACCGCCGCCAAGCCGGAAATCAAGCTGGACTTCGCGGTCGGCGACTCCGTCACCGTCACCGACGGTGCGTTCGCATCGCTGCCCGCCACGATCTCCGAAATCAACGCTGACCAGCAGAAACTGAAGGTCTTGGTGTCGATCTTCGGACGGGAAACCCCGGTCGAACTGAACTTTAACCAGGTCACGACGCTATAAGCGGTCGCGTGGTTTCGGTCGGCTGCAACGGTCGCCAGCGCCCTCGGGCCACCGAATGGGGCTGCGCGATAGTCGGTGGCTAGACTCGAGGCTTCCCAATATTTATCCGGCGCCGCGTTGTCGTGCGCCGGTGTCATGAACGGCCGGCTCGTGCCGAGTCGGCCAAGAAATTTCAGCCCAGAAGGTAAACAGAATGGCTCCTAAGAAGAAAAAGCTTCAGGTGGTTTTCAAGCTGGAGCTGTCCGCAGGCCAGGCCACCCCGGCACCGCCGGTCGGTCCGGCTCTCGGTCAGCACGGCGTCAACATCATGGAGTTCTGCAAGGCGTACAACGCCGCGACTGAGAACCAGCGTGGCGAGATCGTTCCTGCAGAGATCAGCGTGTACGAAGACCGTTCGTTCACGTTCGAACTGAAGACCCCGCCTGCCGCGAAGCTGCTGCTGAAAGCCGCGAGCGTCAACAAGGGTTCGGGCGAGCCGCACCGCGAAAAGGTCGGCACTGTCACGGCCGCACAGGTCCGCGAGATCTCCGAGAAGAAGATGCCGGACTTGAACGCCAACGACTTCGATGCCGCGGACAAGATCGTCGCCGGCACCGCACGTTCGATGGGGATCAAAATCGAAGGCTAAAGCCTTCGACTGTCGCACAAGCGACACAATATGTAGATGTGGCGGGGTGCATGCGCGCAACCCAGACCACGACATCCCAGCCTTATAGAAGGATGCAAAATGAAGCGCAGCAAGAACTATCGCAAGTCGGCCGAGCTGGTCGACAAGGACGCGCTCTACGGCCCGGAAGAAGCCGCGGAGCTCGCCAAGAAGACGAACATGGCGAAGTTTGACGCCACTGTCGAGGTCGTCGTGCGCTTGGGCGTCGACCCGCGTAAAGCAGACCAGATGGTCCGCGGCACGGTCAACCTGCCTCACGGCACGGGTAAGACCGCCCGCGTCATCGTGTTCGCGGCCGGTGAGAAAGCCGACGCCGCGATGTCTGCCGGAGCCGACGAGGTCGGTTCGGAAGACTTGATCAAGAAGATCCAAGACGGCTGGCTCGAATTCGACGCCGCCATTGCGACCCCGGACCAGATGGCCAAGGTCGGTCGTATCGCGCGGATTCTGGGCCCGCGCGGTCTCATGCCGAACCCGAAGACCGGCACCGTCACGATGGACGTCGACAAGGCGGTCAGCGAGATCAAGCGCGGAAAGATCTCTTTCCGTATCGACAAGCACGCCAACCTGCACACGGTGATCGGTAAAGCCAACTTCTCGGTCGAGCAGTTGACCGAGAACTACACCGCGGTCATGGAAGAGCTGCAGCGCTTGAAGCCGTCCGCGGCGAAGGGGCGTTACATCAAGAAGGTCACCCTTTCGACCACGATGGGCCCCGGAATCCCGGTCGACCCGTCGAAGGTGGCTGAGGTCGCGGCGTAACCGTGGACGATTGCCTCACCTGACCAGTCGAGTGGCGGGTGCGGCCATCGTTGAAGGCGTCTTGTTTTCTGATAGGAAAGCAAGACGCCTTTTTGCTGCGCGTGTCGCGCGCGGCTAGTCACAGCAGAGGGGGGCCGATGCGGCGACAGATCCTGGTCGCGATCACGCTTGCGTTGTCGCTGCTGCTGATCGCGCCCGCCGCGAACGCGAGCCCCTACTCCGACCCCGACTGGTATGTCGACCAGACCCGGTTGAGCGAAGCGCACGCGCTGTCGCGGGGAAACGGCACGGTGGTCGGGGTCGTCGATACCGGGGTCGACGAGACCCATCCCCAGCTGGAGGGACGCGTGCTGCAGGGCGCGACCGTCACCAACGAGGGTGTGGAAACCGATGGCGCGCATGACACCAACGGACATGGCACTGCGATGGCCGGCCTCATCGCCGCAGGGCACAGCGTCGACACGCCGTTGGTGGGCGTCGCGCCGCAGGCCGAGATCCTGCCGGTACGCGTCGAACCCGACGCCGACGGGGTGCTGGACCACAAATTGGTCTACAAAGGGGTTCGATGGGCCATCGACCACGGCGCCAGGGTCGTGAATCTTTCGTTGGCGGGACACCCGACCGCCACTTCGGAATGGAAATCGGAGCTCCTGCATTACGCGATCGCACACGACGTCTTGATCGTGGCGGCGGTCGGGAACAAAGACGACGGCTACGACACGGTCGGGGAACCGGCCGCGATTCCCGGTGTCATCGCCGTATCCGGACTCGCCCGCGACGGCGGCTTGTGGAGCGGATCGGTGATGGGCGATTCGGTCGTGCTGTGCGCGCCGGCCGAGGATCTTCCGCACATCCGGCGCGACGGCGAAGTGAAACCGGCATCGGGCACCTCGGCGGCGTCCGCATTGGTCTCCGGCGTGGCCGCCCTGGTCATTTCGCGCTACCCGGACGCCACCGTAGGCGACGTCGCGAGCAGGCTCATCGACACCGCAGTCGACCGCGGCCCAACTGGCCGCGATTCCCGTTTCGGTTACGGTTCGGTCGATGCGTACGCGGCGTTGGCCGACAGTGTCGACGCCGGTGGTGACTATCCGCTTGAGCTTCCCGCGGCGGTCGCCAACGCCGCGAAGCCATCCGAGTCCAGGACCTGGTGGGTGGCGGTTCCGTTGGGCCTATCGGTGATGGGCGGCGGCGGTGCGGCCGTGTGGCTCATGCGCCGCCTGCGGTGGGCTACGCGCCGGGTCTGAACCGCGGGCCTACGAGGGCCCCACCGACGGTGGTGACCTGCGTGCCTGTTAATGTTGACTAGTTTCCGATAACCCGAAGACCGTCGGTATTCGGATGAAGCGGTTTTGGCCCGTCCAGACGCACGCGTCATGACAGGCCGTTGCCGTTTTATCCGATCGAAGGTGTCCGCAAGACACGACCCACGTAGGGAGCCGGTTGACGTTTCGCAGTATTTGCGTGTGTCCCCGTGCGTCCTTACGCCCGGGGTTTTGTCGTTTCAGCGCCTTCTTCACCGTCAGGACTTCATCCGAGTCAAGGAAGGAGGGACATGGCTGAACGGTCTTACCCTGAAGACAAAGTCGCCGCGATCGAAGAGTTGACCGAGAAATTCCGCGACTCGAACGCCACGGTGCTCACCGAATACCGCGGACTCTCCGTGCCGCAGTTGAAAGAGCTGCGTCGTGCGCTGGGCTCCGGTGCTTCGTACCGGGTCGCGAAGAACACTCTCGCGAAACGTGCCGCAGATAATGCGGGTCTGAAGGAACTCGACGAACACTTCACCGGTCCCACCGCGTTGACGTTCATCACCGGTGAAGTCGTGGATGCCGCAAAGGCACTGCGCGACTTCTCCAAGGAGAACGAAGCGCTGGTCGTCAAGGGTGGCGTGATGGACGGTGTCGCCATCACCCCCGAAGAGTTCCACAAGATCGCCGATCTCGAATCCCGCGAAGTGCTGCTGTCCAAGATGGCCGGCGCTCTCAAGGGCAGCATGTCCAAGGCCGCATCCATGTTCGCCGCTCCGGCTTCGAAGATGGCGCGCGCCGCAGGTGCCTTGCAGGACAAAAAGGGCGAGTAAGCCTCCGCCGTTGTCCGGCTTCATTCAACACAGACTTACATTTTTTGAGAGGAACATTCATGGCTAAGCTCAGCAACGAAGAACTGCTCGACGTCTTCAAAGAAATGACGCTGCTGGAACTGTCCGAGTTCGTGAAGCAGTTCGAAGAAACCTTCGACGTGACCGCTGCCGCTCCGGTCGCCGTTGCCGCCGCTGGCGGCGGAGGCGGCGAAGCCCCGGCCGCTGAGGAAGAAAAAGACGAGTTCGACGTCGTCATCGAAGCCGCTGGCGACAAGAAGATCCAGGTCATCAAAGAGGTCCGTGGCTTGACCAGCCTCGGACTGAAGGAAGCCAAGGAGCTCGTCGAGTCGGCCCCGAAGGCCGTCCTCGAAGCCGCGCCGAAGGACGCCGCCGAGAAGGCCAAGGAGGCCCTCGAAGGCGCCGGCGCCACCGTCACGCTGAAGTAAGACCGCCACGCGACTACGTCGCGTGTCCGCGGGGTGTCCCACTATTGGGGCACCCCGTTTTTGTGTGTCGGGAAACTGTCTGCGGCGAATATCGGTCGTTACAAATATGTGACAGGGTAGGGCTGCAACAGGGCTAATTGTTTAGTTATCCTGCCCAGATCAGCCGGGCGCCCTCACAAAACCACCCTGCCTAATCTGGCGCCTGACGGAAAGGTCACGCATGGGCGTGGGAGCCGAAGTTACCGGGTTGACTAAATCCTTCAACGGTGGCCAACCGGTCTGGTCTGATGTGTCGTTCGCGGTCCCATCAGGCGATATCACCGTACTTTTGGGACCCTCCGGTACGGGCAAATCGGTCTTCCTGAAGACCCTCATCGGCCTGCTGCGCCCCGACCGGGGGAAAGTGTTCATCGCCGAGCAAGAACTCACGGCGATGACCGCCAAGGAGCTTTACGCGATCCGGCAGCGCTGCGGCGTCCTGTTCCAGGACGGGGCCCTGTTTGGTTCGATGAATCTGTACGACAACATTGCGTTCCCGCTGCGGGAACACACCCGCAAGTCGGAAAGCGAAATCAAACGCATCGTCGGTGAGCGTCTCGACCTGGTCGGCATGAAAGACGACGGCGATAAGCTGCCCGGCGAAATCTCCGGCGGTATGCGTAAACGCGCCGGTCTTGCACGCGCGCTCGTGATGAACCCGGAGCTGATCCTGTGCGACGAGCCCGACTCGGGTCTCGACCCGGTGCGTACGGCGTTCCTCGGCAAACTCATCAGCGAACTGAACGCCGAAACCGGGGCCACGTTCCTGATCGTCACGCATGACATCAACACTGCCCGCACGTTGCCCGACCACATCGGCATGCTCTATCGGCGCGAATTGATCGCGTTCGGCCCGCGGCAACAGATCCTCGATTCGCCCGACCCTGCCGTCCACCAGTTCCTCACCGCGGGCCTGGAAGGCCCGATCGGCATGGCGGAAGAGAAAGACGCCGGCGAGCACCAGCCGCAGGCTCAGGGGGCGGCCGAGTGAAGTTCCTGGAAACGATAGGCGATTTCGCGCGGTACACCTCGGACACGGTACGCGCGGTGCCGCGCCGACCGTTCCAGTTGGGCGAGGTCGTGCGGCAGGCATGGTTCATCGCGAGCGTGTCGATCCTTCCGACGGCGTTGGTGGCGATCCCGTTCGGCGCGGTCATCGCGCTGCAACTGGGCTCCCTGTCGCGGCAGATCGGCGCCGAGTCGTATGCCGGCGCCGCGAGCGTGTTGGCGGTGGTGCGTGAAGCTGGGCCTATCGTGACCGCCCTGTTGATCGCCGGGGCCGGTGGTTCGGCGATCTGCGCCGACCTTGGTTCCCGCAAGATCCGCGAAGAACTCGACGCGATGGAGACGCTCGGTGTCGACCCGATCCAGCGTCTCGTGGTGCCGCGCGTCATCGCGGGTGCGTTCGTCGGCTTCTTCCTCAACGGGGTCGTGTCCGCGGTCGGTATCGCCGGCGGATACATCTTCAACGTCTACATGCAGGGTGGTACGCCCGGCGCCTACTTGGCGAGCTTCAGCGCCTTGGGACAGGTGCCGGACCTGGTGTCGGCTCAGCTGCGTGCCTTGGTTTTCGGCATACTCGCGGCTCTCATCGCCTGCTACATGGGCATGAACGCGAAGGGCGGCCCGAAGGGCGTCGGGCAGGCCGTGAACACGTCCGTCGTGGTGAGTTTCATGGTGTTGTTCGCAGTGAACTTCGTGATGGTCGCCGTGTACTTCCAAATCGTCCCGCAGAAGGGTTCGTAAATGCTGACGGCCCTCGGAACGCAGTTGTTGTTCTACATGCGCGCGATCGCGTGGATGCCGCGTGCCCTCGTGCGTTACCGCAAAGAAGTGATGCGTCACCTCGGCGAGGTCAGTTTCGGCGTCGGTGGGCTGACCGTGGTCGGCGGCACGATCGGCGTCGTCGTGTTCATGACGTTCTTCACCGGCACCGAGGTCGGCCTGCAGGGCTATCAGGCTTTGAATCAGGTCGGCACGAGCGCGTTCACCGGCTTTATCTCGGCGTATTTCAATACCCGGGAGATTGCGCCGTTGGTGGCGGGTATCGCGTTGTCGGCGACCGTGGGTGCCGGTTTCACCGCGCAGTTGGGCGCTATGCGCGTCAGCGAAGAGATCGACGCTCTCGAGGTCATGGGCGTGCGTTCGATGCCGTATCTGGTCACGACGCGCATGCTGGCCGGTTTGGCGGCCTGTGTCCCGCTCTATGTGCTGGCGTTGTTGGCCAGTTATGTCGCGACGCGCGGCGTAGCAGTCGTCTATTTCGGACAGTCGGCGGGCACCTATGACCATTATTTCAATCAGTTCCTTGTGCCGGGCGACGTCATGTGGTCGTTCGGGAAGGTCGTTATCTTCTCGATCATCGTGATCGGAGTTCACTGTTATTACGGCTACTACGCTTCCGGCGGCCCCGCCGGTGTCGGCGTGGCAGTGGGCAGGGCAGTACGAACCGCTATCGTTGCAGTGAACATTGTCGATTTCTTTGTATCCTTGGCGGTTTGGGGCGCCACCACCACAGTGAGGATCGTCGGATGAAACAGCGACTGGCCGGACTCGGCTTCCTGGTCGTCCTGGTGGGCCTGGTGGGCCTGTGTGTCGCGTCCTACGCGAAAGTCTTCACGCCAGGTTTCGGCGTCATGGTGAACGCCGAATCGGCGGGGCTGCAGATGAGCAAAGGCGCCGACGTCAAGATGAACGGCGTGCTCGTCGGCGAGGTCCGTTCGATCGAGTCATCCGGCCACGGAGCACAGTTGGAACTGTCGCTGGACCCGGTCGCGAAGCCGAAGATTCCGGGCGACGTTGTGGCACGCCTGCTGCCGAAGACGTTGTTCGGCGAGAAATACGTGCAGCTGGTGCCGCAGGAGTCGGAATCGTCCGGGTCGATCTCCGAAAACGCCGTCATTGAGGTCGATAAATCCCATGATGCCGTGGAGCTTGAGGATGTCTTGGACGGCGCCTTGCCCTTGCTGCGGGCCGTGCCGCCCGAAAAACTCGCGGTGACGTTGTCGTCGATCTCGACCGCCCTGGAAGGGCGTGGTGAGCAGCTGGGCGACACGATCGTCAAGCTCGGCGACGTGGTGCGGGAACTCAATGACGAGATGCCCACGATCACACACGACATCGAGCAGCTCGCCACGGTCTTGGACACCTACGAGGGCGCGGCCGACGATCTGCTGCAGATCCTCGAGAACTTGACGGTCACGAATAAGACCGTGACCGACCAGTCCGACAACCTCAAGGCACTGTGGATCGCCGGGCAGGATTTCGGTTACGACACCCGCGTCTTCTTGGACCGTTACCAGGGGCGCCTCATCCAGTTCGGCGAAGTGACCCAGCCGGTCCTGGAGGTGTTGGCGACATATTCGCCGGAATACCCGTGCATCTTCCAGGGGCTGACCGCGCTGGAACCACGCATCGAGGACTCGTTCTCGAACGGACGCCTACACATCACGCTCGAGATCGTCGAGAACAACGGCAAATACGAAAAGGGACGCGACGAGCCGGAATGGCTGCAGTCCTATGGCCCCGACTGCCGCGGCTTGCCGAACCCGGACGTACCTGGACCGGAACGCCAATATGGCAACGGTTACGACTACGACGCGTCGCGCTCGAATCTGCCCATCGAAATCCCAGGACTGACCGACTTCGACACCGGCAGCGATGATCCGAGCGCCGAAGGTTCGACCGACGATGAGGACGCCGACGAGGACCCGACCCTGCCGTTCGACCCGCGCATGGGTTACTCCGGCACCGACGAGGAAACCGACGTCATCAACCCGGTCGTGGCGGCCAGCACCGGTAAGGAAGTCGACGACGTGCCGGACTGGGCCCCGCTGATGTGGGGACCGATTCTGCGAGGCAACGAGATCTCGCTGCGTTGATCAGCGGCGGTTCGCCGCCGCTGGCCTCGGCACGGTAGCCGACGCGATTCGGCCCAGACGCGGTATGACGTCGGGGTCAGACGTGGAGTCGGTCCGGTTGGTGTTGCCAAGGTTGGTGCCGCTCGTGGCCGGGTGGCACGCGGGTGCCGCGTCCAACCGACGTTCAGGGTGACTTGTGGTGAGGGCCTAGGCTTCCTCGAAGTCGTCGGCGAGCCATTCCTCATACAGGTCGTCGAACGTGCCGTCCTTGCGGCAGCGGTCGATCAGATCGTTGATGTCTTTGAGCATCTCGTCGTTGCCTTCGGCGACCGCGTAGCCGTATTCTTCGCCGGTTTCGTATTCGTCGGCGACATAGAGGTAGCCGGGGTTTTCCTGCACCTCGATGTTCCACAAAGCGACGTCGGCGATGGCCGCGTCGACGTTTTCGTACTCGACGGCTTCGCGCAGCTTACGCACGTCCGGGAACTCTTTGATCTTGTAGCTGTACTGCTTCTCGTTCAGCCTCGCGTATTCGGCCCCGGTCGTATCGCTTTGGACACCGATGGTGTGACCGTCAAGGTCCTCGAGCTTCTTGAACTTCGTCTTATTGTCGGGGTGCACCGCCAACGCCTGGTCGGCCTTGTAATAGGCCTGCGAGAAGTCCATGACTTCCTGGCGTTCCCGTGTGATCGTCAACGCCGCGGCCACGATGTCGCATTCGCCGGATTCCAAGGACTCACCCGAGGTAATGCGGTTGAAGCCGGGCTCGATGATCTCCTGCTTCATGCCGAGGTCTTCGGCCAGCATGTCCATCATTTCGACGTCGAAACCGACGACTTTGTTGTCCTGCCACGAGTCCTTGTACTGAAACGGCTCGAACGGGACCGACGTGCATACCTTCAGCGTCGCTTCGCTGCCGCAGGCGGTGAGCCCGACAGCGGCTATCAACGTCGAGGCGGAAGCGGCCAATATACGGGTGATGCGGGAGGTCACTGAAGGCTCCTGAGGGGCGATCGCGAGGTGCGGAGCTTACGCTGCCTGTTCGAAGAACATGGCGTCGCATAGTAGAACATATCTTCGCGCGCCGAAAGTGTCACGTCGATGACCCGGTGGGCCATACGCCCGCCATACGTACATATAGAAGCTGGTCGGTAAACTCGACGGCACTGTCATCTACGGAAAGATCCCTGGTTGTTTCTATGGACGCCCTAATCAACCTTCTGTGCGCGCTAGTGTGTATCGCCTTGGTCGCGGCGATAGTCGTCGGAATCGTGCTCTTGGTGCAGAAGAAGCGCAAAGAACGCGAGCGTGCCCAGTCCGGCCCGATACCGCAGGACCCGTTCGCCGATAAAGATTCGGATGCCTTGCGCGGAGACCCCCGGGGCCTCAAAGCGGGCGACTTGTTCGACACGCACGGCGAAACCTTGGCGGTGCGTGGCACGTTGCGTCTGAAAGAGGGCGGCTACTACTGGGCGGAACACCTGATCGACACCGGCGGCGGCGTCAAGCGCTGGCTGTCGGTCGAGGAAGACCCGGACCTCGAGTTGTACCTGTGGACGGCGGTGACCGGCGAACTGCCCGCGCCCGGCCCGCAGTACATCGATTACGACGGCCGTCGGTTCACGTCGAAGGAGTCCGGCCGCGCTAGTTACCGCAGCGAAGCCACGACGGGTCTCGGCCCACAGGGTTACGTCGCTTACCACGACTACGAGGCGCCCGACGGCACCCGCTTGTCCTTCGAAGACTTCGACCAGACCGGTCGTTCCGAAGTGGCCATCGGTCTGCGGATCCACCGCAGCGAGATCATGATCTACCCCCAATCGCAGTGATTGTGGACATCAGCGTGCCGTTCGTCGACACCTCCGCCGACGACCTGCGGTTCATGTTCGCGGCCCCGAAAACCCACGTGCTGGACGAGCTGCGACTGACCGATGTCGTCCCCGGCGGGGTGTTGACGCTCCGGGTCCTGGGCGCGAGCCATCAAGCCGTGTTCGAGACTGACGACGGTACGTACGAGGAAACCGTGGCGTGCCTGCCTAATGAGGGCACGCCACTACCGTCGAAGGCCGAAACGATTATAGGGAACCGACAGTTCGGTTTTTGTAGTCAAATTGAGACTTTTTCGCCGCGAGACTTCACGGCACGCTGTTCCGCATTGCGTTCGCGTGCTTTGTCCTTTTCCGAGTCAACTCTGTTGGGTCAATTTCCGGGTGAAAAGGATGCCCTGACGGTCCTGGAAGCCGCGAATGACCAGCTCAACGGTATGGCCGGATGGGTCACTACGCACTGTTACCCATCGGAACGTCAAATCGTCGTCACGACAACCAAGATCACTCATCGAGGAAATTGAACGTTGTCGCTGGCTGTTAATGTACTGAAGTCTGAATGATCTCTTATTCATATAGGAGTGCGCGTGAGTAAGTCCGCAGGATGGGCCGTTTTCGGAATTGTGGCAGCAATCGGCTTGCTGATTGCGATCGTTGCGGTATCCAATACTTCCGCGAGCCCGCGTGAATTCATTGCTAAGAAATATGACTGCAATGTGAACCCGACGAAGAGCGAAGAAGCCACGTGCACTTCGCGCAGCACCGTCCTATCGACCGCGAACGCGATCAGCCGCGACACTCGGCCAATCGACCGCGGTGAGCACGACGGAATGCGGTTCCTGCAATACGACAAGGAGATCGTCGCGATCTCCGATCGCGGTGGAAAAACAGAGGTCGAAATAGACGATTACGATGACGCCTACCGACGGCACAGTTCGCACATTGCGTTCTTCGGCTGGTCTTCGACCGGTCCCCGCAGCAGTCACGGCGGAGGCTACGGCGGTGGCGGCTTCGGTGGCGGCAAGTGACGCCGGATTGCATTAAGAGAGAAAACTGTGGAAATCATTACTGACCTAATGTTCGACTGCCTTGCCATCCTGCTGTACAGCGTGGTGGGAGTCGTCTTGATGGCACTGGGTTTCGTCCTGGTCGACCTCGTCACCCCCGGAAACCTGCGTAAACAGGTGTGGCGCGAACACAACCGCAACGGCGCGATCCTGTTGGCTTCGAACATGGTGAGCCTCGGCATGATCGTCGCCGCGGCCATCTACGTCTCCGAAGGCAACCTCGTTGTGGGGCTGGCGTCGAGCTTCATGTACGGCATCATCGGGCTCATCGTCATGGGGCTTTCCTTCGTGCTGCTTGACGTCATGACGCCCGGCAAGCTCGGCAAGATCCTGATCACCCAGGAAAACCACCCGGCCGTGTGGGTGTCCGCCTCGGTTCACTTCGCGGTGGGACTCATCATCGTGGCTGGTCTGTCTTGACACGGACGCCAACTTCGGGCCCGCGCCAGCGTCTGGCGCGGGCCAGTTTGCTTGCTGCGGTCTTCGTCTGCGCCGCGTGCGGGCTCGTCTACGAGCTCGCGTTGGTGACGCTCGGCAGCTACCTCATCGGAAACACGGCCCGGCAGGCGTCCATAGTGCTGGGAATCATGGTGTTCGCGATGGGCGTGGGCGCGTTGGCGGCGAAACCGTTGCAGCGCCGCGCAGTCGGCACGTTCGCGGTCATCGAGCTGCTTTTGGCGTTGTTCGGCGGGCTGTCGGTCATGGCCCTGTACGCGGCGTTCGCATGGCTGAGCCTGTACACCTTCGCGATGGTTGTGGTCGCGGTCATTGTCGGGATCCTGATCGGCGCGGAGATCCCGCTGCTGATGGTTATGCTGCAGCGCATCCGCAAACAATCGGCCGGCAGTGCCGTCGCGGACCTTTTCGCGGCCGATTATGTCGGCGCTCTCATCGGCGGCCTCGTGTTTCCGTTCCTGCTGCTGCCGGTGTTCGGTCAGATCCGTGGGGCGCTGATCGTGGGGGCGGTCAATGCGATAGCCGGTGTCGCGGTCGTTTTCGGGCTCTTCCGTAAACAGATGCGTCGCCGCACGAAATGGATCCTCGCAGTCATCTCGGGTGCCGTCTCGCTGATCCTCATCGGCGGTTACGTGTATTCGGACCGGTTCGAGGTGGCGGCTCAACAGGCGCTGTTTTCGCAACCGATCGTCTATAGCCAGCAGACCCAGTATCAGCAGATCGTATTGACGGAATCGGTGTCCCCCTTCGCCAGTAACGACCTTCGACTGTATTTGAATGGTGACCTGCAGTTCGCCGAGCATGACGAATACCGGTACCACGAGTCGCTCGTGCATCCCGTGATGGCGCCGCACCCTAAAGACGTGCTGATCCTGGGCGGCGGCGATGGCCTCGCGCTGCGCGAAGTTTTGAAATACGACGACGTCGAAAACGTCACGCTGGTGGAACTAGACCCGGCCATGACTGAGCTGGGCAGCACCGATTCCCGCCTGACCGCATTGAATAAGGACGCTTTCGAGGATCCGCGGGTCAACGTCGTCAACGCCGACGCCTTCTCGTGGCTTCGGGGCAACAAGGAAAAATACGAATCGATCATCGTCGACATGCCCGACCCCGACGAGACGGCCACGGCCAAGCTATACACGGTCGAGTTCTACGGGATCGTGGCGTCCACGCTGTCCACGGATGGGGTCATGGTGGTCCAGGCGGGCTCGCCGTATTTCGCGCCAAAATCGTTTTGGAGTATCGGCAAAAGCATCGCAAAGGCCGACCTCGAGAGCGTGCCTTATCACGTGACCGTGCCCAGTTTCGGCGCCGACTGGGGCTACCACTTGGCAGCTAAAGAATCGGCGCCGAAACTCTGGATGGACCCGCCGGAGAAACTACAGTTCCTCAACGACGAGACCTTGGCGAATTCCACCGTGTTCCCCGAAGATAGAAAACCGATGGATGTCAAGGTCTCCACGCTCATGCACCCGGTAATCCTCGACTATGCACAGTCTGAATGGGATGTGGGTTAGCCCTGTAGCCGCTGCTTCACCAGCGTCGCGACAGTCTTGCCGTCGGCCCGGTCACCGACCTCAGCCTTCACGGCTTTCATCGCCACACCCATGTGTTTCGGGTCGGTGAAGTCGCCGGAAGCGAAAACGCCGTCGATGATCTGAATGAGTTCCTCGTCGGTGAGCTGCTCGGGAAGGTACCGGGCTAGGATTTCGTGCTCGTCGCGTTCCCGCTGCGCCTGCTCCTTGCGGCCGGCCCCGGCGAAAGCCTCGGCGGCCTCGGCGCGCTGCTTCGCCTGCTTCTTGACGACGTCTTGAACTTCCTGGTCGGTCAGCTCGCGATCTGCTTTCCCGGAGACTTCGGCATTGCGGATGGCCGTCATCGTCATGCGCAAGGTGTTGAGGCTCAGCTCGTCGCGCGCTTTCATCGCCGCCGTCATGTCGGATTGGATCCGGGTCTTGAGTTCGCTCATGAATATACAAACTACCGTGGGGGACATGAAGAAGCGAAGCGTTATCTCTGCCGTTGGGGTCCTCGCCGCCGCCGGAGCCGCCACTTTTGCCTACGCGTCACTGTATGAACGGAACCGATTCACGCTGCGCCGCTTCGACGTGCCCGTGCTCGATCCCGACGCCGAACCGTTGCGGATACTGCACATTTCGGACCTGCATTTCATGCCGGACCAGGAACGCAAAGTCGAGTGGGTGTCGTCACTGGCCGCCCTCGACCCCGATTTCGTCGTGCTGACGGGCGACAACATCGCCCACCCCGAAGCCATCTCGACCCTGTCGGCGGCCCTGGCGCCGCTGTTCACGTTCCCGGGCGCTTTCGTGTTCGGCTCGAACGATTACTACGGCCCGGTCGCCAAGAACCCGTTCACGTACTTCAACCCGAACCGGGAACACAAGTACGGCGCTTCGCTACCGACCGAGGAGCTGCGGCGGCTGCTGTCCGGCGCCGGTTGGGTCGATGCGAACAACGCCACCGCGAAAGTCACCGCAGGCGGCCGCCAGTTGGCGCTGGCCGGAGTCGACGATCCGCATTTCGACCTCGACGACTATGACCACATCGCCGGTTCGGCGCCGTCGGGGGCGGACCTGACGCTTGGGTTGACGCATTCGCCGGAGCCGCGGGTGCTCGACCAGATGGCTTCCGACGGCTACCGGCTCCTACTTGCGGGCCACACTCACGGCGGGCAGGTGTGCGTGCCGGGCTACGGCGCGCTCGTGACGAACTGCGGCATCGACCGTGAACGCGTCAAGGGCCTGCACCGTTACGGCTCGTCGTGGCTGCATGTGTCGGCCGGTCTGGGTACGAGCCCGTACGCGCCGATGCGGTTCGCTTGCCCGCCGGAGGCCAGCGTATTGACCTTGACGCCCGCCAACTAGAGGCCGGTGCGAGCCCGGTGCCGGGCGTTGGTTAGGATTGCGAGCGTCTTATCGGGATACGGTTTTGGTTCTTGTACCGAAGCGCCGGATGCCGAAGGACGCTCGCGGCAAGGTCCATTTTCAAGGCCCAGGCCCGGGTGTGAGATCTGAATAGAGTTGAATATCGGGATGTAGCGCTGGCGTGGTGAGCTTGCGAACCGCGCAGATGGTGGAGCGTAGCGCGCTGTGGCGCGCGGACAAGCTGCTGTTAGTGGTGCTGGGTTCCGGTGGTGGTTGAAAATAGTTAAATATCGGGATGTAGCGCAGCTTGGTAGCGCGCCTCGTTCGGGACGAGGAGGTCGTGGGTTCGAATCCCGCCATCCCGACCAGTGAAAGCACGGGTCAGGCCGCGTAAACGCTTTTGGGTGTTTATGCGGCCTTATTTTTGTCTGTGATGGCCTGGTTTCTTGCGGCTGTTCGTTTCCGCTGGAGCGTGTTGATGGTTGTGCGGAATGTCGGCGGTGATGGGTTCGGCCCGGTCCCGTTGCGGCAGCGTGCTTTGGCTCCGGATCTTGCACGCGGGTTCATGTTGTTGGGTATCGCGTTGGCGAATAGCGCGATCGTTGCGGCGGCTGGTACTCCCGCGTTTTTGCGTCCGGCGGCGGTTTCGGGCGCGGTGGTCGAGTCTGTCTTGTTCGTGTTGGTGCATGCGCGGTCGTTTCCTTTGTTCGCGTTTTTGTTCGGTTATGGCCTGGTGCAGTTCGCGTTTCGGCTGGATTCGGCGGGTTTTGGCCGGGCGGCTGTGCAGCGGGTTTTGGTGCGGCGGAATGTGTGGCTCGCGGTTTTCGGTTTTGCGCATGCCGCACTGCTGTTTTACGGCGACATTTTGACCGCGTACGGCCTGCTGGGCGTGTTGGCGGTGCTGGTGTTTCTGCGGCTTGACGACCGGCTTTTGGGTGTCGTGTGGTGGCTGTATGCGGCGAGCGCGGTGGCGGTGGCGTGGTTTGGTTGGCGGACGTTCGTGGCGATGCTGGATGGGGGCACGGCATCGGTGGCGCCGAGTTTTCAGGGCTCGTTGTTGACTGACGATTTCTGGTTGGCGTCGGGGCTGCGGTTGTGGGAGTGGCCGCAGCACACTGTGTTCGCGATTCCGGCGATCTTGGGCATCTGGTTGGGCATGTGGGCGGCGCGTCGGCGCTGGCTGGAGGAGCCGGAGCGTCACGTGAAGCGGCTGTGGCTGGTCGCGTGCGGCGGTGTCGGCTTGGCCGTGGCCAGTGGGGTGCCGTTGGCGTTGATCGCTTCAGGGGCGGTGTCGGTGGACGCGCACGGGGTCGATTCGGCGTTGCAGTTGCACAATAATGGGGGCGTTTTCGCTGGCCCTGGTTTGGCGGCGGTGTTCGGTTTGGTGTCCGTTCGGATCCGACGGTGGCGCCGTCTCGGTGTGGTGTCGGCGGTTGCGGCTTTGGGCCGAATGTCGTTGTCCGCGTACTTGTTTCAGTCGGTGGTGTGGCTCGTCGTGGTGTCTCGTGTCGGGTTCGGTTTGGCCGAGTCGGTGTCGCATCCGGTGGTTGTCGTCGCGGGGCTCGCTGTCGGGGTGTGGTTGTGCAGTGTCGTGGCGGCGGCGTGGTGGCAGCGGCGAGGCTACCGTGGTCCGGCGGAGTTGTTGTTGCGTCGGTTGTCGTATGGGGCGCGTGGGTGTCGCGGTGGGTGAGTGAAAGATCCCACGCCACATACCCGGGGAGCGCGCGGCGTAGGCGTGACCGATACGCTGCAAGTATGGGATAGCCGTATCTAACGCCCTGGTGCGTGTTCGGCGAAGATTCCTTCAACAATGACTTCATTGAGGAGCGGACTTCTAACAGTGGACCTGTACGAATATCAGGGCCGCGCGTTGTTCTCCCGGCACGACGTGCCGGTGTTGAACGGCGGCGTAGCCACAACGGTTGACGAGGCAGTCGGCCTCGCCGAAAAGCTCTCCGGGCAGATGGTCGTCAAGGCGCAAGTCAAGGTGGGCGGTCGCGGCAAGGCCGGCGGCGTCAAGCTCGCCGATTCCCTTGAGGAGGCTCGGGAGCACGCCACGAACATCCTCGGCATGGACATCAAGGGCCACGAGGTCCACAAGGTCATGATCACCGAGGCCGCGGACATCGACTCCGAGTACTATTTCTCGTTTTTGCTCGACCGCGCGAACCGGACGTTTTTGTGCATCGCGTCGACTGAGGGCGGCGTCGAGATCGAGCAGGTCGCTGAGGAATCGCCCGATAAGGTTCTGAAGCTGCCGATCAACGCCCTGACTGGCGTCGATGAGGCGCTCGCCGGTGAGATTGCCGACCGCGCTGGTTTCCCCGCCGATCTCAAAGATCAGCTGGTCGACATGATCGTGAAGCTGTGGAATGCGTTCGTCGGCGAGGACGCCACTTTGGTCGAGGTGAACCCGCTGGTCCGCACGCCCGAAGGCAAGGCGCTGGCGCTGGACGCGAAGGTGTCGCTGGACGATAATGCCGCGTTCCGTCACGAGGATCACGCGCAGCTGGCCGATTCGCAGGCCGACGACCCGTTGGAGCAGCGCGCGAAGGAAGCCGACCTCAACTACGTGAAGCTCGACGGTGACGTCGGAATCATCGGCAACGGCGCAGGACTCGTCATGTCCACTCTCGACGTCGTGGCTTACGCCGGCGAGAAGTACAACAACGTCAAGCCGGCAAACTTCCTCGACATCGGTGGCGGCGCTTCGGCTGACGTCATGGCCGCGGGCCTGGAAGTTGTGCTGTCCGACGCGGACGTCAAGAGCGTCTTCGTCAACGTTTTCGGTGGCATCACCGCTTGTGACGCGGTCGCCAACGGCATCGTCGGCGCGCTGAAGATGCTGTCGGAGCGTGGCGAGACAGTTGACAAGCCGCTTGTGGTGCGTTTGGACGGCAACAACGCCGAGGTGGGGCGCAAGATCCTGACCGACGCGAATCACCCGCTGGTGACGCAAGTAGACACTATGGATGGCGCGGCCGATAAGGCCGCCGAGCTCGCGGCGCAAGGAGCATAACGATGGCTATTTTTCTCAACGAGAACAGCAAGGTCATCGTCCAAGGCATGACCGGTGCCGAAGGCACGAAACACACCCGCCGCATGCTCGCGTCCGGGACCAACATCGTCGGCGGCGTCAACCCGCGTAAAGCCGGCACGAAGGTCGAGATCGGTGAGAAGTCGCTGCCGGTTTTCGCTTCCGTCGCCGACGCGATGGCTGAGACCGGCGCCGACACGACGGTCGTGTTCGTGCCGCCGAAGTTCGCCAAGGGCGCGGTCGTGGAAGCGGTCGACGCGGGCATTGGCCTGTGCGTCGTCATCACCGAAGGCATCCCGGTGCACGACTCGGTGAACTTCTGGGCGTACGCCGAAAGCAAAGGCAACGCGACCCGCATCATCGGTCCGAACTGTCCCGGCGTGATCAGCCCGGGCAAGTCGAACGCCGGCATCATCCCGTCGGACATCACCAAGGCCGGCAAGATCGGCCTGGTGTCGAAGTCGGGCACGCTGACCTACCAGCTGATGTACGAGCTGCGCGACATCGGTTTCTCGACCTGTGTCGGCATCGGTGGCGACCCGGTCATCGGTACCACCCACATCGACTGCCTGAAGGCTTTCGAAGAGGACCCGGAGACCGAAGCGATCGTGATGATCGGCGAGATCGGTGGCGACGCGGAGGAGCGCGCGGCCGAATACATCAGCAAGAACGTGACGAAACCGGTCGTCGGCTACATCGCCGGCTTCACGGCTCCTCCCGGAAAGACGATGGGCCACGCTGGCGCGATCATCTCCGGTTCTGCCGGTACAGCCGACGCGAAGGCGAAGGCGCTCGGCGAGGCCGGTGTGAAGGTCGGGAAGACCCCGTCTCAGACTGCGGAACTGATGCGCGAGGTCGTCAAGAACCTCTAGTCAAGTTCCGAACATGCACCAGTGGCGTCACTGTCCGTTAGTGGATGGTGACGCCACGCTTGCGTTGGCGAAATCGTTATTTCCGGAGCCCAGGTCACACTCGTCGGCATTGCACGGGAACCGTAATATCGGTGGAAGAATCAACTTGCTATGCCTTGGAGCGGCCATGTCTTCCTTGACTTTCGAGGGTGCCCATGTCTTGGTGCTCGGCATAGGCGCGCGAGCCGCTGCGGCGCGCCAGGTCCTCACGGACACGGGGGCGATCCTGACGGACCGGTTCTCGTCGAGCGTGACGTATGTTGTCATCGACCGCAGCGTCTCCAGTAGCAACCCGACGCTTCAGGCTGCGCGTCGCGCCGCAGTCCCGGTGATCACGACGTCCGAGCTGCAGCGCGTGCCCGGCATGGAAAGCATCGGGACCGGCTCCGGTGCTGGCGCGTCATATCGGTCCGCGCCGCCGGCAGCCACCACGGTTTCGGCGTCGCACGTGTCCCCGCCCACGGTGGTGCCGTCCGGGCCGCCGCGCCGTCCCGCGGTCGTACCGCACCCGATGCAGCCTCCGATGCCGCCGCAGCTGCCGCCCGCGACTGTCGTGCGCAACGAGGGCCTCGATACGGCTATCGGGTGTCTCGCCTTGGCTTTTTGCACCAGTGGACTGGCGATGCCGTTCGTGGCCGGCTATTTCGCGATCCGGCAGAAGTCCGGTGCTTTGGTGGCCGTCGCCGCTGGATATTTGGTGCCGACCCTGTTCATCTTGTTCATGCTTTTCGGTCCGCTCGTCGACCCAGCCGTTTATTTCCTCATGGTTTTGGTGTGGCTGGGTCTGTGGGCAGGCGGGACCGTGCACGCGTTCATGATGGGCAAACAGCACGGTCAGCGCAAGAATGCCCAGAGACAATTGCCGGGGGCGAGCTACCACCCGGGTAACGCGGCCGCGTTGGCGAAGGTACGGGCGCTACGGCAGCTGCGCGAGGAGGCGCGGCAGGTCGTGGCCCAGGACCCATCGATGGCGCGCGACCTCAAGATCGGCCGCCCGGACCTGCCTCGCAGCTACAACGATGGTGGATTGATCGACGTCAACGCCGTGTCCGCCGACGTTTTGGTGCAGCTGCCGGGGGTCACCGAAGTGGTGGCACAGGAGATCGTCACTCACCGCCGCGACGTCGGGCCCTTTATGGATGGTTCGGATGTCATGTTCCACACCAGCATGGTCCCGGCGGAGCGTGAACGGTTTGAAGAAGTCGCCGTTTTCTTGAGGTAAGACCGTTGGCACCAAAGGTGGACAGAACCGGCGCGTTGATGGTTTGTCCTGTCCGTACAGCAGCGAATCGTGCCAGACTGGCTGGCGATGAGTCAGCAGCGAAACCGTAACAGTGGCCGCGGTACCCAGCGCGACACCGTTGTCGTCACGGATGTGCCGTCACAGCGTGATGCCCGCTCGGCGCGAACGCGCGCGACGCAGCGGGCAACTGTCACCGTTAATGCGCTGCCGCCGCCGCGGCTGAGGGCGGTTCTAACCGCGGGCGCCGCTACCAGCGCCTGGAATGCCGCCGTTGTTTTGTTGCCCATCTTGGTCGTCGTTATCGCCACATGGTGGATGGTGGGGCGGCCCGGGGCGGTCAGCGATGTGACCCGCACGGTCGGTGCGATCTGGCTCGTCGGTCACGGAGCCTCCATCGACGTATCGGGCCTGCCGGTCGGGTTGCCGCCGCTGGTGTTGACGGCGATCATCGTCTGGAGACTGTCCAAAGCGGGCGCGAACACGGTGCGGGCGTTGCAGTCTCGCACTGTTCCCGCCGCGCGTGCCGCGACGCTCGCGGTCACGATGTGGTATGTCCTGTTTGCTCTGCTTGTGGCCGTGCTGGTCGACGGCGACGTGTATGACCTGTCGATATGGAAGACGGTCGCATGGGTCGCGGCGGTCGCTGTCCTGTCTTGCGGTGTCGGCGCCATGAACGAGGCCGGTGCGCTCGACGATGTTTGGCTCGGATTGCCGACCTGGCTGCGCCGCGGTATCCGCACCGGGACGCTATCGATGATCGCGGTCACAGCGTGCGGTGCGTTGGGGGTTGGCGCGGCACTGGCCCTTCGCGGCTCGGCGGTCGTCGAGACCTTCAGCGCTTACGATGGTGCGGCCCTTGGCCTCGTCCTGTTGAGCGTCCTGTACCTGCCGACCACGGCGATCTGGGCCGCGGCGTACCTGTTGGGGCCCGGCTTCGCGGTCGGGGTTGATACGCAGGTCAGCGTCATGACGGTCGACATCATGCCGATGCCGGTGTTCCCATTGTTCGCCGCGGTGCCGCATGCGCCGTTGGACACGTGGGGCACCGCCCTGTGGGCTGTGCCGTTGGTGATCGGTTGCGTGCAGGGCATCGCCTTGGGGTTGCGGTCGGTCGATTCGCGTTGGGCGACGATGACGTGGTCCGTGCTGGCGGCCGGATTGACTGCGGGCGTGTTGATGGCGGGGATGGCGTTCATGGCTTCGGGTTCGCTGGGGACGCAGCGGTTGTCGCAGTTGGGTCCGGACGTGGTGCAAAGCGGGGCGAGTGCCGCCATCTCCATCGCAGGCAGTGTGCTGTGCGGCGCGGTCGCCGCGCGATTGTTCGGCCGCGGCCGTCGCGACCGTGCCTGACCGGGGCCGAACTGGTGGGGTCCCGGCATCGGGGTTAGGGTTGCTCGTGGTCTTTTCGTGCTGCACACGGCGTCTGGGGAATGTATGACGGCGCGTTTGGTCGTATTGATTTCGGGGTCCGGTTCGAACCTGCAGGCGTTGTTGGATGCGTGCGAGGAGCCCGAATACGGTGCGCGTGTCGTCGCTGTGGGGGCGGATCGACCGGACGCTGCGGGGCTTGAGCGGGCGCGTGAACGCGGTATCGAGGCGTTCGTGCATCGAGTCGCTGACTTTCCGGACCGCGCCGCGTGGGATGAGGCGATGACCGAGACGGTGGCGCGGTTCGACCCGCAGCTGGTGGTTTCGGCGGGTTTCTTGAAACTGCTCGGCAAGGAGTTCTTGTCGCGGTTCGAGGGCCGATGCGTCAATACGCACAACTCGTTGCTGCCGGCTTTTCCGGGAATGCAGGGGCCGAAACTGGCGCTGGAGCATGGTGTGAAGCTCGCCGGCGCCACCTTGTTCATCTGTGACCACGGTGTCGACACGGGTCTCATCGTGGGGCAGGTGTCGGTCCCGGTCCACGATGACGACACTGTGGACACATTGACCGAGCGCATCAAGGATGCGGAGCGCCGGCAGCTCGTTGACAGCGTCGGCACCATGATGCGCGACGGGTGGACCGTCGCCGGCCGCCGCGTGCGGCTGGGGCGTTGAGCCGCTAAGTACCGGTGTTACTGTTCGAAGCGTCGCGACTGGCGCTAAGGCTGACACGCCGAGGTGGGTTACCACCAGGGAGCGACACGCAAGCAGCAGACTGAGGTCGAACGCCTGGGCCGAACGTCACGAGACCGTACCCGGCCGTGACTTTCATATCCGGCCGCCGTTTGCTGAAGGAGTTTCCATGTCTTCCGACACCGTTCGTAAGCCGATCCGCCGCGCACTCATCGGCGTCTACGACAAGACCGACATCGACCGGCTCGCGTTGGGGCTGCATGGAGCCGGGGTGGAGCTGGTGTCGACCGGCGGCACGGCCGCGGCGATCGCCGACCTCGGCATCCCGGTCACGCCGGTCGAGGAGATCACCGGCTTTCCTGAAGTCCTGGATGGACGCGTTAAGACCTTGCACCCCGCCGTGCACGCGGGCCTGCTGGCGGACATGCGGAAGCTCTCCCACGCGTCGCAACTCGAAGAGTTCTCGATCGCACCGTTCGACCTGCTCGTGGTGAACCTGTACCCGTTCACTCAAACGCTGGCCGCCGGCGCCGACTTCGACGACGTGATCGAACAGATCGATGTGGGCGGCCCGTCGATGGTCCGCGGCGCCGCCAAAAACCACGCCAACGTGGCAGTCGTGGTGAACCCGCGCGACTACGACGAAGTGCTCGCCGCCGTCTCCGAGGGCGGATTCGCGCTGCCGCAGCGCAAAGTGATGGCGGCCAAGGCGTTCGCCCACTTGGCGTCGTATGACGCGGCGGTCGCCAGCTGGCTGAACCGGGTCACTTCGGCCGACCTGCCGGAGTTCTCCGGTATCGCGTTGACGAAGAAAGACCAGTTGCGTTACGGCGAGAACCCGCACCAGGAAGCGGCCCTGTACTCCGAGGCCAACACGGTCGGCGGCATCACGAACGCGACCCTGCTTCACGGCAAGCCAATGTCCTACAACAACTATGTGGACGCCGATGGGGCCTGGCGGGCATGCAACGACTTCGGGCACCCCTGTGTGGCCATCATCAAACACGCGAACCCGTGCGGCATCGCCACCGACGACAACGTCGCCGCGGCTCACGCGAAAGCCCACGCATGCGACTCGGTGAGCGCTTACGGTGGCGTCATCGCCGCCAACACGCAGGTCAGCCTCGAGATGGCGCGCCAGGTCGTCGAGGTTTTCACCGAAGTGATCGTGGCCCCGTCGTTTGCGCCCGAGGCTTTGCAGCTGTTGAAGAGCAAGAAGAACCTGCGCATCCTCGAGGCGCCCCAATGGGAGCCACAGCTGACCGAGATACGTCACATCTCCGGAGGAGCGCTCGTACAGGGCCCCGACCGTATCGACGCCGCCGGCGACGATCCGCAAAACTGGAAACTCGTCAGCGGCAACGCGCTGGATCCGGAGGCGCTGGCCGACCTGGCTTTCGCTTGGTGGGCTGTGCGTGGTGTCAAGTCGAACGCGATCTTGTTGGCGAACGAGCTGGCGACGGTCGGGATCGGCATGGGGCAGGTCAACCGTGTCGACGCCGCCCGGTTGGCGGTGACCCGCGCCGGCGACCGTGCGAGACACGCGGTGGCGGCGTCGGATGCCTTCTTCCCGTTCGCGGATGGGTTGAAGATACTCGCTAAGGGCGGGGTGCGTGCCGTCGTCCAGCCCGGCGGGTCGATCCGGGACGACGAGGTGATCGCGGCCGCAAACGATGCCGGAATGACCATGTATTTCACCGGGACCCGGCATTTCGCGCATTAACCGTGACGGCCCGGCGCGCTGAGAAGATACAGCCGTCGGGCCACAAATTCGCTTATTTCGACGACGTAGAACGCGCGAGTTGTGCTTGTGACGCACGACCACGTCGGAGTGTTGGCGCAGATGCTTCCGTGTAGTTGCGTAAGGCGGCGCACGGTAGGCGGAACGTCTCGGCGCCCGTCATGAACGAGATGGCATTGCATTCCCGAAAAACAATCCGTCTTCGGGAATGTTCGAATTCTTGCGGTCCCTGGAATCCGAGTTATGGCTGGAAACCCGGTCGATGAATCGACGGCTCAGGAGCCTTCTTGGTCTCGCTTCGCGAGGGTTTCTTCGTGGATCCGCGCGATCATCGCGCGGATGTCCAGGGCCTGTTGGGCGTAGTCGGCCATCTGCAGCAGGAATGCGTCACATTCGGCAAGTAGCTGCTCGATCTCGGCGTTCTCGCTCGGTGTGCCGTTACCGCGTTGGGCCTGAAGCACTTCCATCGCGTCGCGGACTTTCGCGGTGGCGAGGCTGATGTCGAGCTGTCCGCTTTGCGCCACCTCGTCGGCGTTCCAAATCATCCTCAAGACATCGTCAGTGCTTGCCATGGCGCTGCCCCTTTTAAAGCCCGTCGGTTGTTGGTCCTGGCGTCGCCCATACCGGCGGCGAGACTGCTTCGAAGTCTAAGCGGCGGTCCTGCGCGCCTTCGCTGCTTCGACGAAGTCGACATGCGTGGTCTGGACCGAGGGTGGACGACGGCGACATTCGAGTCACAGGTTTAAATTAGTGTGGCTCGGTTTTCGTGCTGGTTGGCGGCGGCCCAGTATGTTGATCGGGCGACGATAACGAAAACCGTCCACGAACGTCTCGACGTCGATCCCGACGGCCGGGCCGTGTCAAGCGTCCGCTTCCGATGTTCGCGGCGTCCCCCTTCCGCACGAGAATTGCGGCCGCTGAAGTCGTACACGAAATTAGGTTCTCATGGCACATAACCCTGTCGATCCGTTCAACCCGCAGTCCGGCCCGGACCCGCAATCGAGCGACAGCACTCAGGATGTTCCGCTCAGCGGTCAAAACGCGCACGACCCGCAGGCTCAAAACCCGCACCTCGCTCCGGGGCAGCCCGCGCCGGTGTTTCCTCCGGGCCAGCCGGGGTCGCCCCAGGCCACCGATTCGCCGCACCTCGGGGCGTGGCCGCCGCCCGACGGTGCCGCACCGGCTCAGCTGTCGTTTCTCCCGCCGAAGAAGAAGGGCCACGGCAAGTCGAAGCTACTGCTGGTGGTCGGGCTGATCGTCGTGGTGGTGCTGGCGGCCGGTGGTGGCGGCTATTGGCTGTGGTCGTCGGGCACGTTCGCGTCGATGTTGGCGTCGTCTGATGACAGCGGAAAGGTGACCTCCGAGGAATCGAAGGACTCGCAGCAGTCCGGCGGGGAGGAGGACGACGAGTCGTCGCCGGAGGAATCGCCGTCTCAGGAGCCGTCGCCGTCGCAGGAGGAATCGTCAGCGGAATCCTCCGTGTCGGCCCCGACGGCGGTCGTGGCGTGGTCGATGTCGGGTGGCAAGTACCGGGTGAAATGGGCGGAGCCCACCGGCGACGCGGACGCGAAGATCACCGGGTACGTGGTGTCCGAATGCGATGGTGGCGAGCTGAAGGAAGTCGACGGCGACACGCTGTTCGTGACCGTGAAAGCGGAAGGCTTGGACTGTGTCAGCGTTCACGCGGTCACAGAGTCCGGACCTGGTGATGCCGCTACAGCCGAGGTCAAGAACAATTGACGTGAGGTCTGCTGGCCTCAGCTTGCTTTCGACCCTGTGTCCGCTGGCATTGCTTTCGACACGTAATCCAGTACGGTTGTACTGTTAAGTCGATCTGCGTTGCCCTCAGGTACGCCGCATAGCGAAGAGAACGGACTAAGCCGTATGGCCAAAATCAAAGTGGAAAACCCGATCGTCGAACTCGACGGCGACGAGATGACCCGGATCATCTGGCACCAGATCCGTGAGGAGCTCATCAAGCCGCATCTTGATGTCGACCTCAAGTATTACGACCTGTCGGTCACCAGTCGTGATGCCACCGATGACCAGATCACGGTGGACTCCGCCAACGCGATCAAAGAACACGGTGTCGGCGTTAAATGCGCGACCATTACGCCGGACGAGGCGCGGGTCGAAGAGTTCGACTTGAAGAAGATGTGGCGTTCGCCTAACGGCACGATCCGAAACATCATCGGGGGCGTGGTCTTCCGCGAACCGATCATCATGAGCAACGTGCCGCGCCTCGTGCCGGGCTGGACCAAGCCGATCATCATCGGCCGTCACGCGCATGCCGACCAGTACAAGGCCACCGACTTCAAGGTTCCTGGCCCGGGCACGCTCACGGTCACGTTCAAGCCGGAAGACGGCAGTGAGCCGATGGAATTCGACGTCGCCCAGTACCCGGAGGGTGGCGGCGTCGCCATGAGCATGTACAACTACCGTAAGTCGATTGAGGACTTTGCGCGCGCGTCCTTCCGCTACGGTCTGAACCGCAACTACCCGGTCTACATGTCCACGAAGAACACGATCCTGAAGGCCTATGACGGCATGTTCAAGGACGTCTTCGCCGAAATCTTCGAGGCCGAGTTCAAGGCCGAGTTCGACGCCCGCGGCCTCACCTACGAGCACCGGTTGATCGACGACATGGTCGCCGCCGCCCTCAAATGGGAAGGCGGATACGTGTGGGCCTGCAAGAACTACGACGGCGACGTGCAGTCCGACACCGTGGCGCAAGGTTTCGGCTCGCTCGGTCTGATGACGTCGGTCCTGATGACGCCGGACGGGCAGACCGTCGAGGCTGAGGCCGCACACGGCACCGTGACGCGTCACTACCGTCGCTACCAGCAGGGCGAGAAGACGTCGACGAACCCGATCGCGTCGATCTTCGCCTGGACCCGCGGTCTGGCCCACCGTGGCAAGCTCGACAAGACCCCGGCCGTCACC
>DXIM01000163.1 GCA_019112895.1 Candidatus Stackebrandtia faecavium
CCTGTGCGATCGATGGTGTCGAGGTTGGTTCGGGGGTGACGGTGAAGCTTCACGTATCCACATGGCCGCTGGCGCCGAAGCGGTCTATGGAGGAGATCGATGCGAAGCTGCGCAGCGATGACTCTGTGTGCGAGAAAGTGTTGTTCATTAGTGGCCAGAGCAGATTTCTGGACGTGCACGACGCCACGAGCTTCGGGGAAAGTCCCGATGAGTATTGCGGAATCAAGTTCAGTGACCAAGGGCACATGTCCACAAGGTTTATAGAGAACGCGCAGTTGATGGGCGTCGAGATGTGGCTGGATCCGCCCGACTCGGTAGAGCAGTATGACGTGCGCGAAGAGATCATGCCGTACATCATGGAAGGCGTAAAGAATTTCCACAGTGATCGTTGATCTCGGGCCTCGCTGACGGGTAACCGCACGGGCCCATGCTGCCGTCCGGCGCCCTGTCGGTCAGCCAAGCAAAATCCAGGCGACCCGTGTTGGCACGCAACCAAGGCAGGGAAGAACACGGCGATGTTGGCCCCGGTTCGGTCATGTGAGTAACATCTCGAAGTCAAGCCCCGCGCGTGCCCGGTCGGCCTGCACCGCCGATACTGCTTGAACGGCGAACCCGCCCCGCCCGACCAACCATCGGTGGCTGCCATGAAGGTCGTCCTCGTCGACAACCACGACTCCTACACCCACAACCTGTACCAAATGTTCGCCGCGCACACCGGTGTCGTGGTCGACGTCCTCACCAACGATGACCCGAGCTGGGGCGATATCGACGTGACGCGTTACGACGCCGCTGTGATCTCGCCCGGTCCAGGAACGCCAACATGTGAACGCGACTTCGGTTGCGCTGCAAAGGTTCTCGACGTACCGAGCCTGCCCGTACTGGGGGTGTGTCTCGGGCATCAAGGCATCGCGGCGGCCGCCGGCGCCACGGTCGGTGCCGCCCCGCAAGCCAGGCACGGCCACATCACCACAGTGCACCACGCCGGACATCCGTTGTTTCGCGACATACCGACACAGTTTCCGGCCGTCAGATACCACTCGCTGCATGTCGAAGAACCACTGCCCGACGAGCTCGATGTGTTGGCGCGGGCCGAAGACGGCGTCATCATGGCGCTGACACACCGCACGAAACCGCACTGGGGCGTGCAGTTCCACCCCGAATCCGTAGCGACCATGCACGGGGCGAAACTCGTCGCGAACTTCCTCGACCTGGCAGGTCATGTGCGTAACATGCCCGAAACGGCGCCGCCCACGGCACAGAAGTCAGTAACATCTGCGCCCACCCGCCACCTCACCGCGCATCTACGCACGATCCCGCAGCTGACGGATACCGAACGGATCGCCGACTACTTCGACACCCGGCACGACCAATGGGTCTGGTTGGACAGTGCGCAAGTCGTCCCCGGAACTTCCCGATACTCGATCCTGGCGCCCGCAGACGGGCCGGACACCGCGCAGATCCGGTACCGCGCCGTCCCCCGTCGGATCGACATCACCGTCCACGGTCAACATACGCGCGTGCGCGACATCGATATCTTGACGTATCTCGAACAGCAGCTCGGCGACACCCGCATCGACAACGCCGAACAGTTGCCGTTCCCGTTCCGTGGCGGCTACATCGGCTACCTCGGATACGAAACAAAGACCGACTGTGGACTGAGCCACGCGCACGATTCCGAAACACCCGATGCAATGTGGATTCGGTGCCACCGCTTCGTTGTCGTCGACCATCATTCGGGCTGCGTTCACGTCGTCGCGCTCACGAAACCGGGCGAACCGGAACCTCAGTGGGTCGACGAATGCGCCCGCGCGTTTGCGACCGACCAACCGCCGGCCGTGTTCGAACCGGCGGCCACGACTGTCCCGCCCGAAACGGTCGCCACATATGCGCGGCCGCGGGCCGAATATCTAGAGAAGATCGCGCACGCGCAACAACAGCTTCACGCGGGCAACAGTTACGAGATCTGTTACACGAACACACTGCGTCTGCCTCAGGCGCCGAAAGAACCGTTGCGGGCCTATAAGCGGCTTCGACGCACCAACCCGGCCCCGTACGCGGCACTGCTCAAACTCGACGAACTAACCATCTACAGTAGTTCGCCGGAACGGTTCTTGACCGCGGACCGGAACGGTGTCATAGAAAGCCGCCCCATCAAAGGCACCGCGGCCCGCAGCAACGAACCCGCGATGGACCGCAAGAACCGTGACACGCTCGCCAACGATCCGAAAACTGTCGCCGAGAACCTCATGATCGTCGACCTGGTGCGTAACGACTTCGGCCGAGTATGCGAAACCGGCACCATCACCGTTCCCAAATACATGAATGTCGAAACATACGAGACCGTTCACCAGCTCGTATCGACAATCCGAGGCACACTCGCCCCCGCGCACAGCACGATCGACGCCATCCGCGCCAGCTTCCCGCCGGGATCGATGACGGGCGCCCCGAAACGCCGCACCACCGACATCATCGACACCCTCGAAGGCGAAGCCCGCGGCATCTACTCGGGCGCGCTCGGCTACCTGTCCTACGACGGCTCGGGCGACCTCAACGTCGTCATCCGCACCGCCGTTGCCTACGGGGACACGGTCACCATCGGCGCCGGCGGCGCGATCGTTCTCGACTCCCAGCCGGACGCCGAATACGAAGAAATGCTGTTGAAAGCCCGCGCACTCGTCCACACGTTCGCCACGGAACCGGACCACCCGCATGATTGAGACCGCATACCGCTACGATCCTGCGTGCCGGCGGTTCATCGAAACCGATGCGCTGGCCGCGCCAACCATCATCGACTCTTGGTTGGCAGTGGACGGACGTGTGCGCGCGATCGGGCGACACTTCGACAGGTTTTCCTCGTCGATCGACGGCTACGTGAATCGCGAACACGTGCAGGGGTTTCTGGACTGCGTCGCCGCTGAGATTCCCCGCGAAGGCGCATGGTTCCCTCGGATCGAATACGCCGAAACGTCTGGGCTGGCCTTGCGGCTACGACCCGCGCCGAACCGCGACCGCGAAGCGGTCCTTTGGGATGCGCCCCAGACGGATCCGCGCCACACGCCCCACGCGAAGGGGCCCGATCTTGCCGCATTGACGCGTGTGCGTGCGCGGGCGCACCAAGCCGGTGCCCACGAAGCCGTGATTATCGGCCGCGACGGTGTCGTGTGCGAAACCACGTTCGCGACATTGATGTGGTGGGAAGACGATGTGCTGTGCGGTCCGGACTGGACCGAACCGGTACTGCCCAGCGTCACCCGGGCACTGGTGGAGACGATCGCCCGCAACCGTGGAATCGACGTCGACTACAGGCCAAGAAGTTGGGAACATGTCCGCTACCGACCGATGTGGCTTCTCAACGCGCTACACGGCGTCCGCGCAGTCTCCGCCATTGCGGGTGGGCAGGCTGTCGTGCCGGTTCCGCAAACGTCCGCCACTCTGCTCGAGAGTTTCCGTCGCGACCTCGACACGTACGCGGAACCGGCGGCTCAATACCGGGCCACCGGAACACACGATCAATGCGATCCGCAGACCTGAGCGAAAAGCACCGCCCATTTCGATCAGCGCCGGTGTCGAACACTGGTCGACGACTACCGGCGGACGAAACGAGCATGTCAGTAACTTCTCGGCACCTGCCGTTTCGTCATGTCAGTAACATGCACAACCCCTCCCACAGCCAGTTCTGACGGGCTACGCAAACGCTCCACACGGCTCGGTCGGAAACCATTGCTTTTCCATAACCCTTGGGGCGCAAGCGAAGAAGTGACTGTCGTCTCAGCATATGACCGAAAAATCAGTTGCAATCGTCTATCTCTTCTCAGTAGTCTCAAATCGGACTTCTATCTGGTCCTATGGGGATTTTAGGGAGATACATGTCAGAGGGGAAAGAACTCGGCGGTCACCTCGCCGAGCTGTATCGCGCCGGCGACGGTCACCTCGGCGACGCGGTCGCCATCTACGACACCGTTTTGGGCATCAACAAATCCGGAAGCGACGGAAGCTTCGAGTTTTGGCAGACCGCCACCGAATCCGTCAACACGCTCATGACACGGGCCCGAGACAACGTGCAGCACGGCGCCGACGTGCTCATCGCCATGGCGATTTCGTTCGCCAGCGTCGACGAAGCTGCCGCCGACGAGTTCAAGAGACTCGCGGACCTCGATGAACTGCCGGAATACACCGATGGTGAATGGAAATAGCAACAACGACCGGCAGGGGGATGCCTAAATGGGAAAGCTCAATGTAGAAAACTTCTACGACGACGTCTACAAGTCACGCGTCCAGGAGAAGCTCGACAAACTCAAAGGGAAGCTGAAAGAAGACGCCGGCAATGTCAAGGTCGACGATCTCGATGCCGAGGTCGAACGCATCGGCGGACCCGACCCGAAATCGTTCAACCAGCTGATCGAAAGATATGCGCAGATGGCGCTGCAGCTCGGCGGGTCGGCCGAATGGGACAAGTCCATTGAAAAAGCCATCGCCGACGTCCCCGACCACACGGTCGGGTCATGGGCGAAATCCGCTAGGGACGAAGTCGCCCAGTGGAAAGGTGATGGACCGGACGCGTTCGTCAACGACTTCATCCATTACTTCGAAACCGATGGCCCCGCCGTATCGAAACAGCGTCTCGTTTTGAACGCGTACCAGGCGTTGGCGGAAGCGCACCAAGCCATCTACGCACGCGCGCGTGAAGACATGGAGAACCTGTTCGAAAGTGGTTACGCCGCTTTGGAAGCCAACTCCAAAGACGAAGTCATGTTCACCCTGTGGATTTTCGCGGCGGTCGGCACATTCATGGCCGGCCCCGGGGGCTGGAGTCTGCTCGCGGCATCCACGACCTTGACCGCTTCGGTCGTGGGAGCCGACACCCCGGACACGGGCGAGGACGAATTCCAGTCGTGCTGCGCTTTCGACGCTCACAGCGCTACATGGCGCATCCTGGGCACGATTGAAGAGAAAGCACAGTCGAAGATCGACGACGTGAAGAAAGCGGTCAACGAGATCAACGACTGGCTCGCCGGCTCTTCGAACCTGAAAGAGGTCGCCGGTCCGATCGTGCTGAAGGACGATGGGTACGCCCCGATCGTTTACGACGGCGACGGCGGCCTCAGCGAACTCGACAAGGACTACCAGGACACTTTCACTCCGCCTTCTTAAACCTGCGAAGGGTTGTGGGGAAATGCTTCGACTACCGAGGCGTGAGCGCGGGCGGGTCGAAAGGAAACAGGACCCGGTGTCACGGCTGAGCGCGTTCGCGCTGGCTGTCGGGGTCATGATCGGCGCCGCCGCCTGCAGCGACCACGGGCGCATGCCCGATGCTCCTGAGCCGAGGAGGCCGGCAGCGGACGCGCTGAGCATCGTGTCCTCGGGGTTCACGATCGTCGACGACGGCGACTGGTTGTCGGCTGCCGTGCAGGTCAACAATCCGACGCTGTTCGTGGCGCTCGATACACAGGTCACGGCCTCGCTCATCGACGAGCGAGGCGAGGTCGTGGCCGAGTCGGCGGTCGAATTTACGATAACGGCCCTGCGTAGTAACGGACAGACCGCATACGCGACCGAACTGTCCGCCGCGGAGCTGGACGTCGACCTCGATTCAGTAGCGGATATCGAAGTGGACAGGATCGACACCTCCTCCTGGAAAACCGATTCGGAGCTCGATCACCCGATAGCCGCCATTTCCTACTCCGAAATCACCTATACGGAAAGTATGCAACGGCTCGAGCTGAGTTTCGAAGCGACGAACCAGAAACCGCAGGTGATGCCGTCCGTGCGGTTCACGGCCGTGTTCTTCGACGAGACCGGCAAGACGGTGCTCGGCGGATGCAGCGAATCGTGGCCGATGAGTGGGGAAACGCAAGATGTTTCGATCATGTGTCGAGTGCCCGATTCCGCAGACCAAGACAAAACACGGGTCTATACCGACCCGAGCTAGACGAATGAACGGGTGACCATGCCAAGCTTCAGCGAAATCATGAAACAACCGATCACAGTGTCCTCACCGGACAAATTGATCGAAGCGCGACTCAGCGACGGAAAGACGATCAAGGCCCGTTTCGTCGGCGCTGACGTCTACCGCCGATACAGCCAGAACCAACTCGAAGACCAGATCGGGCAGTTGTGCAAACTGTTGTGGGTGGCCCGGCGCAAGCACGAAGCCAAAGCCTTGACCGAAGGCATCGGTGAAGGCGTCCGGTTCGCCGGCGAATCCAGCGACCCGGCGCGACGGAAATTCTTCCAACGGCGCGACCGGCTCGAATTCGAAGGCTGGTCGCCGCGCCAGATGGTGCGCATCGAATGCAAAGGCTGGCTCGAATGGAACGTCACGATCGCTGACGGCCTCCAGGAATACCTGGAGGAGAAAGAATTCCTCGCCGAGACGATAGCCGCGGCCCAAGCGCTCATCGCCGACTACGACGAACAACTCGAGGAGCTGCACCAGGAGTTCCACGAATACCGGGACAGGAAAATCCGCGAAGGCATACCCGCGTAAGACTGCGTCGTATGACGGAGCCAGGACATCGACCGGCCGTGGCCGCACCTTGATGGGTGCGGCCACGGTTCTTTTCCGTCGGCCGGGACCCAAAGGTCGTGGCTTGGCCAGCCGTGATCTTCGGTGACGTTTCGTGCATATTACGCACATGACCTGCTGAGTGATGCGGATATTCCTGTTGCGACAGTACGGCTATTCAGGGTCCATTTCGCACACGGAGGCCCTCGTGTCCCACGTCAACACTGGTGCGACCATGTGCTGCCGGCCAGGTTCGGTGGGCAGCCGTTGGACGCAGTCGTTGGCGGCGAAGGCGTGGATGATCTCGCTGCTCGACGGCCCGACGCCCCATTGCCACGTTGCTCCATGGCCCGACGCTCCACTGCCACGCCGCTCGACGGCCCGGACACCCGCGGCCCGTAGAGATGCCTATGTTCCGCGCCGAGAAGGCCGAGTGAGGGCGGATCGATGCGGCCGGTCCCGCGTGGTGCCACAAGGACACCGCCGATGACGGCGAAGCAAATCGTGACGGTCAGGTGGGGCGGATTGGGGCCGTGTAGGTCGCCGGCGAGCCCGGCATTGCGGCCCCGATGAGACCGCGGACGTGCCCGGTTCCTGGCCTGCACACCCGTTTATTGCCGTCGCAGGGTTGGCATGTCCGTAACTTATGGACCGGGGTAGGGCCGGTGCGTGGCGGTTGGGGTTCTTGGCCTTCGCTTCTGCGTCATGTCCGTAACTTCTTGAGAATGGCACTCTCCACTTGGCGAACACCTCCCGTGTCGGTTCCTCGCAGCGCGGAGCCGAACTGCAGCTCAACGGCGGCGACCCAAATCGGTGTTAAATCCGTGTGAAGCATCCAGATGCCTTGAAACATCCGCAATGGGCGCCCCATAACGTGGTGAACGCATAGGGACCGAGGAGGCGACTCCACGGAGTCAATGCGGGAGTGGTGGGCCGACCACTGGCGGCCCACCACGTCTCAACCGGACGCCGACGGCTGGTGTTTCATGTGGACACGGATCGTGTGAAACACCAGCCCCACGCGGCTGACCAATGATCAGGCCTTCGGGCGCTGTTGCGCGTAGTTCTCCAGCCACGCCAACTGGTCCGGGTCGAGCTAGGTGCACGCGCGTGCGGGCGTCGGCGACATGAGCGGCCGTCACCTGGGACGCTTCCACGGATTCACGCATCGCCGCAGACAATTACAAGAGATTGCCATTGGTGTCGGCGATGAGGTGAAGCCTCACCACGTATCCGGCGCCAGCAAAAATCCCGGAGAAGTGTTAGGGTGCCCCGGCCTCGCTGAACCCCAGACAGAGACCAGGTAGCCATGGATGTCCACAACGAGGACCGCGCATCGACTCGCGGTTCTGGGCTGAAGACCGCGGTCACAATCAACCTGATCGTATGGAGCGTTGTGCTCGCCGGCTCGGTCGTCAACGTCGTGACCACTCCGGTCGGTCCGAGAAGTGACCCGGACGCCACTGATGGAGTGTTCTATGCCATGTTCGGCGCCGCGCCAGTATTTGTCATCACTGTCGTCAGTGCCATCATTTGGATCATAGCCAAACGCTGGCGAGGCTGGCGGCTCGTCGCGGCCGTAGCCGTACTCATAGTGTCGTCCGTGGTTCTATGCGGGTCCATAGTGGTATTCGCTAAGGTGGTCGGTTAGGGCTTGACGCCGTTACGCCTTCGGGCGCTGTTGCGCGTAGTTCTCCAGCCACGCCAGTTGTTCCGGGTCGAGCGAAGGGTGCACGCGCGTGCGGGCGTCGGCGACATGAGCGGCCGTCACCTGGGAAGCTTCCACGGATTCGCGCATCGCCGACAGCGCGGATTCCCTGATGAGGGCGGCACAGTCCGCCGCGGAGAACCGCTCCAGTTCGTAAGCGAGCTCGCCCAAGTCCACGTCGTCGGCGATGGGCACGTCTTTAGCCGCCGACTCCAAGATCGCCTTGCGACCGTCCACGTCGGGTGGCGGCACGTAGACGAGCCGTTCGAGACGTCCCGGACGCAGCAAGGCCGGGTCGATCATGTCGGGGCGGTTCGTCGCGCCGACGACGACCACATTGCCCAAGGACTCGACACCGTCGAGTTCGGTCAGCAGCGAGGCCACGACCCTGTCGGCGGTGCCCGAATTGGAGTCCTGGCCCCGCACGGGCGCCAGCGCGTCCAGTTCGTCGAAAAAAATCAGTGTGGGCGCGGCCTGCCGGGCGCGTCGGAACAGGTCCCGGACGCTGGCTTCCGATTCGCCCACCCACTTGTTGAGCAGCTCGGCGCCTTTCACCGACATGACGTTCGATTTTCCGCTGCCGGCGATCGCCTTCACCAGGAAGGTCTTGCCGCAGCCGGGCGGGCCGTACAGGAGCACCCCGCGCGGCGCTTCGATGCCGAGCCGCGTGAATGTGTCCGGATAAGACAGTGGCCACAGGACTGTCTCGGTCAGGGTCTGTTTCGTCTCGGCCATGTCTCCGACATCGTCGAGCGTGATCTGCGCGAGCTCCAACGTGGAATCCGCCATGCTCGACGGGCGCACGGCGGCCAGTGCGGCCGTGAAATCTTCGGCCTGCAGCGCGGTCGCTCCCCCGTCTTTGGCGCGGATCGCGGCACGCACTCCGGCTTCGCGCACCAGTGTCAGGAGGTCCGCGGCGACGTAACCCGGAGCTCGGGACGCGACGTCTTCGAACCGGACGTTGTCGCCGATTTTCATTGTGTGCGTGAACGCCTGCAGCAGTGCAGCGCGCGCCGACGCGTCCGGCATCGGCACGCCGATCTCGTGTTCCAGCAGGCCCGTTTCGCGCAGCCGTGGCGACACGAGTTCCGGGGACCCGCTGGTACACACCACGCAGTGTCCTTTATCGAGTAGCTCGCGCACGAGTTTCACGAACGTCGTGGAGATGGGTGTGACGGAATCCTTCGGCGCCAACGCTTCGACTCCGGAGACCATGAAGATACCCGGAGCGGTGACCGAGTCGGCGTGACGACGCAGCGCCGCGGCAGCGTCGTTGGCGGTCAAAGCGGCCACTTCGGGCGCCCACACGTGGACGAGCCCGGCGCCGACTTCGTCGGCAACGGAACGCACGAGCGTGGATTTGCCGGTGCCGGACGGCCCCGTGATCAAGACGCCCAGGGAAATGTCGGTGCCGACGGTCGCCAGCACTTCGCGGTGATGGAAAGCCAAGTCCAGGAGCTCGTGCAGTTCTTGGGCTTCGGAACGTATCCCGGCGAGGTCTTCCATCGGCACGACATCGGGGACGGTTTCGACGTCGGGAGCGGGCGTGTAACCGGTATCGGTCGCGGGTATGTAACCGCTGGCGGTGCCCACGTTTCGGTTCTGCGTCGTCGGCGCCGAACCGTCGGGTTTCGGCGCCGGGGCACGTGGTGTGGTGGTCGCCGGCGGGAGGTCGTCGACGAGCCGCAGATTCGGCCGGGATGTGGGGGAGTGGGTGCCTTCGCCGCGTTCCCACGCCACGACAGTGTCGGGCGTGATCATGACGGAGTCGTTTGGTGTGGCCGAGGTGACGGTCAAAATCACGGTCGTCCAGCCCATGCCGACCGTGTTGGACAGTGAGCGTCGCGCCGCCGATATCGCGTCGCGTTCCGCGCCGCCGATGTCCATCGGCAGCAGCGAGACTTCGTCGCCTGTACACACGACTTTGCTCAGCAGCGCGAGCCGCAATGTTTCGGCCGATACGACGGCGGTGATCTCGGGCGGGCCGGAGACGACGACCTTGTGTGCCGCGCGGAGGTCGACGGGTTCGACGGTGACGCTGTCGCCGTCGCGGGCGCCGAGGTTGCTCAGCGTCAGGTCGTCGGCGTACACGTTGCCGCGCCCGGAGTACCGTTCCGCGGCGAGCGTGATGCAGGTTGTGTCGCGGCGGCCGCGCAGCCGGACGGGGTCGCCCGGTTGCAGCGCCAGCGCGCTCAACACTTCCGGGTGCAGGCGGACGATTCCGCGGCGCGCATCCAAGGCGGCCGGGCGCATCGACACAGTTAGGTTCAGCGATTCGCGGGAGCTCACGCCGACCAGCCTAGACGGCAAAAAACGTGGAAATGGCGTCAGGACCGGCGTCGTGACGCCACCGCGTTCACGCGCTCTCGGGTGCCAGGCTCATGCGGTACTCGACACGGTCGCCCTCGGAAAGCACCGCGACGGCCGCGCCCTTTTCGGAGAGCTCGCGCCACTGTTCACCCAGCCACGATTCGGCGTCGCCCTGACTGTTGAAATCGGTGTCTTCGGCGTCGACGTTGCTTCCGTTGGCGTCTTCGAATTTCCACGTCCAAGTCATGACGCAACCATAACGGCGAAAGCCGCCGCCGCGGTGAGACATATGGCGTTCGTTCTAGTTCGCTTCGGCGACAAGCATTGCGATAGCGGTGAACTGGCAGACGTAAGCCGCGACAGTGAAGGTGTGGAACAGCTCGTGGAAGCCAAACCATTCCGGCGAAAAATTGGGGCGTTTCATGCCGTAGACGACGGCGCCACCGGAATAAAGGAGCCCGCCGGCCACGATCAGCACGATCGCGGTCAGGCCGACCGCGGCGAGGAACTGGGGGATGAAGAAGATCGCGACCCAGCCCAATGCGATGTAAAGGCCCGTGTAGAGCCACCGCGGCGCCGACATCCACAAAGTCCTGAATGCGACGCCGGCGGCGGCGCCGATCCACATGATCAAAAGCAGGATCGTCTCGGTGGGCGGATCCAACGCGAGCACCGCGAACGGCGTATAGGTGCCGGCGATGATGAGATAAATGTTGCTGTGGTCCATGCGCCGCAACACTTCGGAAGCGCGTGGGCCGAGCCGGGTTGTGTGGTAGATGCCGGATGTCGCGAACAACAGCACCGACGTGGCCGCATACACGGCAACGGACCAGGTCGCGGGCGGCGACGTGGTCTGCAGCACGAGGATGACGCCGGCAATGAGCGCGACCGGTGCCGTGCATAGGTGAAGCATGCCGCGAAGGCGAGGCTTGTGGATTGTCGCCGCCGGTGATGCGGACCTGTTCGCCATGATGCTCCTGTCATTCGCCCTACGAAGCGGATGTTACTCGCCGGTAGACGAGTGTGGTGTTGTGGAGATGCCGCGGATACGTTCCTGTGACCACAATCATGGCCGTTCGAGGGTGGACCCGGCGTGCTGCCGCGCCCCAGGCGCGCAGTCGAGCTAGTCGGGGCTGGCGTGTTGCCGGGC
>DXIM01000164.1 GCA_019112895.1 Candidatus Stackebrandtia faecavium
GGTACCCGGGAGGGCCCTGTGGCGGACCGGGAGGAGGTCCCGGTGGCGGTCCCCAACCACCGTGCTGCGGCGGCCCCGACATCGGTGGCCCGGAAGCGGGAGGCCCCGACATGGGCGGACCCGAAGCGGGCGGAGACGGCGACCAGTTCGTCGACGACTCGTAATGCTGCGAAACGTCGTGGCCCGGATCCTGATCGGTGGGCATGGAGTTGGCATCCGGACGCCACGGTGCGGGAGTCTGCGGATCGTGGCCGTAATCGGAGGCGGGCTCCGGCTGCGAGCCGCCCGGTGGAGGGGCGAGAGGAACGCCGCACCGAGGACAGCGGGGCGTACCTGGTGTCACGCGGGCCCCACAGGCCACGCAACTGTTGTTATCCATTAGCTAGGCTCCCAGCCGTTTTCAACTAATACCGCTCGAACCATGCCCGACCGTGCCTGGTCAGACAGAAGTATCGACCCCTACCACGGTGCCACACCCGAGCCAACGGCTCCAAAGCGAGCGGCTGCCACGGATTCACGCCCGGGCCCTGCTCACCCGGTCGGTGATGGGGAGGGCGTCGGTGTGCCGTCGCCGCTGTCCGACGTTGAATCCTGTTTCGCGTCGTCCTGCGTTTCTTCCTCGTCACGTGTGGCCTCGGGACTTTCCGATGGCGACGAGGCGTCGTCGGACGGTTCCTGCGTTTCCTTTTCCTCGTCGTCCTTCTTGTCGTCGGCTTCGTCGTCCTCGGCCGGGGTTGCTTCCGCTGCACGAGTGACGCCGAACCAGCCGTCGAACGGAACCGGAGCGACCGTGACGGTGGAGCCCGGCTGCGGCGCATGCACCATTTCGCCGTTACCGATGTACATGCCGACGTGGTAGACCGACGTCCAGTCGCCCGGGTTGTCGCCGTAGAAAATCAGGTCGCCGGGAAGCATCTTCGCGGCGTCGACGCTCGTGCCCGACGTGTTGCGGTATTGGTCGTTGGCGATGCGCGGCAGGCTCAGCCCCTGGTTGCCGTACGCGGTTTGGATCAGGCCGGAACAGTCGTAGGAGTCGGGGCCTTCGGCGCCCCACACGTACGGTTTTCCGACCTGAGACAGCGCGAACTTCACGGCTTCTTGCGCTTCGGTGGCGGCGATGAGGCCGTCGGCGGCTTCGCCGATATCGCTGAGATCGTATTTCGCCTTGTTGTCGGCGTTTTGCTTCGCTTCCTGGACACGCAGCGCTTCGGCATTGTCGGCGACGAGTTTCTCGAGTTCCTCGGTGCCGGCTTTGAGCTCGGTGTCGAGCTTCTCGTGTTCTTCGTCGGCGATCGCCTGGGCGGCGTTGGCCGCGTCGAGCGAAGCCTGCGCTACCTTCGCGGATTCTTGAGCGTCCGCGGCTTCCTGCACGATCGCGTCCCGGTCGAGCGTGAGCAGGTGCGGCCGGATCTCGAACAGGGCGTCGAATTCGTCGGTGAACCCGCGGATCTCGGCGGCGGATTCCTGATACGACTTCGCGGCCATGTCGGTGGCCAGCGCAGTCAGTTCATCGGCCTGCTTATTGAGTGCGCGCACTTTCTGCGCCGAGCTTGTCGCGACTTCACCGCGGGTGATGGCTTCCTCTTCGGCTGCGGTAGTGGCTTTGCCGAGCGTGGCCACGTCTTTGGCTTTCTCCGCGATGAGGGTCGCGTACGGGCCGCGTGTGATCCCGGGGCCCATGATCGGTGCCCCTTGGGACGGAACGTCCTCGTCGGAGTCTCTGGAGTCGGGCCGGTCGCCGCTTCCTGGCCGCGTCAACGGGTCGTCGGTGGGCGGCTCATTCGACGGTTCGCTTCCGGGACGGGTCCCGTCGTGGGGAACCGGTAGCTGCGGAGTTGCGGGCGGAGGGTCGGCCACCGCGGCGCCGGGAGCGCCGATCGTCAGGAGGCCGATGGTGCACAGGCTCAGCACCACTCTTGTGGTGCGGCGGAAAGAGGGGGTCGCCAACATGTCCTGCCTTCACTATGGAGGATTCAGGTTGTGTTACCGATAAATAGCATACTTACGCGGAACTACATCACACCGATTCAGTGTGCTATCCGGGGCCTCGGGCGGCTATGGAAATAGGAGAAATAGCCTTGAGTCCATTATCGATTCGATGAGTTTCGAGTTCACGGCCTCGCAGGTGGCGAGCATGATCGCGGCGAATACGGGGACGGCCACAGCCGCACCGCTTCACGAGCGCTAAATGTGTTGCACAAACGTGATGAAAACAAGCGGGCATTCATCACACCGCGCGATCTCACCAAAGCTCGGCCACAGTTGTAGGCTCGCGGTCGATACGGACTAAAGAGGTGATTGCGATGACGTCTGAAGCATTCAAGCGTGAAATCGAAGAAAAAGTGAGCTCCGGTACTCGACTGAGTTTCGACGATGGAGTGGCACTCTACGAGTGCGACGACCTGGCATGGCTGGGCCGCATGGCGCACTCGGTGCGTACGGCGAAAAACGGCGACAAGGTCATGTTCAACGTGAACCGTCACCTCAACTTGACGAACGTGTGCTCGGCATCGTGTTCGTACTGCTCCTTCCAGCGCAAGCCCGGCGAGAAAGACGCGTACACGATGCGGGTCGAAGAAGCCGTCCAGCTGGCCAAGCAAATGGAGGGTGAGAAGCCCACCGAGCTTCATATTGTGAACGGTCTACACCCGACGTTGCCGTGGCGCTACTACCCGCGAGTCCTCAGGGAACTGCAGGCCGCGCTGCCCGACGTCAATTTGAAAGCGTTCACCGCGACCGAAGTGCAGTGGTTCGAAAAGATCTCGGGCCTTCCGGGAAGCGAAGTCATGGACGAACTCATCGACGCCGGTTTGGCTTCGTTGACCGGTGGTGGCGCCGAGATCTTCGACTGGGAGGTCCGCCAACACATCGTCGACCACGACTGCCATTGGGAAGACTGGTCGCGCATCCACAAGATGGCGCACGAGAAAGGCCTCCGCACCCCCGCGACGATGCTGTACGGCCACATCGAGGAACGGCACCACCGGGTCGACCACGTGCTTCGGCTGCGCGAACTGCAGGACGAGACCGGCGGATTCTCGGTCTTCATCCCGTTGCGGTACCAGCACGACTTCGTCGACTCCAAGGACGGCAAAGTCCGGAACTTGTTGCAGGCCCGCACCACGATGGCGTCGCCGACCGAATCCTTGAAGACTTTCGCTGTTTCCCGCCTGTTGCTCGACAACTTCGACCACGTGAAGTGTTTCTGGGTGATGCACGGTCTCGACGTGGCGCAGCTGTCCCTGAATTACGGCGTTGACGACCTCGACGGTTCGGTCGTGGAGTACAAGATCACCCACGACGCCGACGACTACGGCACCCCGGACACGATGGGCCGGCAGAACCTGCTGGAACTCATCTGGGATGCCGGCTTCACTCCCGTGGAACGCAACACCCACTACGAGGTCGTGCGCGAATATGAGGCACCGAAGAGCCTTGAGGAGCGCCGGTCGCAGCCTCAAGACGTGTGGGCATAATCTGCGTTGATGTCAAAAGATCGCGCCGATGCGAAAGACGGCGACAACCAGCCAAAGTTCCCGCACCGTGATGACGCGGGTCGCGTCATCCTGTTGACGGAACTGTTGGCGTATGCGTTGATGATGCTGGCCATCGGCGTGATCTTGCTCGGAATCGTCGATGTGCTGTTCCAGGTGTTCGGTTTCGGCGATTTCGGCCAAACATCGGGTTGGATCGCCGGAACCCTGGTCGCCTTCTTCTATGCGGACGATTTCCGTGCGCATAAAAGCAATCGTTTCCGTTGGCTGATTCTGTTGGCGAGTGTCGTTTTGGCGTTCTTCGCCGGAATGGCCGTGTTCACGCAGTTGCCGCTCTACTGGATGCCGCTGGTGAACGGCGCTTTGGGCGTGACGACGTCGGCTTTGGTTTACGGGATACTGTGGTTCACGGGCGTGCGCATTATTGGGGCTGAGGATTAATGAGCGCAACTTGGAAGTATCTGCTGGGGCGTTTGGGGCTGTTGATCGGTACATTCGCGGTCTTGTGGCCGACCGGTCTGGATCCGCTCGTGATCGCGATGGCCGCAGTCCTCATATCGTTCGTGTTGTCGTTCGTGTTGTTGCGTAAATGGCGTATTCAAATGATGGAGAACGCTGACGACACGTTCACTCGCCGTCGCGAAGAAAAAGCGCAGTTGCGCATGGCTCTTGCCGGCGAAGACGGAGACGAGCCGACGGACGAGCAACCGGATTCGGATTCCGAGGACAGCACGGAACGCGAGGATCGGCCCAAGGCCGCGCAGGACAGTACTCTGGAGCGCGAGAAGCGCGCGTGAGCGCGCGGGTCAGCGCCAGGATGGTGGTTCGATGCCGCGTGCGCGCATCTGGCGCGCCAGACCCATGTCGTAGCACTCGTCTTTGAGGAACACCATTTTACGGTTGAAGTCGTGCATGAGTGCGCGCCCGGCGGTGTGGAGTTCGGCCAGGAATTGCGATTCCGACAGTTCTGTCAACGCTTTGTCGGTGATGCGCACTTTCCATTTGATGAGGCCGAGCGTCTTGATTTCGATATAGCCCTTTTTGGTGTTCCCGAACGCGCCGAGCTGGCTTCGTTCGGTGAGGAAACGGCGTTCCGCCGGGGTCGCGGCGTCTTCCGGTTTCGTTTTGAAGTTGAGACCGACTTTCTCCATGGCTTCGCTGTAGCCGCGAATGTAATTGACCCACAGCACTCGGCAGGCTTTAGCCAGTTGCTTTTCGAGTTCGCTTTTTTCGTATTTGGAGAAACTGTCGGGACGGAATTCGAAGGTGACCTGTGTCCGGTTGGTTAGTCGCGCCATGATGTTGTTGTCCGGTGAAGTTACTCGGACAACCAAGCTATCCAGGTTATCTGCGACGTCTCCCACGCAAGCGTCCTTCGATCTCGTTAACCAAAACTCGGACTGGGCAGTTTGACGGTACCCCGCTGACGTCCGCTCGTGAGGGCCGGTAGACGTCAGGAATTGATGCTATCGCTTCGTGACCAAGGGTGATTCTCGTTAACTTTGTAGATTACTTATAGTGAGCGGGTGGTTGTGTATGTCAATATATGTCGGTTATTAGTGCATTTGCCATCTCACTTGAGAGCGGTGACTTCGCTAGCATCGTCCATAGTTGGTCGGGATCGTGCCACCTAGGCAATGCACAATACGATGCCTGGGCACGCTATGTCTAGACACTAACGACCGACGTGAAGATTGAACCCCGATGAACGCAGGAGGGCCGGCTCGTGAATGGCGACGTTAACGTTGAGCTGGAAAAACTGTGGCGCGCAGGCGCTGTGGATCTACCGCAGGCGGCAGCTGCGTTCCAGGCGGGGGCGACTGAGATCGAGCAGAGCCGCGAAGCGGCAGATGCCGCATTCAAGCGTTCCGGTGGCGGGATGGGGAGCCTGTACCCGGAATGGGAGAAGCTGCGGAACACGCTTCAGGCCAACATCTTGACGAAAAGCCACGAAAACCTGCTGAAAGCGGGTGAAACATTGACACACATCGCTAACGATTTCGTCGCCGGCGACGAGGAGCTCATGGCTGAGCTGCGCAACATCCAGCAAAACGCGGAAGAAGTGAGCGACGACCTGCATGCAACCGGTCCGGACTCGGCTGCGTCTGTCAATGTAGAGCAGCAAACGAGAACCCACGGTCAGTAGGGGCGAAGGGGTAGACAAGTGAGCGAGACCGACGTGCTCAAAATGCGGGCCGCCGCGGCACTGGGCGAGATCGAAGTGCCGGCTACCCAGGACGTCCTCGCGGCCGCGGAAGCCGTGAAAGAAGCCGCCAAGAAGGCGAAGAAGCGCGAGGACGCCACATTCGTCACCGCCACGAGAGGTAACTACGAGCCAAAAGCGGTCGATCTGGACTGGATCGTGCCGTACTTCGAGAAGTTCCATGAACGCTCGGTGGATCAGCCGGAATCGATGGCGGACGCGCTCGGCCAAGTACGCGAAAAGCTCATGTACAGCAGCGAAACCTCAGTGGCCACCTTGAAGCCCGTCATGGACGGGTGGGACGGCGACGCGCGCGACGCCCTCCACGACAACTTCGTCGAACCGCTCCCCGAAGCGATCAAGAACCAGGCTGAAGTCGTCGACGAGCTGCGCGCGGCCATGTGGGCCTACGAAGCGGTGCTGGGCACCGCCAGGATCGATGCGATCCATGTCGCCCGCAAAACCACGGCGATGCTGGAAACCCTCGACGACCTTAAAGTGAAGGACGCACCGCTCCAGCTGTCCGTCGTCGGATCGGCGGCTTCGCTCGTCGCGGCGATCGGCGCGCGCGGCGTTCTCGGTATGGCGCTGGTGTCTGGCGCCATGGCGAACCGTAACCCGGTTTCGGCCCGCCAAGGTATCGACGGCCACGATGTCAGCGCCGTCTTGGACTCGATGAAATACGCGCTGGACCAGCTCGAAAAGGCCATGGACGAGGAAGAGACCGGGATCGGCGCGGAAATGTCAAAAAGCAACGACCGCATTGACGAGATCCTCGGTGCCCGTCCGGGGGCTTCGCCGACGCAGCTGCTGCCGGCCGACACCGGCAGTGTCAGCGAGAAGACGATCGCACCGAAGAACGATGCTTAACGCACCGCATTGCAGATCTGGGTGGAGATCTCCGCGCCGGCACTGACGGCCTGGCCGTAATGCTTCAGCCACGAGCGCAGCCCATCCGGAGTCCCGGTGGCGAACGCGCCCGATGCGCCCGAATATTCGGGGCCGCGGCGGTAGTGCCCGGCGTCGATGCAGATGAGTAGCCGCGGATCGAGACCGCGGGCGGCCAGGGTCAACCGCGCCGCAGCGCGAGCCACGATGCCTCCCCCTTGAGGGAACGGCCGCAGCGCCAACAATTCGCCGTGCACGACAGCGGCAACCAGGGCCGCCGGCAGTTTCGACGGCCGCGCAACCAGGTCGCACAACGCATCGAGCCGGGCCGCGCCGGCTTCGTCGACGTCGGGCCGCCCCAGGCTCGCGTCATCGGCCAGGCCCTTCGAAGCCAGTAGGTGCAGGCGGGCCAACGCTTGCTTCGGCGCCGTCGGCCACAGGTCGATCAGGCCGGGAAGTTCCGTCGACACCCGCAACGCGCCCTGCACGGTCGGGTCGGTGACCGTGCCGGTACGGACCTCTTCGATGTCGTATTCGGCGCCTTCGAGGGCTGCGGAAGCGACGGCGTCGCGCAGCGACACTTCCGTGCCCACGGCCGCGCCGTGCGTACGCAAAGACTTATGCCACAGAGTGCGGTCCACGGTCGCGCGTGCTTGTTCGAGGGCGTCGGCGACTTCGGCGAGTTCGAGCAGTGGGGCAAGAGGGTGTTGTGCATCCGGCATAGTCAGTGATTCACCGGTGGCTTTCGATTTCGTGGGGGCTTTTTGGTGGCAGGGTCATTTCGGTGACCTTACAGATTGCCGAAAATGGAGTTGCGGCAAGAGTAGGCTTTGGTCGCAGAAATCACGGATGGCACGCCTCGTCCCATATTTTCTGCCTACCGGGTGCATTAGACACCAAGTCCTTAGACGACTAAAGTCAGGCCCAAATAACGACCTGGCTCATATGAGTGTACCGGTCTGGTCACTGTAAGGAGACATCCGTGAACGAGACGCCAAATACGCGCGACACCCTTGCGAACCTGCTCACAGAGACCAGGCAGTTTGCGCCCCCGCCGGATTTGGCCGCTAACGCGAACGCGAAGGCCGACGAGTACGAAAAGGCCGATCGCGATCGCCTTGCCTTCTGGGAAGAGAAAGCGAATCGTCTCGAGTGGACGAAAAAGTGGGACCGGGTTCTCGATTGGGACAATCCGCCGTTCGCCAAATGGTTCGTGGGCGGTGAGCTCAATGTCGCCTATAACTGCGTGGACCGTCATGTCTTGGCAGGCAATGGCGACCGGGTCGCCATCCATTGGGAAGGCGAGCCGGGCGATACCCGGACCATCACGTATTCGCAGATGCTCGAGCAGGTGTGCCGTGCCGCCAACGCATTGACCGATATGGGCGTGCGCGCAGGGGACCGGGTCGCCATCTATCTGCCGATGATCCCGGAAGCGGCCGTGGCAATGCTGGCGTGTGCACGTATCGGTGCCACCCATTCAGTCGTGTTCGGAGGCTTTACCGCAAGTGCTCTGGCCAGCCGGATCCAGGACGCGGACGCGAAGGTCGTCATCACCTCCGACGGCGGTTACCGCCGCGGCAAGCCCAGCGACCTCAAATCGATTGTCGACGAAGCGGTGACGCAATGCGACAGCGTGGAGAAGGTCGTGGTGGTGCAGCGCACCGGAGGTGAGGTGACCTTCGGCGATAAGGACGTGTGGTGGCATGACGTCGTCGACAACGCCAGCAGCGAACACACCCCCGAGTCCTTCGACGCCGAACATCCGCTGTACATCCTGTACACCTCGGGCACGACGGCGAAGCCGAAAGGGATCCTCCACACCACCGGCGGTTACCTCACGCAGGTCGCCTACACCCACAGCGCGGTATTCGACCTGAAGCCGGAGTCCGATGTCTACTGGTGTGGCGCCGACATCGGCTGGGTCACCGGGCACTCGTACATCGTGTACGGACCGATGGCCAACGGCGCCACGCAGGTGATGTACGAAGGCACGCCGGACACACCGCATAAGGGCCGCTACTGGGAGCTGATCCAAAAGTATGGCGTGACGATCTTGTACACGGCGCCGACGGCGATCCGCACGTTCATGAAGTGGGGCGACGACATCCCCGCGCAGTTCGATCTCAGCTCGCTACGCATCCTCGGTTCTGTCGGTGAACCCATCAACCCCGAGGCATGGATGTGGTACCGCCAGCACATCGGTGGCGGTGAATGCCCGGTCGTGGATACGTGGTGGCAGACCGAGACCGGAGCGATCATGGTGTCGCCGCTTCCGGGCGTGACGCCGACCGTTCCCGGTTCGGCGCAGAAATCGATCCCGGGTATCGAGGCCGATGTCGTGGACGACGAGGGCAAGTCGGTTCCCAACGGTGGCGGTGGTTTCATCGTCATGCGCGAACCGTGGCCCGCAATGCTGCGTACGGTTTGGGGCGACGACCAGCGCTATAAGGACACGTACTGGTCGCGTTTCGACGGGATGTATTTCGCCGGTGACGGCGCTAAGCGCGACGAAGACGGCAACATCTGGCTACTGGGCCGCGTCGACGACGTCATGCTGGTGAGCGGACACAACATCTCCACGACCGAGGTGGAGTCCGCGCTGGTTTCTCACCCGAAGGTCGCCGAGTCGGCCGTCGTGGGCGCCACCGACCCGGTCACCGGTCAAGGCATCGTGGCATTCACGATCTTGCGCGGCGACGTCGAAGGCAGCGACGAGCTGCTGGCCGAGCTGCGTAATCACGTCTCGAAGAACTTGGGGCCGATTGCGAAGCCGCGGCAGATCATGGTGGTCTCGGAGCTGCCGAAGACGCGTTCCGGCAAGATCATGCGGCGCCTGCTGCGCGACGTCGCCGAGCACCGCTCGCTGGGCGACGTGACCACGTTGCAGGACTCGACGGTGATGGACATGATCCAAAAGGGAATGTCTTCTTAGTTCTATCTTTCGCTTGCGCCCTCCGGCCATCCGGGGGGCGCAAGTCGTTTCCCGAAGCGCGCGTGACCGGTATCGCGCGCCGTTTGGGCTAGCCTGACAGCCATGTCAGCCAGCAAAAAAGTCGTCGACGAAGGCTCCATCCTCATCGACGGGGATTGGCGACATCGCTTCGTCGACGCCAACGGTGCGCGGTTCCATGTGGCCGAATCGGGGACCGGCCCCCTCATTCTGCTGCTCCACGGCTTTCCCGAACTATGGCTGACATGGCGGCACCAGATCCCCGCGCTGGCCGAGGCCGGATACCGCGTGGCGGCGGTGGACCTGCGCGGATACGGAGCCAGCGATAAGCCCCCGCGCGGCTACGACACCTACACGATGGCGGCCGACATCATCGGTTTGATCCGGGCCTTGGGTGAACGGGACGCGATAGTGGTGGGCCACGACCTGGGCGGCCTGCTGGGCTTCGCCGCGGCGAGCTTTCATCCGCGAAGCGTCCGGAAACTGCTGGTGTTGTCGTCGGCTCATCCGCTTCGGCAACGGACCGCTTTGGCGGTGGACCCTAAAGGCCAGTTGTCGGCGTCCCGCCACATCCTGGCGTTTCAGCTCCCCAAGTTCGAGCATTTCCTTGTCCGGGACGATGCGGCGATGGTGGCCGACCTGATGCAACGGTGGGCGGGCCGGGCGCTGCGCAATGACACCCAGTTTGACGAGTATGTGCGCCTGTGTCGCGGCGCCATGCAGATCCCGCAGGCGGCCGCGTGCGCGTTGGCGACGTACCGGTGGGTGTTTCGTACCGCGACGCGGATGTCCGGGCGACGTTTCGTACGCCTGCTTCAGGAGCCGATAAAAGTGCCGACCTTGCAGTTGCATGGTGGTGCCGACGCGTGTGTCTTGCCGCGTACCGCTCAGGGTTCGGGGCGCTATGTGGCGGCCGATTATGAGTGGCGGGTCTTCGATCAGGTAGGTCATTTTCCACAGTGGGAGATCGCCGACGTTGTGACCGCAGAAATCGTGCGGTGGGCGAAGGAGTGACGCACCCCGTCGCGTTTTTTCCTGTCGGTTTGTAGCTGTTTGTTGGTTTTACTTTGAGTTAGCTATTGCTTCGCCACTTAGCGTGCTCTATCGTTGTCGGAGTCATCCGATAGCTCAGTGTCAATGCATGCATATGTTGGGTGGTGTGCATGCGACGAATCCCTTGCACCGCAAGCATTATCGACAACAGTCGAGAAAGTACCCCATCTGTTCCCAACGTAGGCCGCGGTTGAGTGCCAGGGGCTCTCGCTAACCGTGCACTGAGGCAATCAAACACAAAACCACATGTGGAGTGGATATAAAACATGAGGCGGCGTAGCTTTCTC
>DXIM01000165.1 GCA_019112895.1 Candidatus Stackebrandtia faecavium
GCGGTGCCGTGTCGCTGGTGTCATATCCCCTCCGAGGACGAATGAGTGCGCGTGTGCCAGTCGGCACCACGTGCGCGCAATTCGCGTGTGATGGGTAAAACGAGTGCGCGGCCGGCAGGATGCGGCGCACATGTCGGGATGGGCATCACCGGGGGCGAAAAGAGGTGCGCCGGTCGGCATCGAAGAGGGTCATGTCACGGACATGACCGGTGACTACAGCGGAGCCCGCGCGCGTTCCTGCAGGTGCGGAACACGACCGACACCGGCTTCATTGCCGCACTGTTACCTTCCTGAAACCGCCCGCGTCCTGTCCTATATGAACTATCTAAGGGTTAGGGATGGCATCGCGACGATAGGCTGCGTGTAGGGCACGAAAGGGTGTGTCGTGGATGCGGAGGCATTGTCGCCTGGTGGCGCAAGATGTCGGTTGTGGTTCTAAGGCCTCATGGAGGACACAGTGAACACTATCAAGCGTCTCCTAGAGAACATTTATCCGTACGATGAGGATCCGGCCGAAGTGGATCGCCGTAGGTTCAAGGTTGTGGTGGATCACGTCCTCAAGAACATTCATCCCAGTCCCTGGCGCGCGCGGCTGGATGTTTTGGTCGCAATTGCGGTCGTCGTTCTCTTGGGCGGTGTAATCGTGCTCGCCTGTATTTACTCGTGATCGGCGGACCGGCCGCTGATGCAGTGCGCTGCAAGTTAGCCGACGCCGCATTGCGGTGACGTGTGCGTATCCGCTGTTTCGATACCGGCCCGTGGTCGGCGGCGGCAGGGGTGCTGAATAACAGCGAAACCGCGGGCAACGATGAGGACTGTCGCGCTGGGCGGTCGGGCGACTTCGCCGCGGAGGAGTCATCGCCACGTCCGCGGGACTGTAGTTCCTCGCCGATCCCGATCCCGTCGCACACGGGTGATCCGGGCGTCTTCGCCTGGTGCAGGTCCTCTCCGTGCGCTGTGCCGGTGCTTCGCCCTGGAGCGTGAGTGGAATCTCGGGGCTCGGCGGCCCCCGCGTCCAGAACTTCTACAGCGTGTAGATAATGGGTGCGACCAAGACGAACAGTGTGAGGGAGTCCCCGTGAAATCAGTCCTGACCCGCCGGTTCGGTTCCGGCGCAGCGCTTGCGCTCGCGGGCGCGATGTTGTTGTCCGGCTGCGGCGGAGGTGAAGCCGAGGGCGAAAAAACCGATAAGGACCCCTCGGGGGAACTGACCGTTGAGGACGCCTGGGTCGTCAGCGCCGACGAGGGCATGACCGCCGTTTTCGGGATCCTCGACAACTCGACCGACGAGGACATCGTCGTGGAATCGGCCGAATGCGATCTTTCCCCTGTGGAACTTCATGAGATGAACATGAAAGACGGCAAAGCCAAGATGTCGCAGAAAGAGGACGGCTTCACCGTGGCATCCGGCGACTCCTATGTCCTCGAAACCGGCGGCGATCACCTGATGCTGATGGATCTTCAAGAACCCATCCACGCTGGTGACGAAATCGAGTTCACCCTTCAGCTGGCCGACGGCGACCCAGTGAACTTCACCGCCGTGGCCAAGGATTACGCAGGCGCCGACGAAGACTACGAAGGCGGGGACGACCACAGCGACCACGGCGACGAAGGGCACGATGACCACGGCGATGAGGGACACGCCGGGCATGACTGACCGTTCCCTGCGCGTATCCCGCCGCACGATGCTGGCCGGCGGTGTCACGGCCGCATCCGGTGTCGCCGCCGGTGCCGCCGGCGCCGTGCTGTTCACGGGCGAGGAGGACGTCGCCAGCGCACCCGAACCGGTTGCCGTGGAAGCATTCCATGGCAACCATCAGGCCGGTATCGCCACGCCGCCGCAAGCCCACGCGGCCTTCCTCAGCCTCAGCCTGAAATCCGGGATCGGTCTCGAACGCTTCGCCTCGGTGCAGAAGCTGCTCAGTCAAGACGCCGAAAGACTGACCCAGGGCGAACCGCCGCTGGGTGACACCGAGCCGGAACTGGCGAAACTCGCGAACCGGTTGACGATCACATTCGGTTTCGGCTACGAGTTGTTCGACAAGCTCGCCATCGCAGATCGGCGCCCCGGAGACTTCACGAAGCTTCCGAAATTCGAGTTGGACCGGCTCGACGAGAAATGGAACGGCGGCGACGTCCTGCTGCAGATCTGCGCCGACGACGCCACCACCGTGGCCCACGCCCTTCGGATGTGCGTCAAGGATTCCCGCTCCATCGCCAAGGTCAGATGGGTGATGCGGGGCTTCAGGCAGGCACCGCCGGTCATCGATGAGGGTGCGACTCCGCGCAACACGATGGGCCAGCTCGACGGTACGGCTAATCCGGCCCCTGGCGGCGAGGCGTTCGCCGAGACGGTGTGGCGAGACGGCGACGACGCCACGAAGAACGGGTCCGTTCTTGTTGTGCGGCGTATCCGCACCGAGTTGGAGACCTGGGACGCAGTCGACCCGGCGGTGAAGGAAATGTCGATCGGCCGCGCCCTGGATACGGGTGCGCCGCTGACTGGTAAAAACGAGCACGACGAGCCCGATTTCGATGCCACCAATGATCTCGGTTTCACCGTGATCCCGCCGAAATCGCATATCCGTCGCGCCCAGCTTGAGGACGGCCGACAGATCTTTCGTCGGGTGTACAACTACGACGATCAGGTCTCGGCCGACGGCACGAGCGACACCGGATTGATCTTCGCGTCGTACCAGAAGGACATCGCCACGTTTGCCGACATCCAGGCGCAGCTTGACAACGGCGACATGTTGAACGATTGGGTGACGGCGATCGGCTCTTCCGAGTTCTTGATACCGCCGGGATGCGAGCCCGGTGGTTGGGTCGGCGAGACATTGTTCGGCTGAACGACGGTTCAACAGGCCCGCGCGACCAGCTCCTTGGCCTCAGTAATGACGTCGTCGATGCGGGCGGTCAGGTCGCCGGAGTCGGTGACAATCTTGTGTGCGATGGCGAGCTGGTGGACGACGTAGTCGTCCACAGGTACCTCGTCCAGGAGGTGTTCTTCCCGTTCGCTCAGCACGCCGCGGACGAGGGCCTCTGCGGCCAGTGGCTTGAATCCGGGGGCGTTGACGTATTCGGCGCGGGCCTCGGTGATGAGCTGGTCGATGGCCTCCCGTGACGAGTCCGCGCCGAAGCGGCTGCGCAGCGCCAGCGTGAAGACCGCGGCGGTGAGCGCGACTTTATAGGGGCCGTGCCCTCCGGCGAAGTCTTCGATCAGGGCCTCGGCTTCGGCGTAATCGCCGAGCAGCTGGGCTTTGATCACGTTGGCATGGTCGATATCAGACATTGCGACGAACCTTCACACTGTGCCGGTTGAGATTTCGAGGTGTCTAACGATGAATATGTAACTTGGTAACTACATAAGCTCGCTTATCTTGCGTCAGTGGAGGATGTCACGACTTCGGTTGCGGTGGACTGATATGCGGTTGCATGGGCGTGGCTTGGGGGTGCGTCATGTCCGTAACTTCTTGGGCGGCTCAGGTCGTCTTGCGGTCCGGTCCACCGGACAGGGCCGAGCCCGATCGGACATTTGGGTGACTCTAAGTATTCAGATAAGTTGATTCCTGCAATCCCTTGCTGGGGCGAAAAACATCAGGAACTGGAGCATCAATGGCCTCTTTGGATGAATTCATCACGCAGGCGCAGACCGACATCTCCGAGGTCAAGGAGGCCTCCACGAGCATGGAGAAGACGAAAAGCCTCGCGGAAGAACTGTCGAGCCAATTCCAATCGCTGTCCGCCGAAGCCATGGCCACGGGTGCCGAACAGCTGAAGAAGCAGGTCGAGGAGGCGCAGCAGATGCTCGCGCCTGCCATATCGAAGCTCGAAGAGGCGATCAGTTCCGCCGAAGGCATGAAGAACTAACACGGCGTCAACCGCCACGGCCGCAAGAGGGACACCGAAAAGGACGGTTACGTCGAAAGCTGTGGCGGCAACGGTTTCGCGTGCACAATCGTCAAACGCGAAACGGCGCGTGTCAACACCACGTAGAGTCGGCGCAGGCCCATGCTTTCCGCCGCAACGATATCGGCCGGCTCCGCCACGATCACATGATCGTATTCGAGACCTTTGGCCACCGTGGCCGGAACAACTTCCACATTGTCTTCGTGCGTGGGCGACAACATGTCCGCGATCGCTGCCGTCTGCGAATCCGGCACGATCACGCCGATCGACCCCTCGAACTGCTGCGCGGACTTCACTGCGCTCACGATCTCCTCACGCAGGTCCGTCGTTTCGCGCACCTCCAGCTCGCCATCGGAACGCAGGGACAGGGCGGCCGGTACATCGACTCCAAGGTGCGGCAACAGTCGGTTCGCGAGCGCGATGATCGCTGCCGGGACACGAAAACCCGTGGTCAACTCGACTATCTCGCCATCGGATTTGCCCAGGTGTTCCAACGACTCCGTCCACGCCCGCGACGTCCACGGCGACGTTCCCTGGGCGAGATCGCCCAACACCGTGATCGACCCGTGCCGGCTGCGGCGCGCGATCGCGCGGCACTGCATCGCCGACAGGTCCTGGGCCTCGTCCACGACGATGTGCCCGAAACCGTGTTGCCGGTCGAGAAGCCCGGCAACCTCATCGACCAAGACGGCGTCGGCGCTGGTGTATTTCGGCGTTTTCGTGCGCGACGCGAGCGTGTCGCACTGGTGCGCATCGAAAATCCCGTCGGCCGCTTGCGCACGAAATTCGCTGTCCGTCAGCAGACGAGCGACGACTTTCTTCGCGTCCAGCTTCGGCCACACCTCGTCGAGAAAACCGGTGACGATCTTGTTTCGACCCATACGCCGGACCCAGGCGTCCGATGGGGATTCGCCGGACCGTATCTCGGCCTGGCGGCGCAGCCCGTACACGACCTGGGCGCGGACACGTTCGCGCCCGACCAGGTAGGGAAGGCCTTCGTCCTGGGCATCGCTGACCGCGTTACGCAGGTACTCGACGCCGAGGCGCCACCGCCACCCGTCGCTGGGGACCATCAACGAATCCTCGGGTAGGCGCACATGCTGCCACACAGCTCGATGCAGGACACGCGCCATGTCGGCGTCGTGTTTCAGCAGCGCCGCCTCGAGCGTGTCCTCGCCGCGGACGTTGACGCCGTCGAACAACGCGTCGATCGTCGTCTGTGTGACATCGACTTCGCCCAAAGTGGGCAAGACATCGTTGATGTACGTCATGAACGCGCTGTTGGGTCCCACGACGAGCACTCCCGAACGCGCCAACTGTTGCCGAAACGCGTACAGGAGGTAGGCGGCACGGTGTAGACCGACGGCGGTCTTACCGGTGCCGGGAGCACCCTGGACGCAAATCGTGGTCGCCAACTCGGTACGGACCAGGTCGTCTTGTTCCGGCTGGATTGTGGCGACGATGTCGCGCATCGGCCCCGACCGCGGCCGTTCGATCTCTTGCGCGAGGATCGACGACGATTCCCCCAGTTCGCTACCGGCAGCCAGGTTCTCGTCTTCGAAGCTGGTGAGGGTTCCGCCGTCGAAACCGAAGCGTCGACGCGTGATGATGTTCAGGGGCTTACGCACCGAGGCCTGATAGAACGCGCGAGACAAGGGCGCCCGCCAGTCCAGCACCATCGGCTTGCCGTTGGCATCGACGACGTGACGTCGACCGATATGGAAGTCCTCGTTGGACGCGGAGGTGTCCGGGTCGACGGTGTCGCCGAAATACAGGCGCCCGAAGAACAGGGGCGTGTCGGGCCGGTCGGCGAGGTCCGCCAGGCGCTGCATGCGCAGTCTGCCCAGTGCCCAGGCCGCCAATTCGTCGCCGGTGTTGTCGGTGATTTTCTCGGTGCGGTCGCGCATGTGACCCAGGGCGACCCGGGATTGTTCGAGATGGAGACGTTCACGGTCCAGGACCGTGTGAACAGTGTCGTGCATGAGATGTGCCTTCTGCGCATGTGGAACCCACTGCCGCAGGCCCGGCCGCGGGGCACGCGTCCGGCTTCGCCCGGCTGGACGGGCCGCATCCGGGTGGGACGCGGACGCTACAGCCTACTGCATGGGCGAGCAGTGGCCGGTTGTCGATCTCGCCACTCTGGGCCAAAGGCGGCGACGGGGCCGGGGCGGCGAATGATCCGTGCGTCCGGTTCAGCGGACGCATACGTGGTCGGGCCGGTTGATGCCGCGACGACGATCCCGGCGTCGCTACGAACGAGCGGGGGTCGCTGCCTTCAGAAGTCGCGGAATTGTGACGGATCGTTGACCGACGTTCCGCGATACTCCGGTTGTTCTCCCGATGGCACGAGATCTTCGTAGTAGCCGAGCCGGTTGCCCCAGGGGTCGTCGAAGTCGACGAACGCGACCACGCCCGGCAACTGCGACGGGTCCGAGTGCCGGATGCCCGTGCCATCCAGAAACTCGATCGCGGCGGAAAGGTCCGTCACACGAAAACGAACCCGGTTGGTCAGCGCCGCGGCTTCGTGGGACCCGGCGACCTGGAACCAGCATTCCTGCGAGGCGATCGGGGCCCATTCGAAGAAGTCGTCGTGCGGCGCGAATTCCGGTTCGCGCCCGAAAAGGCGACTGTAGTAATCCCGAGCGACGCGGGCATCGTTCGCCGGAACATAGACTTGAAGGGTCATGCCTGTCGTGTGTGGAGCCCCCGGGGTCCTGCCGTTCGCCATGGGCTCAAGCCTCGCGCGGGCCGGCTTCGATGTCAATCGAGAGGTCGGCCAGCACCACGGACCGTCTGCGAAATGGTGTCTGCGTCACTTGACGGACGCCGTGCCTTTCCCCGATGCCACATTGGGCGTAACGTTCGCGTCATGAATGACGTGCGGCGCCCCCGAGTAGGTCACATCGAGTTCCTGAATTGCCTGCCGATTTATTGGGGGCTGATGCGGTCCGGTGCACTGATCGACGTCGAGTTGACACGCGCCACACCTGTCGAACTTAACGATGCGCTCGTGGCGGGCGAGCTCGATATCGCGCCCATCAGTCTCGTCGAGTACCTGCGGCACGCCGAGGACCTGCTGTTGTTGCCTGGCGTCGCCGTCGGCAGCGACGGCCCCGTCTTGAGCGTGAACATCGTGCACGAGCGTCCACTTGAGGCGCTGCAGGGCGGCCGTGTCGCGCTCGGTTCCTCGTCGCGGACCGGTGTGTTGCTCGCACAGATGCTGTTGGCTGAGCGTTACGGCCTGACAACCGAGTTCTTCCGTGCTGAGCCGGATGTGCCGCGAATGATGCGCGAAGCGGACGCCGGGGTCGTCATCGGCGATGTGGCGCTGCGTGCGATGTATGAGGCGCCGAAGCAGGGCTTGACCGTGACCGATCTCGGTTCGCAATGGCGGCAATGGTCGGGGCTGCCGATGGTGTTTGCGGTGTGGGCGGTGCGGCGCGAGTTCGCGCAGCAGCACCCCGGGATCGTCAAGGGCGTGCACGATGCGTTCCAGCGTTCGTTGAGTCTGTGCCTTTCAGAGCTGGACGCGGTGGCCGAATCGGCGGCGCGTTGGGAACCGTTCGACGCCGCGACCTTGGCGGGTTATTTCCGCGCGCTCGATTTCTCACTTGGTGAGCGGCAGCTGGACGGTCTGCGCGCCTTCGCGCGCAAGGCCGCGCAGGCGGGTGAGGTGCCGCCGTTGCCCGCCGGAGGGCCCGAGCTCTTTCAGATCTGACCGGTCTGCACGACCGTGCTCCGCGCGGTGCGGACGAGCGTCGTGACGAGAACGGCGCGTCCGCGCGGTCCGCACCGGCTGGTACCACCTTGTGCCGTGGCGACGCCGCGTCACGCTGAAGTGGACGTTTCTGCTCCTTTTGCGCATTAGCATCCGAGTCCTGGCCAGCACAAAAACCGTGCCCGCGAAACCCGGCCGGGGAAGCGGAATCTGGGTGACGGGGACATCGTGCGACACGAGGGGGAATTGTGGATGTCGAAAGCTAGTGCGGAATTTCAAGACGGAGTCATGGCAATCACGGGCGGCGGCTCCGGTGTCGGGGAAGGGCTCGCTCGTTACGGGGCCTCGCTGGGTATGAAGGTCGCGATCGGCGATATCGATATCGGGGCGGCGCAAGCGGTCGCCGACGACCTCGTCAAGGCGGGGTGCGAGGCGACCGCGGTGTATACCGACGTTCGCGATGCGAATCCGTCGACGCCTTCTACGCGGAGGCCTACGACCGGTTCGGTCCAGTCACGCTGGCGGTCAATAACGCGGGTGTCGAGCAGTTCGGCTACCTGTGGGAGGTGCCGGTCGAGAATTGGCAGCGGGTCCTCGACATCAACGTGACGGGTGTGTTCAACGGGATCCGGGCCGTCGTTCCGCGGATGGCGTCGGCGGGGGTGCGCGCTCACCTGTGGAATCTGTCCTCTATCGGCGGTATCGGCGTCGCTCCATGTCAAGCGCCGTACATCGTCTCGAAACACGCCGTTTTGGCCATGACCGAGAGCTTGCACCTGGAGGTCGAGGTGGCCGGTTACGACATAGCCGTGGCCGTGGTTTTGCCCGGCGCCGTGAAGAGCAACATTTTCGAATCGGCTGCGGGCGACACCGCAGCCGCGACGCACGAACGCCAGGCCATGTACAAGACAAAGGAGACCGCCATGTCCGCGCTGGACGCCGCCGAACTGGTGTTCACGCAGGCGGCGAGCGGGGCGTTCTATCTGTCGACGCATCCGGAGATGACGCAGTTCATGATGGATGGGCGTATCAAACAATTCCAGGATCAAACTCCACCGAAGCTTCAGTCGTGAGGCCGCCCGGAGGACGTGTTCCGCCTCCGGGGCGTCTCCTTGGTATCGCGGATGCCGTCCCCTGCACCGCGAGTCGAACAGCTGTGATGGTCGTTCCTTAACGAACTCCTAAGTGCTGCCTAAGGATCGAATTCGGCGCAACTGGCACCGTGTCCTAACCGTGTGTGACTCAGTGTGCAATGACAGTGACTCGAGTGAAGGAGCGTGCACTATGACCGATATTCGCCGAAGGCGTGGACTGAGTCGTGCCGTGACGGTGGTTATCAGCGCGGCCGCGTTGTGTGCGGCCGGTCTCGGCGTGGCTGGCACCGCCAACGCCGGTGCCAGCCCGAGCCCGGTCGATCCGCGGCTGCATATCGACAGTCAGGATGCCCCGGACGGGATCGCCAGCGACCAGGTCGAGGGCGACAGCACCCTGTCGTATACGCATAAGATCGTCAATCGTTACGAACATCCGTGGTCGGATCTCACGCTGTTCATCGACTTGGCGCCGACGACGGGGGAGAAGGCGTCGGTCAATTTTACGGAGGCGAGCTTCGGCGACGTGGCCTGCGACGTGTCCGCTACGCATGTCGAATGCCCGATCGACACAGTCGACGGCGAGGGAAGCGCCGATGTCACGGTTGGGCTTGCGGTCGACTCGAATGTGTGGGAGTCGCAGCCGCTGAGCGCGCTGAGCAGTGGCATCAAGGAAGACGGTGTCACCATCGATGACGACACCGCGTACATCCATGCGTATAACGCCGATAAGCCGGACCTGGAACGGATCGATTTCGTTCTGCCGGAATCGATCTCGAACGACCTGGATGAGCCCGGAATGCCGCTGCGATTCGTGTTGAACAACAACATCGGCGCGATGGACAAGGTGCGGCTGGAGATTCGAACCGAAGGCATGCGGGACAAGCCGTCCGGTGTCGAGATCGGCGCCGGCGCCAGCGCTTGCACGAAGGACGACCCGAATCTGACGGTGTGCGAATGGAACGAGCTCGGTTTCACCGAAGGAGCGTCGACTGAGGCGGGCATCTGGGTCGCGGACGGCTTCGACGAGGAGTGGTACAACGTCGTGGACGTGCGTGCGCTGTGGATCGACGCGAACGGCGCCGAGCATGCGTTTGCGCAGCGTACCGAGTATGCGATCGTCGATCGCGGCACGTCTGCGTGACTGAGTAATCGGCCTGTGGTCTCGTCGGGGAGCGGCGGTTTTGCGGTGTTACAGATGTTTGATCGTTGTGCATAAATCTGTAACACTTGAGGTGTGTATGGAAACGACATGCCGCCCGAAGAACCGGGCGCCAGCGGCCTCCTCGACGAGGTCAGCGGTGCTGAACGCGCGCTGGCCGAGGCGGCCGCGCGAGACCGCCCCGACGCCGATGGCGAAGCCTTCTTCGACGCGGTCATAGCCGCCGATCAAAAAATCGAACCGCGCGATGCGATGCCGGAGGCATACCGCAAGACGCTCGTGCGTCAAATCGCCCAGCACGCGCATTCCGAAATCATCGGGATGCAGCCCGAAGGCAACTGGATCTCGCGCGCACCGTCGCTGGAACGCAAAGCGATCCTGCTGTCGAAAGTCCAAGACGAAGCCGGACACGGCTTGTACCTGTACGCGGCCGCCGAAACGCTCGGCGTCGACCGCAAGGACATGTACGCCCAGCTGTTGTCGGGGCGGCAGAAATATTCATCGATCTTCAACTATCCGACGTTGACCTGGGCCGACGTCGGCGCTATCGGTTGGCTGGTCGACGGCGCCGCGATCGTCAACCAGGTGCCGCTGTGTCGCTGCTCCTACGGCCCGTATGCCCGCGCGATGATCCGTGTGTGCAAAGAGGAATCGTTTCACCAGCGTCAGGGCTTCCAATCGCTGTACGTATTGGCGCGCGGAACCACGAAACAACGTGAAATGGCGCAAGACGCCGTCAACCGGTACTGGTACCCGTCGCTGGCGATGTTCGGCCCGCCCGACTCCGACTCCACGCACTCCGAACAGTCGATGGAATGGAAGATCAAGCGGTACACCAACGACGAGCTGCGGCAGCGTTTCGTCGACATGACGGTCCAGCAGGCGGGTGTTTTGGGCCTGGACCTACCCGACCCGGACCTTGCCTGGAATGAGGAACGCGGCCACTACGACTTCACTCAACCGGACTACGGCGAACTGTTCGACGTCATCAAAGGCAACGGCCCGTGCAACCGCAAACGGATGGAACACCGCCGCCGCGCAGCCGAAGACGGCGAATGGGTGGCGCAGGCAGCGCGGGAATACGCACGCAAACAGGCAGAACGAACGGCGGTTTCGGTATGACACAGGGCGATCCACTTTGGGAAGTTTTCGTACGGCCCCGCAGGGGGCTGTCCCACGGTCACGTGGGTTCGCTGCACGCGCCCGACGCGCAGATGGCGTTGCGTAACGCGCGCGACCTGTACACCCGGCGGGAAGAGGGCGTGTCGATCTGGGTCATCCCAGCCGAATCGATCACCGCGTCGTCCCCGGACGAAAAAGACGCGTTCTTCGACCCGGCAGGGGACAAGATCTACCGTCACCCCACGTTCTATGAGATGCCGCAAGGGGCGGAGCACATATGACGAACCGGGCGGAATACGTGTTGGCGCTGGGCGACGACGCCCTCATCGCGGCGCAGCGGTTGGCGGAATGGACCTCGCGCGCGCACGAGCTCGAGGAGGACATCGCGCTGGCCAACATTGCGCTTGACCTGCTCGGGCAGGCGCGCATGTTGCTGACATACGCGGGCGAGCTCGAAGGCGACGGCCGCGACGAGGACGCGCTGGCGTATTGGCGGGACGAACGCGAGTTTACGAACGTGCAGCTCGTCGAGCTGCCGCGTGGCGATTTCGCCTTCACGATCGTACGGATGCTGTTCTTCGCCGCGTACCAGGCGCAGTTGTACATCAGCCACGATGTCGAGGCAGACCTCGAACAACCCGATCGCTTGGGCGAGATCGCCGCTAAGGCCCTCAAGGAAGTCGCCTACCATCTCGACCACGCAACGCAATGGACAGTCCGACTCGGAGACGGCACCGCGCAGTCCCACGAGCGCGCCCAAAACGCCGTCGACGAACTGTGGCCGTACACCTACGAACTCTTCGAGGCTGAACCGCAGCTTCGGCAGGACTGGCTCGCCACGGTCGATACGGTGTTGGAGAAGGCGACCCTGACGCGGCCCAGCGACGAAGACTCCAAGTTCCGCCCCACTGGCGGACGGAACGGGATCCACACCGAACACATGGGGTACCTGCTGGCCGAGATGCAGCATCTGGCGCGCAGCCATCCTGGAGCGAAATGGTGAGCACACAGATCGCCGAGTCCGCGCGTCACGACGACATTTATGAGGTGGCGGCGACAGTCGCCGACCCGGAAATGCCGTTCTTGACGATCGCGGACCTCGGAGTGCTTCGCGACGCCCGCCTGCGCGGCGACGTCGCCGAAGTGACGATCACGCCCACCTACTCGGGCTGCCCGGCGATGGAAACGATCCGCTCCGACATCGCCCGTGCGCTGCAACGTGCGGGTTACCCCGACGTCGACATCCATACGGCGTATTCGCCCGCGTGGACGACCGACTGGCTCAGCGCGGAGGCTAAGCGCAAACTCGCCGACGCCAAAATCGCGCCGCCCGGCGCCGCAGCCGGCGGCCGCACCCGCTTGCCGCTGCTGTCCGCGGCCGCGCCGGCCTGCCCGCACTGCCACAGCGAAAACGTGGAAGAGCTGAGCCGTTTCGGGTCGACGGCATGCACCTCGGTGTGGCGTTGCCTCGCGTGCAGCGAGCCCTTCTCCCACATGAAAGCGCACTAATGACAAACTGCCGGACCGACACGCGATCTGTGGCCGTGTCGGCGAAAGGAGCGCGTCGGTGAACGTCGTGTTGAGCAAGCCCAAACCGAAACGGCCGCAATGGCACGCGTTGACCGTGGCATCGATCGACCGGCTGACCGACGAGGCCGTCAGTGTCGCTTTCGCGGTGCCGCCGAAGCTGCGGCCCGTGTTCGATTTCGCAGCCGGCCAACACTTGACCCTGCGCCGTACCGACGAAAACGGGGACGAGATACGACGCTCGTATTCGATCTGCTCGACGCCGTCCATGTTGCACAATAAGGGCCGGTTGCGTGTCGGGATCAAAAGGGTCCCCACGGGCGCATTCTCCGGTTACGCACACACCGGCCTGTCGGTGGGCGATGTCGTCGAAGTCTTGCCGCCCTTGGGTAGCTTCGGCGGGGACAGCGCCGAACGCTGGCGGGAAAAGGCGGGCGGCGCGCACACGCCCGCGCATTACGCCGCGATCGTGGCCGGCAGCGGAATCACGCCCGTCATGGCGATCGCGGCGACCGCTTTGGGTGCCGAACCCGAATCGCGGGTGACCGTTGTGTTCGGAAACCGGACCGCCGCCAGCGTCATGTTCTCCGACGAGCTCGCGGACCTGAAGGACCGTTTCCCGCAACGGTTTCAGCTGATCCACGTGTTGTCGCGCGAACCGCAGTCCGCCGAGATTCTGTACGGGCGTATCGATCCGCAGCGCTTGGCGCAGCTGTTCGAGACCCTACTGCCGCCCGAAACCGTCGACGAATGGTTCCTGTGTGGCCCGTATGGGATGGTCATGGGCGCGCAGAAAGCATTGGCAGAGGCGGACGTCGCGGACGACAAAGTCCACACTGAGCTGTTCTTCGCCGAGGAGATACCGCCGCCCCCTCCCGAACCGGGAGTGTCCGGCGACGCGGAGGTCACAGTCATGCTCGACGGCCGGGCCTCGACCATCACGATGCAACGCGACGAGCGGGTCCTCGACGCCGCGTTGCGGGTACGGCGCGAACTGCCGTACGCGTGCAAGGGCGGAGTGTGCGCCACCTGTCGCGCCAAGGTCATCGACGGTGAGGTCCACATGGCGCGAAACTTCGCGCTCGACCAGACAGATCTCGACGCCGGCTACGTGCTGACGTGTCAGTCGAGTCCGTTGACGGAAAAACTGACTGTCGACTACGACGCCTGACGCGCACTAGTCGCCCTTTTCCACGATCGAAAAACCGGCGCCGTCCGGGTCGCTGAGGAATGCGGTCCGGACACCGTCCGGCATCGTCATCGGCCCGATATGCACCATTGCCCCCAGCTCCGCGGCCAGCTTCGCGCACGCCTCGATGTTGGTCACCGCGAAATTGACCGTCCAGGACGGGTGGGCGCCGGCCGGTCGCAGCGCCGGGTCCATGACGTGCATGTCGCCGAACGGGAGCGTGGACCGCGCCGCGCTGATCCGGAAACCGGCGTCGGTGGACGTCAGTTCCCAGCCGAAGACCGTCTCGTAAAAATCGAAGGCGGCGGCCGCGTCCGCAAGCAGCGTGACGCTATCGACGCCCCCGGTTTCCCGGAACAGCTGCATGTCTTCGTTATCGGACTGCGAGACGGCGAAACCGGCGCCGTCGGGGGCGGTGCACACCGCGAAAATGGTCACACCCGGGACTTCCGTCGCGGGTACGTCGACCGAGCCGCCCGCTGTCTCCACCCGCTGCGTCAACGCGCGCGCATCGGACGTCTTGAAATAGGGAGTCCACCAGGGCTGTTGCTGCGGGCCCGCGTAACCGAGCGCACCCACGGTCGCGCCCCGGTACGACAGGAGCGTGTAGTTGCCGAATTCGGGGCCAAGGGCTTCGCTGTCCCAATTGAAGAGCTGTCGATAGAACTCCGCTGACTTGACGGGGTCGATCACGCTGGCTTCGACCCAGCAGGGTTCTCCGTCAATGAAACGTCGATACACGGTCGCCTCCGGCCCATACGGGGGTAGGTAAGACTGCTGGTCGTTCGCCATATATTGAACGACGGCCGCTCGACCATGCACGGCGATGCGAGATATTGGCACGGCTGTTGGCCATGAAAAACGCGGCGGCGCCTTTGAAGGCACCGCCGCGTTTTGGTGCGTTATTCGTCGGAGATGACTCCGAAGGTGGGGCCGTCCGGGTCGTGCCCGACCGCGACACGGCCGACGTTCGGGATCGACATCGGTTTCATACCGACGCTCCCGCCCATGCGGATCATCGCCTCGGCCGTAGCGTCGCAGTCAGCGACCTTGAAATACGGCAGCCAGATGCGTGGCCCCATGTCGACCGCGGTCTCCGCGGCACCACCGAAGGCGCGCTGGGCGCCCGGCGCCGACAGCAGGTTGTAGTTCGATCCCCCCATGTTGACGAGCTCGCTGTCGATCGACAGGGCCTGCCGGTAGAAGTGCAACGCCGTGGCGGAATCGTTGCTGATGAGTTCGATCCAGGTGACGGCGCCGATCTCGTCCCATACCTGCGCCCCCGTGTGTTCTTTCGGTTGAGAGACACTGAAAGCAACCCCGCTGGGGTCGGTGAACCTTGCGATCGTGCACAAATCGCCGACGTCCGCGGGTTCGTATGTGACGGTACCTCCGGCCGCCTCGACGGCCTTGGTCATGGTGTGTGCGTCGGGAACCTTGAAGTACAGCTCCCACCTGGCCGTGCCGGGCGCGCCCATGGGATTGATCGCGCAAACCTGTTCGCCGTCTTTGAGCATCATCGTGTAATGCCCATATTCTTCGCCCATGTCGTGCGGCTGCCAGCCGAACAGTTCCGAATAGAACGCGATCGTGTCCTTCGGCCGTTGCGTCGGCAGATCCAGCCAATATGGCTCCGAATCGTAAAACTCGTGACTCATTGCTTTGGGCCCCTTCCGGCCTTGTGGCGCGAACTTCAGCCGACCTTCATGACCGAAAAACGTGCCCCTTGCGGATCGTTGATGGTGGCGACACGGATGCCGCCGGGTAGGACGACCGGCCCGGTAATGACCTCCCCACCGAGCTTCGTTGCCAACCTCGCGGAATCGGCCACGTCCGACACCATGAAATTGGTGATCCATTCGGACGCGAAACCGCGCGCCGCATGATCTACCACATGCATGTGGCCGAAAGCCGTCGAGGAGTTCGGGTTGCGCAGCATCGCCCCGGCTATACCGCGCGTCAACCGCCAGCCGAATAGGCGGTTGTAGAAGGCGAAGATGTTCGAGTTCTTCGCCATCAGCGTGAAGCTATGTACGGCCCCTTCGACGCGCCATAGTTGCATGGTGTTGTCGCTGCGCCCTTCCATCACGCCGAAGCGGGCGCCATCGGGCGCGCTGAACAGCGCCACCGAGCGGTTGCCCGGGAGTTGCTGCGTCAGGACCATCACGTAACCGCCCTCGTCCTGAACGGCTTCGGGCATGCCGTGGATGTCGGAGACTTTGAAGTATGGCGTCCATCGCGGGTCGTCGTCTTCGTGGACTTCGCCGACCGCGCCGATGGGCTTACCGGATTGGGTGAAAGCGATATACGGATGTTCCGCGGTGCCCACGTTGCTGGTCTGCCAGCCGAACAGCTGTTTATAGAAACGCGCCGCCTCATGCACGTCGGTAGCGGAGACGTCGATCCAGCACGGCTCGCCTTGGATGAACTTCGTATTCACGTCACGGCTCCTTCCGATGGAGGACGGCTACCCGCGGCGCAGGCTCGGCACAACGCGGGTTATGCATATGACAATCCTGTCTCGCGAATTGGTGCCGTAGCGTCAATGCCGGAAAATTGACCGCGTTGTGTCAGGCGAACTCAGCCGTGTGTGCCGGAGATCGCGGTCCGAGAGGAACGTATGGCTGCTGCGCTACCGCTGGTTTTGCTCCACGGGATCCGGTTGACGCACACGATGTGGCACGAGCATGTTGCGAAACTCACAAGCCAGCGGCGGGTTGTGCCCATCGACCTGCCCGGCCACGGAGAGCGGGCCGGCCAGAGGTTCACGATGGAGGCAGCGGCTGACGCTGTCGCGGACACGATCGCCTCCGTCGGCGGGCGTGCGATTGTCGCGGGGATCTCGTTGGGCGGTTATTCGGCGATCGCGGCGGCCCAGCGGCATCCCGATGCGGTGGCCGGTGTGGTCGCGTTCAGTTGCACTGCCGTGCCGCACCCACAACGCGCTACCCGGTACCGGATGCTGGCGAAGCTTGCGGGCCGCCGCGGCGAATTCGTGCAGCGCGGTCTGCTGCGGCTGCGGCTCGGCGCCGAATCGGCGGCGGCCGTGACGGCGGGCGGTCTTCACACCGCGGCCGTCCCCGATGTCATCACCGCCGTTACCAGCTTCGATGTCCTGCACGCGCTGCGCGCGTACCCGCACAAGGTCTGGTTCATCAACGGCGCCCGGGACAGTTTCCGCGTCGACGAGGAAACGTTCGTCGAGTCCAGCCGCGACGCGAAGCTGGTGACGGTGCCGCGCGCCGGGCATCTGTTGACGTTGACGCACGGCGAGGTCACGTCGCGGTTGTTGTCGCAGGCGGCTCGGGCGATCGACGCCGGCGAGCCCTCGACCTCGGCGCCCTGATCGGCCCCGACCTCAGCGCAGGAATGCCTGCCGCGCGGATAACGCCATGGGAACGGTGACCGGTTTCCGTGCCGAACGCGGTGCGGCGGCTAACCGACCTCGATCGTCAACTCCGCGCGCTGGTCGTCCGCGCCGAAGGTCGCGACCGCGTCGAATCCCTGGTGTTCGAACTCCTGCACGCACGGTTCCGGCGAGGACAGGCAGGCCGCGATCGCCTCCCCGGAACTGCCGATGTCCAGCTGGGCCAGCCAGTTCGCGAAAGCGGCGTCGTCGCGTGGGCCCGTCGCGTGAGTGCTGGCTCCCCATGGCAAAGTGGACTGTTCGATGAGGTGCCATCCGCTGGGAACGCCGATGTCTTCGATCGCGGTCTTCAGGTTGGCCGTGCGCATGACCGCGATCCCGCCGATGCCGAAAGCGCCCGCCACACAAACCAAACAGGCCACGAATCCACAGGTCAGCAGCACAAAGAGTTTCGGATGCGCCGAGCCGCGACCCGCTCGGGGCTTCGTCTTGACTTCGACGTCGACTGCGGTTTCGGCTTCGCCGTCATCGGACGGTGACGGCATTGGTGCCGCGTCTTCGGTGTTGTCTTCGCGACCTCGCACAGGGCTCATGTTAACTATTGCCGCAATCGCCACGTACTCTCGAATACGTGTCAAGCGAGATAGCCGAGATCCTGCAGCGCGGCGCCGACGGCGGGCGCATCAGCACTGACGAAGCGCTGCTGTTGTACACCAAAGCACCGTTCCACGAGTTGGGCGAGGCGGCCAACGAGGTCCGGAAACGTCGGTATCCCGACGGGATCGTGACTTACCTGATCGACCGCAACATCAACTACACGAACGTGTGCGTGACCGCGTGCAAGTTCTGCGCCTTCTACCGCGCGCCGAAGCACTCCGAGGGTTGGAGCCACGACCTGGATGAAGTGTTGCGTCGCTGCGCGGAGGCCGTGGATCTGGGCGCGACGCAGGTCATGCTTCAGGGTGGCCACCACCCCGATTACGGCGTCGAATATTACGAGGAAATGTTTTCGGCGGTCACCCGCGATTTCCCGCAGCTGGCGATTCACTCGATCGGCCCGTCCGAGATCGGTCACATGGCGAAGGTGTCGGACGTCAGCATCGAGGAGGCGATCAAGCGGATCAAAGCCGCGGGCCTCGATTCGATCGCGGGTGCCGGTGCGGAGATGCTGCCTCAGCGTCCGCGCAAAGCCTTGGCGCCGTTGAAGGAGTCGGGCGAACGCTGGTGCGAGATCATGGAGCTGGCGCATAATCAGGGGCTCGAGTCGACCGCCACGATGATGATGGGCACGGGCGAGACGAACGCCGAACGCATTGAGCATCTGCGGATGATCAGGGACGTGCACGACCGCACCGGTGGTTTCCGGGCGTTCATCCCGTGGACGTATCAGCCGGAGAACAATAAACTCAAGGGCCACACCCAGGCGACCACTATGGAATATCTGCGGATGTTGTCGGTGGCGCGCCTGTATTTCAACGAGATCGCGCACCTGCAGTCGTCGTGGCTGACGACGGGGAAGGCGGCCGGACAAGTGTCGTTGCACATGGGCGTGGACGACCTCGGTTCGATCATGTTGGAGGAGAACGTGATTTCGTCGGCCGGGGCCCGCCACCGCTCGAACCTGGCCGAGCTGATCGACATGATCCGTGCCGGCGGCCGGATTCCGGCGCAGCGCAACACCCTGTACGAACACCTGGCCGTGCACTACACCCCCGACGATGACCCGACGGATACCCGCGTGCGTTCGCACGTGTCGTCGATCGCGTTGCCGGTCGTCGAGGCGAAGTAACGGGTGGAGATTTATCGTGCCGCGACGGTGCTGCCCATTAGTGGGCCACCGATTCGTGACGGCGCCGTCGCGGTCGATGACGCCACGATCGTGGCGGTTGGTCATGTTCGTCACATGCCGCCCGGGCGCGTGATCGACGCCGGACCGCTGCTGATGCCCGGCCTGGTGAACGCCCATACTCACCTGTGTTACTCGGCCTATGCGGACCACTACGCGAACGGTAAGTCCTTCTTCGAATGGATCCAGGACTTCGCGATTCGCAACGCCACGATGACGCAACAGGATTGGCGGGCTTCGGCACGCGAGGGGGTCTCCCAGTCGCTGCGGGCAGGCGTCACCGCGGTCGCCGATGTTGTTACACCGCCGGATGCGCTACCGGAGCTGCTGGATTCGGGGCTTTCCGGTTCCTTCTACTTCGAAGCCTGCTATATCGACACTCCGCGGTGGAAAGAGGAACGCGACGCTTTCCTCGCCGTCGTCGATGGCATCCTCTCCCGTCCGCCCGGTGACGGCTGGACGCTGGGCATCAGCCCCCACACTCTCTACACCTTGGGGACCGCCGTCGGGCAGGACCTCGGGCGCATCGCGCGCGAACGCGGACTGCGGCTCCATCCGCACCTGGCCGAGACGGTGCACGAAGACGCTTACGTCCGCGCGGGCGAGGGCGCCTTCAGCGACGTCGTCGATACCGCCTTCGAGTTGCTCGACGGTGGTTGTGGCGCATCGCCGGCCGTCGAAATGGACCGTTGGGGACTGCTCGGCGCCGATTCGCACGTGGCGCACGGCGTCCATCTCGACGTCGCCGACCGTGCACTGCTGCGCGACCGCGGTACCGCAGTCGCTCTGTGTCCACGCTCCAACGACCGGCTTGGCGCGGGGGAGGCGCCCGTCGCCGCGTACCGCGCCGAACGGCATCCGGTAGCGGTCGGTACCGATTCGCGCGCTTCTGCGCCGGACCTCGATGTGGCGGCGGAGTTGCCCGTGCTGCGCGACCTCGCCGTGAAACAGGGCGACGCTGGCGACGGCCTGGATGAATGGCTCGTGCGCGCCGCCACTCAAGGCGGAGCGGTGGCGATGGGCCGACGCGATTTCGGTGTGCTGGAGCCGGGGACGCGTGCCAACCTCGCGGCTTTCGACGTCGACGCCGGAACCGACCCTTACGCGGCGATGGTCGACGCGGCGGGCGGCGCATGTGTCGCGACTGTGCTGGGCGGCCGCGCATGGTTCCACGACGAATGATTCCCGCGGTGGCTGCCCCGTGAGCCGTACGTGTCGCCTGTGCAAGGCTTGACGCCATGAGTCGCGCATCGCTAGACAAGGACCCCGACGAGATCGCTGAGATGTTCGACGGGGTCGCCAAACGCTACGACCGCATGAACACCTTGATGTCGCTGGGGATGGACCGGTATTGGCGGCGAGAGACACGCAAAGCCCTTGGATTGGCGCCGGGAGACAAGTGTCTCGACCTCGGGGCCGGGTCCGGTGTGTCCACGGAGGAGCTGGCGCGTTCGGGGGCGTGGGTCGCGGGCGTCGACCTGTCGTTGGGCATGCTCGCGGTAGGTAAAGACCGTGATGTTCCCCTCATCGCCGGCGACGTCACGGCGTTGCCGTTTCCCGATGAGACCTTCGATGCCGTGACGATCTCGATGGCCATCCGCAATGTGCAGGACCTCGCGGGAGGTCTGGCCGAGATGTATCGGGTCCTCAAACCGGGTGGCCGACTGGCGATCCTCGAATTCTCGACGCCGACTTGGCGTCCGTTCCGGACCGTGTACATGGAGTACGTCATGCGTGGGTTCCCGGTGCTGGCGAAGGCACTGTCGTCGAACCCGGACGCTTACGTGTATCTCGCCGAATCGGTGCGCGCCTGGCCGGATCAGGCGGCGTTCGCCCGTTGGGTGCAGGACGCCGGATTCGCCAAGGTGGCGTGGCGAAACTTCGCCGGGGGAGCGGTCGCGCTGCATCGGGGTTTCAAACCGGCGCCCTAGCTTCCGCGCACGAACGGCCGCCTCCCGCAGTGGGGGAGACGGCCGTTTCGCGTGAACGTCTTAGTTACTTCGAAGTATTTTGCCGTCCGAGTCGGTCTGATCGCTGCCGACGAGGATCATGATGCCGTCGATGAGCGGCCATATCGCACCGAGCCCACATGTCAGCCATGTAGCCGCGATCTGCCCGATCGCCATGCCGACGTGCCCGGTGTAGAAACGACCGACCCCGAAGCTGCCCAGCAGGAGCTGGAGGAGTCCGGCGACCATTTTCGACTTGTCCGACAGCGGCCTGCCGTACTGGTCGACGTTCGGGTTCTGGAATCCGGGCTGTTGAAAGCCCGGCTGTTGCCCGTAACCGGGCTGCTGACCGTATCCAGGCTGTTGCCCGTAACCGGGTTGCTGCCCATAACCCGGTTGCTGGCCGTAACCGGGTTGCCCGTATCCCGGCTGCTGGCCGAGATTAGGGTCCTGCGGGTCGTATCCGGGTTGCTGTGGTGGGTATGACATGTGCTTCCATTCGTGCGTATGAGAGCGTGGCACCCGTTAGGCGTGACGCCGGACCAAGCGTAATAGATAGGTGCGACCAAACGCGCAGCCCATGGAGACTTAGGTTTGCCTAAGTGCTGATGGCTCTTCTGGGAGGTCCTAGACTGCACACTAAAAGACCCTTGTGAATGCCTTCACAAACCTCATATGCTTCGTTACATAACGCGGTACGACATAAACCACTCAGCAATTATTAGCACCGTGAGGACACCGTGCCCAGCAGTCTTCAACAGTCCATGGACGCCGACGTCATCGTCGTCGGCGCAGGACCAGGCGGGTCGGCGGCGGCATACCATCTAGCCGGCCACGGCCTGGACGTTCTCCTACTCGAAAAGACCGAGTTCCCTCGGGAGAAGGTCTGCGGTGATGGCCTGACCCCGAAATCGGTGCAGCAGCTCATCCGCATGGGTATCGACACCAGCCCCGCCAACGGTTGGCGACACAACAAGGGTCTGCGGGTGGTCGCCGGGGAAACGCAACTCACTCTCGACTGGCCCAGCCTCGATGCGTACCCCAACTACGGCCTCACCCGTACGCGACTCGATTTCGACGACATGCTTGCCCAGCAGGCCGCGTCGGCGGGAGCCCGACTGCGCACCGGCGTCAACGTGACGGCGCCGATCTTCGACCGCGCCGGGCGCGTATGCGGCGTCGAGGCCAAGATCGGTCGCGATAAGGAACCGGGTGAATTCCGCGCGCCGCTGGTGGTGGCCGCCGACGGCGTCTCCGGCCGTCTCGCGCTCGCGATGGGCATCAATAAGCGCGACGATCGCCCACTTGGTGTGGCCGTGCGCCGCTACTACTACAGTGCCGAGAAGCACGACGACGACTACCTGGAATCGTGGCTGCAACTGCGCAGCGCCAGCGACCCGGACACGCTTCTGCCTGGGTACGGCTGGATTTTCGGCCTCGGTGACGGTCGAGTCAACGTCGGATTGGGTGTATTGAACTCGTCGGGAGCGTTTGGTAAGACCAACTACCGGAAACTCCTGAACGAGTGGTTGACGACGACTCCCGAGGAATGGGGAATGCGTGATGAATCGAACGCTGACGGCCCCATTCGGGGTGCCGGTTTGCCGATGGGATTCAACCGGGTTCCGCATTACACGCGGGGTCTGCTGCTCGTCGGGGATTCCGGCGGCATGGTGAACCCGTTCAACGGCGAAGGCATCGCGTACGCGATGGAGTCGGGCGAAGTGGCGGCGCAGTTCGCCGCGGACGCCCTGACGAAGCCGGCCGGTCCACAGCGCGAAGCAGTGCTGCGCGGTTACCCGCGCGAGCTGTCGCAACGCTTCGGCGGTTACTACCGGTTGGGCGGGACATTCGTCAAACTCATCGGCAACCCCACCGTCATGAAGCTCTGCACGCAGTACGGCTTGAAGAGCCCGCTGCTGATGCGGTTTGTCTTGAAACTTCTGGCGAACCTCACCGAAGAGCGCGGTGGGGATGCCATGGACAGGGTCATCAACGGACTGTCAAAGGCGGCGCCAGCCGTATGATCTCCGACCGACCACTAAGGGTGACAATTATGGGCACTGTAGGTAGGCGTTAGCGATGGAACTTTACGTACCGATCGTTGTGTTGTTTGCGATCGCTGCGGCGTTCGCGGTGTTTTCGGTGGCGATCGCACCACTTGTCGGCCCGAGGCGTGCCAACGCCGCCAAAGCGCAGCCGTACGAGTGCGGTATCGAACCACCACCGCCCACCCCCGGCGGCAGCAAGTTCCCGATCAAGTTCTACTTGACGGCGATGATCTTCATCATTTTCGATATCGAGATCATTTTCCTGTATCCGTGGGCGGTCGCCTTCGACTCCCTCGGTCTGTTCGGTTATGTCGAGATGGTGTTGTTCATCATCACGGTCTTCATCGCCTACATCTATGTGTGGCGGCGCGGTGGATTGGAATGGGATTAGACATGGGTATTGAAGAAAAACTGCCCAGCGGTGTCTTGCTGACCACGGTCGAGGCGCTAGCGAACTGGACCCGTAAAGCATCGCTGTGGCCCGCCACCTTCGGTCTCGCGTGCTGCGCCATCGAGATGATGACGACCGGTGCGGCCCGATACGACTCCGGCCGAATGGGCATGGAGGTGTTCCGCCCGTCGCCGCGTCAGGCAGACCTCATGATCGTGGCCGGTCGCGTATCGCAGAAGATGGCGCCGGTCCTGCGTCAGATCTACGACCAGATGCCGGAACCGAAATGGGTCCTGTCGATGGGCGTGTGCGCCACCTCCGGCGGCATGTTCAACAACTACGCGATCGTGCAGGGCGTCGACCACGTCGTGCCCGTCGACATCTATCTGCCCGGGTGCCCGCCGCGGCCGGAGATGCTGCTGGACACGATCCTGCGTCTGCACGACAAGATCCTGCACGAGCCGCTGGGTGATAAGCGCCGCGAGCAGCAGGAAGCCAAGGAACCGCCTCTGGTCAAGCCGGGCGAGATGCCGTCGAGCTACTTCTTCAACAAAAAGAAGAAGAAGCAGTGGCTGGAAGCTGCCAAGACCGGCACGACCGAACAGTTGCGCATCAAGAACTGGATGGCCGAACGCGGCGTGAAGGTGGATTGATCAGCATGTCTTGTTTCTTCCCGCGCATTTCGAGCCCACGAGGTGAATCATGAGTCCCGAAAACGAGGACACCGGCCTGTTCGGAGTCCGCGGTACCGGCGACACGTCCGGTTACGGCGGCCTGGTGCGCCCCAACCCGACGGCGGCCGTCGTGGCTTCGTCGCGGCCGTACGGCAGCTACTTTGACGAGCTGGTCGACCTGATCGTCGAGAAGACGGAACCGGACACCATCCAGGCCGTCGTCGTCGACCGCGGCGAACTGACGCTGCACATTGCGCCGCACTTGACGGCGAAGACCTGTCAGCTGCTGCGTGACGACGAAGACCTGCGGTTTGAGCTGTGCAACAGCGTCTCGGGCGTCGACTATCCGAGCCAGCTCGAGCGCCTGCACGTCGTCTACCATCTGACGTCCATGACTTACCGCCGCGTCGTGCGGCTCGAAACCGCGGTGACGGTCGAGGACCCGCATGTCGCCAGCGTCACGTCCGTCTATCCCACTGCCGACTGGCAGGAACGGGAGACGTACGACATGTTCGGTGTGCTTTTCGATGGGCACCCGAACCTGACCCGGATCCTCATGCCCGACGACTGGGAGGGTCACCCGCAACGCAAGGACTACCCGCTCGGCGGCATACCCGTGGAATACAAGAACGGCGCGGAGATTCCGCCGCCCGATGAGCGGAGGTCCTATAAGTGACTGTCCGACAGTTCACCAGCAAGCAGTTCGTGATGCAGCCGACTGCGGCTGCCATACGCGTAAAGGTGGCGCTCTATGGCACCTGAAGAACCGACCTCCGATGCCTACGCGGAATCCCGCGACACGACTGAGGGCAAGGTCTTCACCGTTACTGGTGGCGACTGGGACTCGGTAGTGGATGGTCGTGACCCGATCAGCGACGAGCGTCTCGTCGTCAACATGGGTCCGCAACACCCGTCGACGCACGGTGTTTTGCGCTTCGTCATCGAGATGGAGGGCGAGACCATACGCGAGATCCGTCCGGTCGTCGGCTACCTCCACACCGGGATCGAGAAGAACACCGAGTTTCGGACCTGGACCCAAGGCACGACGTTCGTGACCCGTGCGGACTATCTCGCGCCGATCTTCAACGAGGTCGGTTACTGCCTGGCGGTGGAGAAGCTGCTCGGCGTCGAGGTTCCGGAACGCGCCACGACGCTTCGCGTCATCATGATGGAGCTGAACCGGATCGCGTCCCACCTCGTGGGCTTGGCGACCACTGGTATGGAACTGGGCGCGCTGTCGATGATGGTGTACGGCTTCCGTGACCGCGAATACATCCTCGACATTTTCGAGGCCGTGGCCGGGCTCCGCATGAACATGGCGTACGTGCGTCCCGGTGGCGTCTCCCAGGACATGGATGAAGCCACCGTGAAACGTACGCGCGAGCTGTGCACGTACCTGTACAAGTGTCTGGGCGAATACGAAGACCTGCTCGAAAGCACCTCGATCTGGCGCGAACGTACTCAAGGCATCGCCTACCTCGACCTGTCCGGTTGCATGTCGCTTGGTGTGACCGGGCCCGTCATGCGGTCCGCCGGCCTCGCCTGGGACCTGCGCAAGACCATGCCGTACTGCGGCTACGAGACCTACGACTTCGAGGTCCCGACGCACACCGGCGCCGACGCGTGGGGCCGTTACCGGGTCCGCATGGAGGAAATGCGCGAGAGCCTGAAGATCATCGAGCAGGGGCTCGACCGGCTCGAGCCCGGACCGATCATGGTCGAAGACAAGAAGATCGCCTGGCCGGCGCAGCTGTCGGTCGGCGGCGACGGATCCGGCAACTCGCTGACTCACGTGCGCAAGATCATGGGTCAGTCGATGGAAGGCCTGATCCACCACTTCAAACTCGTCACCGAAGGCTTCCGCGTGCCGGCCGGTCAGGTCTATGTCCCGATCGAGGCACCGCGGGGCGAACTCGGAATCCACCTGGTTTCCGACGGCGGAACAAGGCCCTACCGCGTCCACATGCGGGAACCAACGTTCGTCAACCTGCAGGCTATCCCTGCTGTCGCCGAAGGCGGCTTGCTTGCCGACGTCATCGTCGGCGGTGCATCAATCGACCCCGTCATGGGAGGCTGCGACCGGTAATGGCTTATTCACAAGAGGTCCGCGCGCAGGCGCAAGAAATAATGGACCGTTACCCCGAGGGCAAGCAGCGTTCGGCGCTGCTGCCGATGCTGCACCTGGTGCAGGGCGTGGATGGGTACGTGACGAACGAGGGCATCGCCTTCTGCTCCGAGATGATCGGCATCACCAAAGCCCAGGTGGCCGCCGTATCCACGTTCTACACAATGTACAAGCGCGAACCGACCGGCGACTTCCTCGTCAGCGTCTGCACGAACACCCTGTGCGACGTCATGGGCGGGCAGAAGGTGTACGACGCGCTGCGCGAATACCTGGGGGTCGACCACGACGAGACCACCAGCGACGGCAAGATCACGCTTGAGCACGCCGAATGCCTCGCTGCGTGCGACTACGCGCCGGTCATGACCGTCAACTACGAATACTTCGACAAGACGGACCCGGACGCGGCGGTCGCGCTGGCGAAGTCACTGCAAAACGGCGAACGGCCCACCCCGACCCGGGGCGCGCGGCTGTGCACGCTCAAAGAGACACAGAAACAGTTGGCGGGTTGGGCCGACGACCGTCCAGAAGCGGTTGCCGACAACAGCGCCGGCGATTCGAGCCTGGTTGGCGCCAAACTGGCCGCCGAGCACGGCATCACGACGCCGGAGATCGACCCCGACACGCCGCTTGTCAAGAAAGAAGGTGAGTCGTAATGCAGGCAACGGCCGAGCGCAAGTTTGGTGCCGCTTGCTGGCACTGCGAGCGAAACGAGGTACGCACATGAGCGGCCCATCTTCTGAAGTCCTGTCGAAGCTTGCCCCCGTGCTGAGCAAACGCTGGCTGACGCCCGAAGCGTGGCGCATCGGCGTGTACGAACAGCTCGACGGCTATAAGGCTCTGCGTAAAGCGCTGAAACACGACCCTGACGACCTCATCGCGTTGATGAAGGACTCGGGACACCGCGGCCGCGGTGGCGCCGGGTTCCCCGTCGGCATGAAGTGGTCGTTCATCCCGCAAAACGACGGCAAGCCGCACTACCTCGTCGTCAACGCGGACGAGGGCGAACCGGGCACGTGTAAAGACCTGCCGCTGATGATGAACGACCCGCACACCCTCATTGAGGGGGTCATCATCTCCAGCTTCGCGGTGCGCGCCTCCCAAGCGTTCATCTATGTCCGCGGCGAAGCCGTGCACGCGGCCCGTCGGCTGCGGCACGCCGTCGCCGAGGCCCATGAGAAGGGCTACCTCGGCAAGAACATTCTCGGTACCGGTTTCGACCTCGACATCGTCGTGCATTCCGGCGCCGGCGCCTACATCTGCGGCGAAGAAACGGCGCTGTTGGACTCGCTCGAGGGCTTCCGCGGCCAGCCGCGGCTGCGTCCGCCGTTCCCGGCCACCCACGGCCTGTACCAGTCGCCGACGGTCATCAACAACGTCGGCACGATCGCGTCGATTCCGCACATCGTGCTGGGTGGGGCGGACTGGTGGAAGTCCCTGGGCAGCGAGAACGCCGCCGGAACCATGATCTATTCGTTGTCGGGCCGCGTGAACAACCCGGGCCAATACGAATGCGGCATGGGTATCACGTTGCGGGAACTTCTGGAGCTCGCCGGCGGAATGCCGGAGGGCCACAACCTGAAGTTCTGGACTCCGGGAGGCTCGTCGACGCCGCTTTTGGCCGCCGAGCATCAAGACGTCCCGTTGGACTTCGACAGCATCGCTAAGGCCGGTTCGATCCTCGGTACGACCGCGATGATGATCTATTCCGACGCGGACTGCCCCGTGTACTGCACCTACCGCTGGTTGCAGTTCTACGCGCACGAGTCCTGCGGCAAATGCACGCCGTGCCGCGAAGGCAACTACTGGATGACGCGGATCTACCGCCGCATCCTGTCGGGCAACGGCACCCACGAAGACCTCGACACGCTCCTGGACGCCTGCGACAACCTGCTCGGGCGCGCCTTCTGCGGTCTCGGTGACGGTGCCACGTCCCCTGTGACGTCCTCGCTGCAGTACTTCAAGCAGGACTACATCGACTACATCGACGGCCATCGTCGGCCGTTGTTGGACGCTTCGGATCTGGTGGGAGCGCACTAATGACTGAGACCGTCACGCTCACCATCGACGGCTTTGAGGTGACCGTACCCAAGGGGACGCTGCTCATCCGTGCCGCCGAAAAGTTGGGCATCGAAATCCCCCGTTTCTGCGACCACCCGTTGCTGGAACCGGTCGGAGCCTGCCGTCAATGCCTCGTCGACGTCGAGGGCCAGCGCAAGCCGTTGGCCTCCTGCACGGCGCAGTGCACCGAGGGCATGGTGGCTAAAACTCAATTGACCTCTCCTGTGGCCAAGAAGGCGCAAGAGGGAATCATGGAGTTTCTGCTGATCAACCACCCGCTCGACTGTCCGATCTGCGATAAGGGCGGCGAATGCCCGTTGCAGAACCAGGCGATGAGCACGGGCCGGGTCGAGACCCGCTTCGAGGAGGACAAGCGCACCTACAAGAAGGCGCTGCCGATCTCGTCGCAGGTGCTGCTCGACCGCGAACGCTGCGTCCTGTGCGCGCGTTGTACGCGTTTCTCCGACCAGATCGCGGGCGACCCGTTCATCGAACTGATGGAGCGTTCCTCGCTGGAACAGGTCGGCATTTACGAAGACGAACCGTTCGAGTCGTACTTCTCCGGCAACACCGTGCAGATCTGCCCCGTCGGGGCGTTGACCGGTTCGCAGTACCGCTTCCAGGCGCGGCCGTTCGACTTGGTGTCGACGCCGAGCGTGTGCGAACACTGCGCGTCCGGTTGCGCCCAGCGCACCGACCACCGCCGCAACAAGGTGCAGCGTCGCCTCGCCGGTAACGACCCGGAGGTCAACGAGGAGTGGAACTGCGATAAGGGCCGGTGGGCGTTCAACTACGTCAACACCGATAACCGCATCCTGACGCCGCTGGTGCGCGGCAGCGACGGCCAGCTGCACGAAGCCACGTGGCCGGACGCGTTGCGCGCCGCGGCCAATGGTCTACGCAAAGCGAAAGCCGAAGGCGGCGTTGGTGTCTTGACCGGCGGTCGCTTGACGATCGAGGACGCTTACGCGTACTCGAAGTTTTCGCGCCTGGCCCTGGAAACCAACGATGTCGACTTCCGTGCGCGGCCGCACTCGGACGAGGAAGCACAGTTCCTCGGCCACAGTGTCGCGGGCGTGCACCCGGCGTCGAACGCCGCGACTTTCAGTGACATCGACGAGGCGCCGGCGGTCCTGATCGCCGGGTTCGAGCCCGAAGAAGAGTCGCCGATCGTCTTTTTGCGTCTACGCAAAGCGAACCAAAAGAACGGCCTGCAGGCGCACGTCATGGCGCCGTACGCGACCCGCGGTACGCAGAAGATCGGGGCGTCGCTGATCGAGACCGTCCCCGGCGGCGAAGCGCAGTTGTTGTCGCGTTACGCCGACGGTGCCGACGGCATGGCCGAGACCCTGCGTGCGCCGGGCAGCCTGATCTTGATCGGTGAACGGCTCGCGACGATCCCGGGCGCGTTGACCGCGGCCGCGAGGTTGGCGACCGCTACGGGCGCGAAACTCGGCTGGGTTCCGCGCCGCGCCGGCGACCGCGGCAGCATCGACGCTGGTCTGCTGCCGAACCTGCTTCCCGGTGGTGGCGACGTCGACAACGACGCCGACCGCCGCGCGCTCGCCTCCTACTGGAGCGTCGACGAAATCCCGTCGGCGAAGGGGCGCAACACGTCGCAGATCCTGTCGGCTACGGCCGAGGCCGAACTCGGTGGTCTGTTGGTGGCGGGCGTCGACCCGTTCGACCTTCCCGACCCGTCCGCAGCCGAGGCCGCGCTCTACACCGCGAACTTCATCGTGTCGATGGAGCAGCGGCACACGGCCGTGACGCGTCGCGCCGCCGTCGTGTTCCCGATCGCTCCCGCCGCGGAGAAAGGCGGGGCGTACCTCAACTGGGAGGGACGCCTACGCACGTTCGAGGCGACCCTCGACTCGTCGCTGTTGAGCGATTTCGAGGTCCTCGGTGCGATCGCGCGCCACATGGGCGTCGAGCTCGGTTTCGACAGTCTCCGGTCCGTCCGCGGCGAGCTCGCTGGTGTTCCCGTTCCGGGTGAACGTATGTCGGCGCCGCTGGTTTCGGCTTCCGAACCGGCGAACGTCAAGGAAGGGCAGGCCGTCCTGGCGACCTGGCACCACCTGTTGGATTCCGGCACGTTGCAGGACAACAACTCGCACCTGGCCGGTACGGCACCGACACCGGTGTTGCGGCTGTCGAAGGCGACCGCGTCGTCGCTGGGCGCCGCTAACGGCGACGGTGTCACGGTTTCCAGCGCCACGGGCGGTATCACGCTGCCGCTCGAGGTCACATCCATGCCTGACGGCGTGGTCTGGTTGCCGACGAACTCGCCGGGCTCGGGTGTCTTCCGCGGACTGGGTGTCAACAGCGGAGACGTGGTATCGATCGCCACCTATAACGGAGGCACACAGTGAACGACAGTTTGGCAGTCTTCGGGCAGGACCCGTGGTGGCTCATCCTTATCAAAGGCGTGGCCATCTTCGTGGTCTTGGTGCTGCTGACGCTTTTGATGATCTGGTTCGAACGCAAGGCCGTGGCCTGGATGCAGGTGCGGCCCGGCCCGAACCGTCACGGTCCTTTTGGGATCCTGCAGAGCCTCGCGGACGGCATCAAGCTGGCCTTCAAGGAAGACGTGCGGCCGATAACGGCCGACAAGCTTGTCTTCGTCATTGCGCCGGTCATTTCGACGGTGTGTGCGATCACGGCGTTTTCGGTCATCCCGTTGGGGCCCGTAGTCAATATCTTCGGGACCGAGACTCCGCTGCAATTGACCGACCTACCAGTGGGGATCCTGCTGGTGCTGTCGACGGCGGCGCTCGGCGTTTACGGCATCGTCTTGGGTGGTTGGGCCGCCGGCTCGACTTACTCGCTGCTGGGTTCGCTTCGTGCTGCCGCGCAAGTCATCTCGTACGAGATCGCGCTCGGTCTGTCGATCGTGGCCGTGCTGTTGACGTCCGGAAGCTTGTCAACGAGCACGATCGTCAACGCCCAACAGCAGGGGCAGGAACTGGCGATCGGTTCGTGGACGTTCACGATCCCGAGCTGGTATGCGCTGCTTCTGCTGCCCAGCTTCATCATCTACTGCATCTCGGCGGTCGGCGAGACCAACCGTGCCCCGTTCGACCTTCCGGAAGCGGAATCGGAGTTGGCCGGTGGTTTCCACACCGAGTACTCCTCCCTGACGTTCGCGCTGTTCTTCCTGGCCGAATACATCAACATGGTCACGGTTTCGGCCGTCGCGACCACGTTGTTCCTCGGCGGATGGCAGGCGCCGTTCCCGGACGCCTGGTGGCCCGCGGCGAACACCGGTTGGTGGCCGTTGCTGTGGTTCTTCGGCAAAGTGGGCGTGCTGCTGTTCGGTTTCGTGTGGCTGCGAGGAACACTGCCGCGGTTCCGCTACGACCAGTTCATGCGTTTGGGCTGGAAGGTCCTGGTCCCGGTCAACCTGATCTGGATCGTGTCGCTGGCCGGCTTCCGTGCCGGTTCGAACACCGACAACTTGACGGTGAAGATCGCGCTGTTCGGCGGGACCGGGCTGCTTGTGCTGCTGGCACTGCTGTTCTGGCCGCAGAAACCGGAATATAAGGTTCCGGCGGAACCGGACACGGGTCTGAGTAAACACCCGCTGCCTCCGCTGGATCTTCAAATCCCGCCGTCGCCGCGCACCAAGAAAATCGAAGCCGAACGCGAACCAGAACCGGCCGCCGTGTCGAGCACCGATAGTGACTCGGATGGCGATTCCGACGGTTCGTCTGGAAAGGAGGGCTAGCAATGTTTGGTGCTGGAAAGGCCTTCGGCGTCACCTTTTCTCACATGTTCCGCAAACAGGTGACGGTCAAGTACCCGGAGGTCCGAGACGCGACCGCGCCGCGCTACCACGGTCGACACATCCTGAACCGCCACCCGGATGGTCTGGAGAAGTGCGTCGGGTGCGAACTGTGTGCGTGGGCGTGCCCCGCCGACGCGATCTTCGTCGAAGGCGGCGACAACACTCCGCAGGAGCGTTATTCGCCGGGCGAACGGTACGCGACCGACTACCAGATCAACTACGCCCGCTGCATCTTCTGTGGACTGTGTATCGAGGCGTGCCCGACCCGTTCGTTGACTATGTCCAACGAGTACGAGTTGGCGTCCGATAACCGGCGCGACTTGATCTTCACCAAGGAGATGCTGCTTGCTCCTTTGCTGGAAGGCATGGAGCAGCCGCCGCACCCCATGCGTCTCGGCGATTCCGAGAAGGATTACTACGTGAAGGCCATCGATAACCCCGGCACCTCAGTGGGCGCCGAGCGTTCGACCGCCGAACGTCGACAGGAGGCGGCAAGTGACCAGCCCTAGCCATCTGTGCGTGCACACCGGGAGACTGCGTCATCACGGCTGCGTCTTCGGTGAGGAGGAATGCACATGACCCACGTACTCGCTGACGCGACCGTCACCACTGGCGAGGCAGTCACGTTCTGGATCTTGGCGCCGATCATCGTGTGTGCCGCCTTGGGCATGGTGCTGGCGCGCAGCGCCGTGCGCTCGGCCTTGATGCTGGCGACCGTGATGCTGTCTCTCGGTGTGCTGTACATGCTGCAGAGTGGACCGTTCATCGGTTTTGCACAGATCATCGTGTACACCGGCGCGATCATGATGCTGTTCCTGTTCGTCATCATGCTGGTCGGCCGTAACTCGAAGGACTCGCTGCTGGAGACGTTGCGTGGCCAACGTGTTGCGGCAGTGTTCCTCGGTCTCGGAATGGCCGCACTGCTGTGCACCGGCCTGGCACGTGGCCTCGGCGCCGTCAACGCCGTCGGTCTCGAAGACGCCAATAATGCTTACGGCGACAACGTCAAGGGCATCGCCGCCGACCTGTTCACGAAGTACCTGTTCGCTTTCGAGGTCACTTCGGGCCTGTTGATTACCGCCGCCGTCGGCGCCATGTTGTTGGCGCACATCGAGCGGAAACCGGGTCACAAGGGCCAGAAGGAGATGTCGCGCGAGCGGTTCCTCGAAGGCAACTACCCGGGGCCGAAGACAGGACCGGGCGTGTTCGCCACATCGGACTCGGTCGCGACCCCGGCCTTGTTGCCGGACGGAACCGAAAGCGAGCGCAGTATTTCGCCGATCGTTCCGGTACGGGACATGAGTCCCGACGATCTCGCGCCGAAGGGAACGGACAAGAAGAAATGACGACACCGTTTGCTGTCGCGCGCAGCCAAACACCCCACCACACCCCATCCGGTCGCGCTTGGTGCGCACCGACCACTGCGGTCCTGAAGGGAGCCTGATATGACGCCCACGTACTATCTCGTGCTCGCTGCCGCGTTGTTCACGATCGGCGCCTGTGGTGTCTTGGTGCGTCGCAACGCGATCGTGGTGTTCATGTGCATCGAGTTGATGCTTAACGCCGCGAACCTGACTTTGGTGACGTTCTCCCGCATCACTGGCTCATTGGACGGACAGATCATGGCGTTTTTCGTCATGGTCGTGGCCGCTGCCGAAGTCGTGATCGGGTTGGCGATCATCATGTTGATCTTTAGATCCCGCCGTTCGGCTTCTGTCGATGACGTGAATCTGCTGAAGTACTGAATGTCTATGTACAGCTTGGAGAATAGCGCCGTGTCCGTGCTTGGTCACGCACAGCTGAGACTGTGTAATAGCGAGGGTGTCTCGTTCCTGCGGCCGCCCCACATCCCGGCCGTCGACGACGCGATCGTGACGGGTTTTCCCGCTTGCAAGGTGGGGGCGTGAGCCGGCGTGGAAACGATTGAATTTAGCCCCGCCAGCGGCATGCTGGCCTCGATGTGGTTGCTGGTGGCGCTCCCGCTTGCCGGTGCCGCGGTGTTGTTCCTTCTCGGGAAACGCGCCGACCGTTGGGGACACTGGCTCGGCTGCGCGACCATACTCGCGTCGTTCGTCCTGGGTCTGACGTACTTCCTGCAACTGTCGGGCTTGGACAACAAGTCCGCGGTCCTGGACCTGTACACCTTCATCGACAGTGGCGGCCTCGAAATCGGAGCCAGCCTGCTGTTCGACCCGCTTTCGGCAGTGTTCGTACTGCTGATCACGGGCGTCGGGTTCCTGATTCACCTGTACGCGGTCGGGTACATGGAGCACGACGCGGGCAGGCGACGCTTCTTCGCGTTCTTCAACCTGTTCGTAGCGTCGATGCTGCTTTTGGTGCTCGGCAACAACTACATCATGACGTTCGTCGGCTGGGAAGGCGTCGGTTTGGCGTCGTACCTGCTGATCTCGTTCTGGTACGACCGTCCGGCTGCGGCCACGGCCGGTAAGAAAGCCTTCCTGATGAACCGTGTCGGTGACGCGGCTTTCCTCGCGGCCATCTTCTTGATGTTCGCGGCGGTCGGCTCGACCGACTTCCAGACGGTCTTCAACGGTTTGAGCGAAGGCGCCGCGGCCCAAACGATCAGCGCCGGAACGGTCATCGCGATCGGGCTGCTGCTGTTGCTGGGTGCCTGCGGTAAATCCGGTCAGTTCCCGCTTCAGGCGTGGTTGCCGGACGCGATGGAAGGCCCGACCCCGGTTTCGGCTCTGATTCACGCCGCGACGATGGTCACCGGTGGCGTCTACTTGATCGCGCGTTCGCACGTGATCTTCAGCCTCAACGAGACGACGCAGCTCGTCGTCGTGTCGATCGGTGCCTTGACGTTGCTCATGGGTGCGATCATCGGGTGCGCCAAGGACGACATGAAGCGCGTCCTCGCATACTCGACGGTCTCGCAGATCGGTTACATGTTCCTGGCCGTCGGGCTTGGCGGCGCCGCCTACGCGCTGGGCATCATCCACCTGCTGGCGCACGGTTTCTTCAAGGCGGGCCTGTTCTTGGGCGCCGGTTCCGTCATGCACGGCATGAAGGACCAGGTCGACATTCGACGGTTCGGTGGTCTGTGGAAATACATGAAGATCACCTGGGTCACGTTCGGTCTGGGTTACTTGGCGATCATCGGTCTACCGCCGCTGTCGGGCTTCTTCACGAAGGACCCGATCATCTTGGCCGCCTTCAACATGGATGGCTGGAAAGGCTGGGTCTACGGCGGAGCCGCGCTGCTCGGCGCCGGCCTGACCGCGTTCTACATGACGCGACTGTTCGTGCTCATGTTCCACGGCCCGAAGCGTTGGACCGAGGACATCAAGGAACCGCACGAGTCGCCGGCGATCATGACGATCCCGCTTATCGTGTTGGCGATCGGTTCGGTCGCCGCCGGTTGGCTCATGTCGACACAGGTCGTGACCTGGTTGACGCCGGTGTTCGGTTCCGAGGAAGCGCACGGCGGCAAGCTGTCGCACATGACAGTGACTGTGCTGACCATGGCGGTCGTCATCGTCGGTGTCGTCGTGGCGGCACTGCTGTTCGTCCGCGGTACCGCGGAGGTCGAGAAGCCGGCACGTACCCCCATCGTTCGCGCGGCACGCGCCAACCTGTACGCCGACCGTGTCAACGAGCTGGTTTTCGAACTGCCGGGACGCATGCTGACGCGCGCGTCCGTGTGGGTCGATAACCGGGGAGTCGACGGTGTCGTCAACGGTGTCGGAGCCGCCTTCAGCGGCGGGTCTACCCGCCTGCGTCGGCTCCAGACCGGCTTCGTGCGCAGCTACGCGTTGTCCATTCTTTCCGGTGCCGTCGTCGTCATGGCGGCTTTGTTGGTGGTGACATTCGGGTGAGTGAGTTTCCTTTCCTGTCGGCACTGATCGTGCTGCCTCTCATCGGGGCGGCCATCACTGCCGCTGTACCCCGGGATAAGCCCCGACAGGCCAAGATCATTGCGCTCAGTTTCTCCGGCGTGGTCGCGGTTATCACCGCTGTCTTGTGCGTCGGCTTCGTCGCCGGAGACGCCGCGCTGCAGTTCACCGAGAACTACCCGTGGGTGCCGGACTGGGGCTTGGAGCTCAGCTTCGGCGTGGACGGGATCGCGCTGGTCCTGGTGGCGTTGACGGCGTTGCTGACGCCGATCGTCATCGGTGCTTCGTGGAACGACGCGGACAACGAGAAACGCAGTTCGCCGGTGTTCTTCTCGCTCATTCTGGCGCTGCAAGCCACCATGATCGGCACGTTCATTTCGACGAACATCCTGCTGTTCTATGTGTTCTTCGAAGTCATGCTGGTGCCGATGTACTTCCTCATCGGTTCGTACGGTGGCAAGCGTCGCCAGTACGCGGCCGTGAAGTTCTTCCTGTATTCGTTGTTCGGCGGCATGATCCTCTTGGCCGCGATCATCGGCCTGTGGGTCGTTTCCGGGGGCGTCCTCGACTGGGCGACGTTGACCGGCAGCGGCTCGGACTCGCTGCAGCTGGAAGCGGGCTCGCTCCAGAACTGGCTGTTCCTCGGGTTCTTCGCCGCGTTCGCCATCAAGGCGCCGTTCTTCCCGTTCCACACGTGGCTGCCGGACGCCGGTAGCGCTGCGCCCGCGGGCGTGGCGGCCCTGCTCGTCGGTGTCATGGACAAGATCGGGACGTTCGCGATCCTGCGATACTGCCTGCCGCTGTTCCCGGATGCCGCCCAAGTGTTCGCGCCTTACGCGATCGGCTTGGCGCTGGTCGGTGTCATCTACGGTGCTTTGCTGGCCGTGGGGCAGAAGGAACTGCGTCGCCTCGTCGCGTACACGTCGATCGCCCACTTCGGGTTCATCGGTGTCGGTATTTTCGCCTTCACGACGCAGTCGGCTTCCGGCGCTGTGCTCTACATGGTGAACCACGGTCTGGCGACCGGGCTGTTGTTCCTCGTGGTCGGCATGCTCGCGTCCCGTCGCGGGTCGTCCGACATTGCGGACTTCGGCGGCGCCGCGAAGATGGTGCCGCTGTTGGCGGGCACGTTCTTCATCGCTGGTCTCGCCTCGTTGGCGCTGCCCGGGACTGCCCCGTTCGTTTCGGAGTTCATGGTCATGCTCGGCACGTTCACTGTGAACAAGCCGGCCGCCGTGATCTCGTTGCTGGGTATCGTCCTGGCGGCCGGATACGTCCTGTGGATGTATCAGCGCACGATGCAGGGCACGGTCAACGCCGAAATGGTCAAGGCCAACGGCATGAAGAAAGACCTGAACATGCGCGAGAAATTTGTGGTCGCGCCCCTGATTGCCGGGATCCTGCTGCTCGGGTTCTTCCCGCAGCCGGTGCTTGATGTCATCAACCCCGCCGTCGAGCACACCCTGGACTCCGTTGGAGTGTCGGACCCCGAACCCACCGGTCAAGTAGCTACGGCGGAAGATAGCGAGTGAACACCATGATTCTTGCGCAGAGCAACCAGCCAATCAATTTCCCGGAGCTCGATTATCTGGCGTTGCTGCCGTTGCTGATCGTTTTCGGTGTGGCATGTATCGGGATCCTGCTGGAGGCGTTGCTGCCCAAACGGTTGCGGTTCGTGGTGCAGCTGCCGCTGGCGCTGGCCGGTCTCGTCGGCGGCTTCGCCGCCACCTTGGCCAACATCGGCAATATCGGCCCGGCGTTCCGCGACACGTCCGGTGGACGCATCGACGCGATCGTGATCGACGGCCCCGGCTTGTTCCTCATGGGAACGTTGACGGTCCTGGGTTTCATCACGATCCTGATGTTGAGCGAACGTCGCGTCTCAGTCGGGGGCGCGTTCGTCGCGCACCCGGCCGCCGCCGCGGGCTCGCACGACGCCAACGATAAGTCGAAGGAACCGGGCGCCACCGAGATCTTCCCGTTGGCGATGTTCTCCATCGCCGGCATGATGCTGTTTTGTACCGCGGGCGACCTGCTGACGATGTTCGTCGCATTGGAAGTCTTCTCGCTGCCGCTGTACCTGCTGTGCGCTCTGGCACGTCGTCGGCGCCTGCTGTCGCAGGAAGCGGCCATGAAGTACTTCCTGCTGGGCGCTTTCGCTTCGGCGTTCTTCGTTTACGGCGTTGCGATGTTGTACGGCTTTGCCGGTTCGGTGCAGCTGGTCGACATCAACCGCGCGGTCGCCAACTCGTCGATGTCCGAAGTGGTGCTGCTGTCCGGTCTCGGGCTTCTCGCCGTGGGCTTGCTCTTTAAGGCCGCTGCCGTGCCGTTCCACGTGTGGACTCCCGACGTGTACACGGGCGCGCCGACGCCGATCACGGCGCTCATGGCTTCCTGCACGAAGGTCGCGGCTTTCGGCGGTCTGCTGCGGGTCTTCAACGTGGCGTTCGGCGACTCCGGCGGCGGTACCACCGCCACGAGCCTCGAATGGGAATGGCGTCCGCTGTTGTCGGCGATCGCGGTAGCCACGATGATCATCGGTGCGATATTCGCGGTCACGCAGACGGACATCAAGCGACTGTTGGCGTATTCGTCGATCGCGAACGCCGGCTACCTGCTGATCGGTGTGATCGCCTTGGGCCAGGCTGTCGGGGACACGATGTTTTTCCTCGTCGCCTACGGGTTCACGATCATCGCCGCCTTCGCCGTCGTCACGCTGGTGCGTGACTCTGACGGCGAGGCGACGCACCTGTCGCGTTGGGCCGGTCTGGGTAAGCGTTCGCCGCGGTTCGCGGTCATTTTCACGCTGTTGATGCTCGGTTTCGCCGGTATCCCGTTGACGTCCGGTTTCGCCGCGAAGTTCGCGTTGTTCTCGTCGGCGTTGAGCGCGGGACAGGTCGGACTCGTCATTGTCGGTGTCTTGTCGAGCGTCGTGTTGGCGTTCCCGTACCTGAAGGTCGTCGTCCTGCTGTGGCTGTCGCCGCAGGCTGAGGACGCGCCGTCGGTGTCGTTGCCGAGCTTCGCGACCGGTACCGCTGTCACTGTCGGTGTCATCGCCACTGTGCTTTTGGGTGTGGCCCCGCAGATGCTGTTGGACTTGGTGAACAACGCCGGAACATTCCTGGCGAAGTAGCCGAGCCTGTGAGACCCCTCCGTCGGCGCGAATACGCGCGGACGGAGGGGTTTTTGCGTGCCCGGGCACCCCGCGTGTCGGGTATTTGCGCAGGCAGGATCGCTTTTTTGGCGCTCGTGCGATAGGCTCTGTCGACAGTTTCACCCCGACCGGCTCGGCACCCCCGAAGACGGCCTATCGATCAGACATGACGAACCGTGCGTGACACGGCCTGCACGCGAGCCTGTACCGTGTCCATACTGTCGTGAGGAGGCTTTCCACCCGTGGACGAACTTTTGGTCGTGGCGATGATTTACGGTGCGCTGGGGGTCGTGGCACTCTTGGTGTGGCTGTTCGCGATCGCGATATTCGGTACCGCAATCACCGCCGGAGTCGATAAAGCTACGCGCTGGTTCAAGACGTCGCGCGGCCAAGGCGATGACGAGTCCGAATCGGATCACGACAGCATCAACGACACGGACGCGCTGCGCGCCATGATGCGCGAGGAACCGCGCGAGCCCGCCGAAACCGAACCGCCGCTCGCGGCGTCGTCCTGACTCGGTAGTCGCCGCGCTTCGCCCATACATTCCGCCGCGTCATTGGCGGGTGAGGTGAGCCCGCTTGCCCCGCGGGCAGCACACTTTTGGCGGGGCAAGCAATTGAGCGCCGGACACGGCAAGATGGTGCACATGAACACCACGATTCGTGTCAGGGTCGCCTTGTGCATCCCGTGATTCCTTACGTTTTGGCGTCCGCGTTGTTCGGTATCGGTGTTTACGGTGTCGTGGTGCGCCGCAACACCGTGCTGATGCTTGCCGCCGTCGAGTTGATGCTCGCGGCGGTCAATTTGTTTTTCGTGACGGCCGATGTGGCTCCGCTGCATGACCGGCAGACCGGCCACAGTGGACAAGCATTCGTGTTGTTCATCATTGTTGTGGCAGCCGCGGAGATCGGCGTCGGGCTGGCCTTGGTACTGCGGCTGTATCGGCGACGCGGAAGTATCGATTCCGACGGCATCGACCAGCCTTCGCGGCGCCGGTCCGTCCCGGACGCTGTGGTCGACGACCGGGAGATGGTATGACGAGCGCGGCGGCCTGGCTCATGTTGACGGCCCCAGCGTTGGCCGGAGCCGTCGGTCTACTTTCGTCCCTGAAGGATCGCGTCCGCGGCGGGATTGTCGCGGTCGCGGGGGCCGGGATGGCGACGCTCGCGGCGGCCGTGCTGGTCGTGGGGCGTGCCGACTCCGTCGTGGAGTCCGAATGGGCCACGTTCGGGGACCTGGTGTTGACGGCCGACCTCGCCCTGAATCCAGTGTCGACCGCGGTGGCGTTTGCCGTCGCGACGGTCGCGCTCATGGTGCAGATCTATTCGATCGCGTACCAACGCGGGGACGACCGGTACGGCCCGTACGCGGCTCAGATCAGCATCTTCACCTCGGCGATGCTCCTGGTGGTGACGGCCGACGACCTGATCATGGTGCTGATCGGCTGGGAAGTCATGGGCGCGTGCTCCTACCTCCTCATCGGACACGATCGCAGGCTTGCGGCAGCCCCGGCGGCCGCCGTGAAGGCCTTCCTCGTGACCAGGTTCGGCGACGCCGGCTTCCTCATGGGGGTATTGCTTCTGGGCTTGCACGCGGGCACGTTCCGCATCAGCGCCATCCTCGCCTCGGTGGGCGAGCTCGATCCCGCGGTCGTGACGGCCGCGTGCCTGCTGATCCTTGCCGGGGCGGTCGGTAAAAGCGCCCAGTTCCCGCTGCACACGTGGCTTCCCGACGCGATGGCCGGGCCCACACCGATCTCGGCGTTGATTCACGCGGCCACAATGGTCGCCGCGGGGGTCTATGTGCTGGTGCGGCTGCTGCCGCTGTATCCGCCGTCCGTCTTGGACGTGGTGGCGGTGATCGCGGCCGTGTCGATGCTGTTGGCGGCGTGCGCCGCGCTGGCCACGAACGACCTCAAACGGGTGTTGGCATGGTCGACGGTGAGCCAGGTGGCATTCATGTTCGCGGCCGTCGCGGTAGCGGCGCCCGATGCCGCCGTGTTCCATCTGTTGAGTCACGCGGGTTTCAAGGCGCTTTTGTTCTTGTGCGCCGGCGCCGTGATCACAATGGCGGGACGTAACGCGATGTCGCGGCTCGGCGGCATGTGGCGTGCCGCGCCGGTCACGTTTTGGACGTTGACGCTCGGTTTCGCCGCGTTGGCTGGGGTGCCGCCGTTGTCGGGTTTTTGGAGCAAGGAAGCGGTCATGGCGGCGCTGGCTTCGAATCCGCCGCTGTTTGTCGCCGGTGTCGTGACGGTCGCGTTGACGGGCGCGTACTGCACCCGCGCGTGGTTGTTGACGTGTTTCGGCGACGGTGGCCGGTCCGAAGGCGTCGAGATGCGAGACCCCGAGCCGATGCTGGCGGTGCCGGCCCTGCTCGGTGGCGCGATCGCGTGGACGCCTGTGCTTTCGCCGCATTCCACATTCCACGTCGACTATATCGTCGTCGTGTTGGCGGCGACGGCGTGCGGCTGCGCGGCGAGTTACGGCTATTGGCGTATGCGCGATGGAGCGGACCCGGCGGACGCGCTCGGCCGTTGGCGCCGTGTGCCGGCCCGGGGGTTCTATCTCGATGAGGTGCAGCATTGGGTCGTGGTGCGTCCGGTACGTGCTATCGCGGCCGCGACGAAGTTCGTCGATGAACGGATCGTCGACGGCGCCATCGAGACCGGGGCGAAAACCCCGCATCTCGTCGCGCGGCTGCTCGCGGTGACGCAGCGGCGGGGCCTACCTGGACATCTGCTGGGCACTGTGGGCGGAATCGTTGTCATCGCGGTGGTTTCGACGGCGTGTACGGTGCTGCTATGACGGCCGCCTTGGTTGCTGCGCTCATCATCCCGTTGTGTGGGGCCGTCGCGGTCGGTCCGTGGCGGCGATCCACACGCCTGCCGATGCTGGTGGCCTGCGGTGCGGCCGCGTTGCAGCTTATTGCGGTTATCGCGATCCCGTTCGGGGCCGGCGACGGTCCGATGTGGCACCGCTTGGAGTTGCCGTGGGCGCCGGCGATCGGGCTCAGCTTCGACCTCGGCGTCGACGGGATCTCCTATCCGTTGATCGTGCTGACCAGCGTGTTGACGTTGCTGTGCTGCGCTTACACGGCGGCGCGTCCGCCGGGGTGGGGCGGGCCGCAGTTGGCGGCGCTGCTGTTGCTCGTCGACTTCGGCATCAGCGGTGTCTTCATGGCCACCAACCTCGTCTTGTTCTTCGTGTTTTTCGAGGTCGTGCTGTTGCCGATGTACGCGATCATTCGTGGCTGGGGCGGCGCCGATCGGGCGAAAGCAGCGACGAAGTTCGTACTGTACACATTGCTGGGTTCGTTGTTGCTGCTCGTCGGTGTCCTGATCGTGGTCGCCGAGGCCGGAAGCGGCGACATCGTCGCTATCGCGCAAGGGCGGCACCGGATCCCGGCCGAGACGCAGCTGTGGGCGTTCATCTTCCTGGCTCTCGGGCTCGCCATCAAAAGCCCACTGTGGCCCTTGCATACGTGGCTACCGGATGCGCACACCCAAGCCCCGACGGTGGGTTCCGTCATGCTGGCCGGTGTCCTATTGAAACTCGGTACCTACGGCCTGATCCGGGTCGGCGTCATGCTCGTGCCACAGGGAGCGAAACAGGCCAGCGCGGTGCTGGCCGTCTTGGCGGTCGCCGCGATCATCGTGGGCAGCCTGGTCTGCCTCGCCCAGACCGAGTTGAAGCGGCTCATCGCGTATTCCTCGGTCAGTCACATGGGCTTCGTCCTGTTGGGCATCGCCACGATGACGCCGAACGGCATCACGGCCGCGCTGTACGGCAGCATCGCGCACGGGCTGATCACCGGGCTGCTGTTTTTCCTCGTGGGCACCATCAAGGACCGCACCGGTACGGGCGAACTCGCGCGGCTTTCGGGACTGCGCGACACGATGCCCCGCCTGTCCGGGGTCTTGACTTTCGCGGCGCTGGCGTCGGCGGGGCTACCGGGCCTCGCAGGGTTTTGGGGCGAGGCGTTCGCGATCTATGCCGCGTTCGAGAGGGGAGGAACCCTGTGGGTGAGCCTGGCGGTTGTCGCCGCGGTCGCCGCGGTCCTGTCGGCCGTTTACCTGCTACGCATGATCCGCGAAGTGACCACAGGGGAACCCTCGGCCGCAGCGCGCATCACCGACTCGGGCCCCGCGTCCCGTGACGTACTCGTGTGGGCGCCGATGTCGGCCGCGATCGTCGTGCTGGGGCTGGCACCGTGGCTTCTTGCGCACACGATCGCGAATTCGCAACTGGGATGGGGGATGCTGCTGTGAGTTCCCAGGCCATCCACCATCTGGCTATGCTCCCGGCATATGCCGCGGCCGTGACGGCGGTGGCGGTGCTCGTGACCGATCTCGTGGCCGCGCGCGCCGCGGCAGTGTTGACGGTCGCCGCCACCGGCATCGTCGCGACCGCCGTCGCCGCGACGGCGACGCCCGCCGGGATCGAGACATTGTGCACCGGCGACGGTTGCTCCTACGTCACGAGCGCACCCGCGGGGCTGATCGTCGTGACCCTGTGCGGCTTGACGCTGGCCGTGCTGGCGATGTCGGTACCGCAGCTGCGGCGGCGCGACGCCGTACAGCCGGTCGGCGAATACGTGTTCCTGTTGGCGTGCGCGCTGACGGGAGGCGTCGTCCTCGCCTACGCCCGCGACATTGTCACGATCGTCGTCGCACTGGAGACACTCACGCTCCCGCTATACGTGTTGGTGTCGATGACGTCCCGCACCGACATCGACACGGCTGCCGCCGCGGCGCAACGTGAACGCACGGGCGCGGAATCGTCGGTGTCGTTCCTGCTGGTCTCGGTCGCCGCGAGCGCCGTGACGCTGTTGGGGGCGGCGTTGCTGTATACGGCGACTGGTTACCTGCATCTGGACGGGTGGCAGCAGGCGTTGACGGCGTCGACGGAACCGCTCGCCGCGGTCGGGGTCGTGCTTGTCATCGCCGGGATCGCATTCAAGCTCGCCGCGGTCCCGTTGCACGCCTGGGCCCCGGGAACCTACGACGGCGCGCCTCTGCCGATCGCCGCCTACCTGTCGACGGCGTCGAAACTGGGTGGAGTGGCGGCATTGACTTGGGTCGTGACATACGGTTTCGCGGGCGCCTCGAATGTCGCGGGTTTCGCGTTGTCGGTGTTGTCGGTCGCGTCGATGACGGTCGGCAATCTCATGGCGCTGCGGCAGCGCAGGGCCGTGAGGTTGTTGGCGTGGTCCTCGGTCGCCCAGGCCGGGTATTTGCTCGTGCCGTTGGCGGTTCTTGCCGTGGCGGATGTTTCCGGCTCGCTCATGGCGTCGGCGCGGGCCGCCACGCTCGGCTTCGCCGTGTTCTATGTCGCCATCGAGGCCGGGGCGTTCAGCGCTGTCGCCGCGTTGCGCCCCGATGGGGCCGATGGCGGTGAGCTGGACGATTACCTCGGGGCGTTGCGGCATCGGCCTTGGGCGACGGGCTGTCTGGTGCTGGCGCTGATCGGTCTGGCCGGTTTGCCGCCGGGTTTTGCCGGGCTGTTCGCGAAGGTGACGATCATGGCTCCTGCCGCTGAGGCCGCACCGTGGCTGGCTGTCGTCGTCGTGGTCAACGCCGTGATCGGCCTGGTGTATTACCTGCGTTTCGCCTTGGTCACGGCGCGCCGGGGCCGGTTCGCGCGCCCTGCGCCGGTGTCGTGGTGGACGGCGGGTGTTGCGTTGTCCGTCGCCGCCGTGGTGGTGGTGCTCGGTTTCGCGCCGCAGCTGGTTTTGGGCTTCGCTGCTGGTTGACCCTGAGTTTTTCGGGACACGGGAAGATCATGCGCGTTTTTGGTGTTGATCATTATTGACGACGTTGCGTCTGCCGGGGCTGTGACACCTGTGGGTATGGCGCTGGTGGGGAGTGGTGACATGAAGCATCGAAACGGCATGAAGACGGCCCTATTGCTGGGCGTGATGTCGGGGTTGATCATCGCCTTGGGGTACGCGCTCGGCGGGTCCACTGGTTTGATTATCGCCGGTGTGATCGCGATCGGCATCAATGCGTATTCGTATTTCAATTCCGACAAGATCGCGCTGCGGGCGATGCGCGCGCAACCGGTCTCGGAAGCACAGATGCCGGGGTTGTATGCGACGGTCCGGCGCTTGTCGCAGCAGGCCGGCCAGCCCATGCCGCGTCTGTACGTGAGCCCGACCTCGCAGCCGAACGCTTTCGCGACCGGGCGCAACCCGCAGCATGCGGCGGTGGCGGTCACGCAGGGGATCCTCGGCCTGTTGACCGAACGCGAGCTGCGTGCCGTGCTTGGGCATGAGCTTTCCCACGTCTACAACCGCGACATTTTGATCTCGAGTGTCGCGGGCGCGTTGGCGTCGGTCATCACGATTGTGGCCAATATTGCGTGGTTCATCCCGATCGGGGGCGACAGCCGTGGCGGCCCGAATCCGATCGTGCTGCTGCTCACCATGATCTTGGGGCCGTTGGCCGCAGGGGTGGTGCAGATGGCGATCAGTCGTAGCCGCGAATACCAGGCCGATGAGTCCGGCGCTGAGCTGACGGGTGACCCGTTGGCGTTGGCGAGCGCGTTGAAGAAGATTTCGGCGGGCGTGCAGCGTGCACCGTTGGCGCCGCAGGGGCAGCTGACGAACTCGGCGCATTTGATGATCGCGAACCCGTTTCGGGGCGGTGGTTTGAGCAAACTGTTCTCGACGCACCCGCCGATGGAGGACCGGGTCCGGCGTTTGGAAGAGATGGCCCGCGCGGTACGGCGCTGAGTTTCGCCAACCGGTTTGCGTTGCAGACCTGACTGCATGTATGGTTTGTAGTACAAACCAGTCGGCAGTCTTGGAGTTCCGTCATTTCCGGTGAAGAAGAAGTAAGCAGCGAACGCATAGAACACGCGGTGGCCGTCGCCGAGGATTACGACTCTCTCCTCGGCCTCGCAAACGTCGGCGTCGGGATCGGGTTCTTCGCGCTGGCCATTTTCAGTCGACCCGTATTCGGGACCACGTGTTTCGCGTTGGCGGCCGCGCTCGGACAAGGCTATTACCACAAAAAGTACGGAAAAGTGAAACGCGAACGCAGCCGCGTCTGGCTCGAAGTCGCCGCCGTCCTTGCCATCGCGGCCGTCGTGGGGCCCGCGCTCATAGTGGACAACTACTTGCCGCTGGCGATCCTGGTCGCGCCCTTGTGTGCCGGCGTCGGCCTGTGGGTTTTCTTCAGGGTCGCTTACCCCAATGTTGGGGCGACCGGCTGGCACTACGGCGCGTTGGCGCTCTTGGTGCTGTCCAGCTTCGTGCCTTTGACTGGTCTGATAACCACGTCCAGCTACCTCACCACGGACTTTGCGGCGCTGGGTGTGGCGTTCGTGATCGTCGGCATTGTCGACCACATCCGGTTGACCCGGGCGATGGGATCGGCCAATGTCGCACACTGATGATGCTCAACAGCCGGACGTCGGCCGCGTCGACCGGCTGGTCCACGAACCCGCACGCATGGGCATCCTCACTGTGCTGCAACGGGTTCGGTCTGTGGAGTTCTTGTTCCTTCAAAACGCGTTGGGGCTGACGAAAGGTAACCTGTCCAGTCACCTCGCGAAGCTCGAAAACGGCGGCCTCGTGGCGATCACGAAAACTTTCGTCAGCAAGAAGCCGCGGACGAGCGTGGAGATCACGCCGCAAGGCCGCGAGGCGATCGCGCGACACTGGCAGCAGCTGGAGCAGCTGCGCAACCTAGGGTCCTGACTGCGACGCATAGGATGTGCGCGGCGCGGTGGAGGCCGCGCACAGACGCTTGAAGGGAATGAACATGGACGACGTCAACACCATCGTCGTGACCGGCGGCGCAGGTTTCGTGGGGAGTCACCTGATCGCGGCCCTCGTCGAGGAATACCCGACCGCGACGATCGTGTCGATCGACAACTACTTCACGGGCCGCCGCGACGCACACGTCGACAACCCCCGCGTCACGTACCTGGACTCAAATACGACGCAGATCAATAAATTGTGGGCGGACCAGCATTTCGGCAAACCGGACCTGGTGTTCCACCTGGGTGAATACGCGCGGATCCCGCAGTCCCTCGACGAGCCGGACCGGGTGTGGGAGTACAACGCCTGGGGGACCAAAGAAGTCGTCAAATTCTGCGTCGACAACGACGCCCGACTCATCTACGCCGGTTCGAGCTCCAAGTTCGGCAACGACGGGCAGGACGAGAACCTGAACCCGTACGCGTGGACGAAAGCCAAAAACGGGGAGCTCATCCGCAACTACGGTCAGTGGTACGGGCTCGACTACGTCATCACGTACTTCTACAACGTTTACGGGCCCGGGCAGATCGAGGAGGGGCGTTACGCCACCGCGATCGGGATCTTCGAACGCCAATACCGCAACGGCGAGGCACTCACCATTGTCGAGCCCGGTACGCAGACGCGCGACTTCACCCACATCGACGACACCGTCTCGGGCCTGCTGCTATGCGCCGCACATGGTTCCGGCGACGGCTACTTGATCGGCGCGGGCCACGAACGCCAAATGCTCGACGTCGCGAAAATGTTCGAATGCGAATACACGATGATCCCCGCGTTGCGCGGTGAACGCACCCGTGGTGAAGCCGATAACTCGAAGATGCGCGCGCTCGGCTGGGAGCCGAAACGTTCGCTGCCGGAATACATCGCCGACTACATCGCGCGCACGCCCCGGCCGCAGCCAGCTCAATAGGACACGGCTTCGCACGCGGCCGCGGTAAACCATTTGCGGCCGCGTCCTGGCCGGTGGTTTCATGTCCCGATGCATGACGACGAGATAAGTATCGACGATGTCGCCGCCCGTAAGCTCGTCGACGAGCAGTTTCCACAATGGTCGCACTTGTCGCTGAGTCCCGCGGGGCACGGCACCGACAATTGGATGCTGCGTCTCGGCGAGGAACTCGTGCTGCGGCTTCCCCGAACCGCCGGCGTTGCCGCCGATATCGCCAAGGAAGAGCGCTGGCTACCGAAACTGGCGCCGCATCTTCCCGTTGCCGTTCCCGAACCGGTGGCCGTTGGTGAGGCCACAACGGACTATCCGCTGGCGTGGGGCGTGTATCGCTGGGTGCCGGGTAGCCCCGTCGAACCGGACTCGCTCAACCACCCGGAACGTTTCGGCGCGCAGCTGGCCGACTTCGTCGCAGCGCTTCACGGCATCGACCTGATGGGTGCGACGTGCAGCGGCGACCTCGAGATGTACCGCGGGGGCGAACTGTCTCAACTCGACGAAACCGTGAGCGATAATCTCGCGAAGTGTCGGCGCATCGACGGCCTCGAGCTCGACCTGGACACGCTGCAGCGACTATGGAATGAGGCCCTGGCCCTCGAGGTCCCGCCGAAGGCGCACACGTGGATGCATGCCGACCTCAAACCGTCCAACCTGCTGCATCGCGATGGTGCGCTCGTCGGGGTCATCGACTTCGGCACGCTGTCCGTCGGCGATCCCACGTGCGAGCACGCCGCCGTGTGGGACCTGCCCGCCGCGGCCCGACACAGCTACGCCGACGCGCTCGGGCTCGATGCCGCGACGCGCATCAGGGCGCGGGCCTGGGCGCTGGCGATAGCGCTAGCGGGCGTGCCGTACTACTGGGAAACGTGGCCGCAGTTCGTCGACGAATGCCTCGCACGGTTGCGCGCCATTGCGGACTCGGTCGGGGAACCGTAGGGCGTGTTGCGAGCAAGTTACGGACATGGCGGGTTTGGTGCTGGATACCGGTTGCTTGTGTGCAAGTTGCCGGCATGCCAGGCGTGGTGGGGTCCATGGGCCTCACGCGCATAAGTTACTGACATGCCACGCCAGCCCTCAGCCCACGTGCGCGCAAGTTACTGACATGCCGAAGTAGCGGAAC
>DXIM01000166.1 GCA_019112895.1 Candidatus Stackebrandtia faecavium
GTTGTTCCTGCGGTCCGCCCGGAGGTGGAGGAGGCGGCGCCTGACCGGGCTGCTGACCCGGGGGTGGCGCTTGGCCCGGTCCGCCCGGAGGCGGCGGGGGCGGTGCCTGACCTGGCTGTTGCGCCGGCATCCCGCCCGGAGGCGTGGCGTTGCCCCACAGTGGAACGCCGGATTGCAGTGGCGGGCTGTCCTGCCCAGGCTGCTGCGGTTGTTGTTCGCCCTGCGGTGCCGGTGGCCCGGATGGTTGTTGTTCCTGCGGTCCGCCCGGAGGTGGAGGAGGCGGCGCCTGACCGGGCTGCTGACCCGGGGGTGGCGCTTGGCCCGGTCCGCCCGGAGGCGGTGGAGGAGGCTGTTGCCCCTGCGGGGCGACCTGCGGAGGCGGCTGCTGTCCGTGCGGCGGCGTCACCTGGGTAGGTGGCTCGGGCTGCGCTTGCGGCGGTTCCTGCCCTCCAGTGGGTGCCGGAGGCGGTGGAGGAGGCTGTTGCCCCTGCGGGGCGACCTGCGGAGGCGGCTGCTGGCCCTCGGCTGGCGCGGGCGGTGGCGGTGCTTGTTCCTGCGGGGCCGGCGGCGGAGGAGCCTGTTCTTCGGCCGGCGCCTGCTGCGCCTGAGGCGGCGTCACTTCTGTGGGCGGCTCGGCGGATTGTTCTGCCTGCGGGGCACCCTGCGGCGAAGCGTCGCCCGACTGGATGACCGATGTGGCATCCGGATCCGACGGTGGTGGCGATTTCGGCTCGTTCTCCGAAGGAGCGCTGTCACCAGGTGTCGAATCGGGCTGGTCTCCCGACGACGCCGCGGGGTTGTTCTGGTCGGACGTCATTGCGCCTCCTGCTGAGCGGCCACGGAGAGTGTCGCTCGTCCTGTGTCGTGCTGCGTTGTTAGTCGAGTACACGCTACCGGGTGCGTGCACCCGTGGTGTGAACGCATAGCAGCCTGTGGCACGCATAAGGGCCGTCGTGGTTGTGCATCTGCCGTCCCCGCGGTGGTGACGGGTGGCCGGATTTGAACAGTGGCATATGACGGTGCGCATAGCGAGGCGTTTCGCCTGGTATCGGCGGCGTGGGGCACACGAAATTGTCGAGGCATGAAAAAACCGGTGACCACGACCCTGCTTCGTGATCACCGGTGAAGCGCGAGCGACAGTTCATTCGGGCGACAGTCGTCTATGTTTCGCGCCGGGGAGAGAAGAGTTAAGTCTTTGTTTCCGCGCTTACATCAAGCCACTGGAGTAGAGCATGACCTGGCGGCGCTGGGCGTCCGCGTTGGACTTCGCCAGCTCGCGACGGATCATGGCGCGCTGGGCCTGACGGAGAGCCTGGCGGTCGCGGAAGTTCTTGAACCGGTGGATGGTGCTCATTTTTGTTTACCCCTATGAATCTCGTATCGCTTCGTCCCATCTATTACAACGTATGAACGCGCGAATTGCCATCGATTTTAAGGTGAAAGGGCTCACGTGACCGCTATTACAAAGGTTTTTCGGCTTGATTACCGTGAGCCACGCAACATGTCACCGATGAATCGACGGTAGGGTTTGGTAGCTCACCCGCTGTGACCAGGCAAAACGATCCCCGCCGCGAAAACGCGACGGGGATCGGAAAAAGTACCGGACGGGCCGACTATGACCAGGCCAACAGCGTGGAGACCGGATCCTCGAGGAACCGACCCACGTCCGCCAGGAAACGGGAACCAAGTTCGCCATCGATGATCCGATGGTCAAACGACATCCCCAAGGTCGTCACCTTGCGGGGAACGACCTCGCCGTCATGCACCCAAGGCGTGTCGCGCACCGCGCCGAAGCACAGGATCGCCGACTCGCCCGGAGGCAGAATCGGGGTGCCGGTGTCGATACCGAACACGCCCACATTCGTGATCGTCATGGTCCCACCGCTCATGTCGGCGGGCGGCGTCTTGCCGTCGCGTGCCGCGGAGGTCAGGTCGCCCAAAGCCTCAGCGAGCTCGGCGAGCGTCATCTGGTGCGCGTTCTTGATGTTCGGCACCAGCAGGCCCCGCGGCGTAGCTGCGGCGATGCCCAAGTTGACGTAGTGCTTCACGACGATCTCGCCGGCCGCTTCATCCCACGATGAGTTGATCATCGGGTGACGCTTAGCAGCCAACAGCAGCGCCTTCGCGACCAACAGCAGCGGAGACACCTTGACGCCTTCGAAATCCGGCAGGGTCTTGAGGTGCGCGACCGTGTCCATCATCCGAGTCACATCGACAGTCGAGAACATCGTGACGTGCGGCGCGGTGAACGCGCTGTTCACCATGTTGTCCGCGGTCGCCTTACGCACGCCCTTGATCGGAATGCGTTCCTCTCCGCCCAACGGCGCACCAGACGTGACCGTCGCCGCCGGAGCCGGTTCCGCGGCCGGAGCCGAGACGGCGGCGTGGACGTCATCCCGGGAAATCGAGCCCGATGGCCCGGTCCCCGTGATCGTTGCCAAGTCGACGCCGAGGTCCTTCGCGAGTTTGCGCACCGGCGGTTTAGCCAAGACCGCGACATGAGCCGGAGCCGGCTTCGGCGGCGCAGCCGGTTGGACCGGAGGCGGCGGTGGTGGAGGCGGAGCTGCCGGTGCCGCCGGTTGAGCCGCAGGGGCGGCAGCCGCCTGGGCCGCCGGCTTCTTACGTGGCCGCCGTTTGGCGGTCACGTCCTTGGGACCGTAACCGACGAGCACGGCGGTGCGGCCCGTAGCGGTCTTCTCGTCCTCCGGGTCGGCAGGAGCCTGACCGTTGTCACCCTGTGGTTCCCCGTCGGGGTCCAGATCGAAGGTGACCAACGCCTGGCCCACGTCGGCCGTCGCGCCTTCCTCGTGGTGGAGCTTCGATATCTGGCCCGCGTACGGCGACGGAATCTCCGTGAGCGCCTTCGCGGTCTCGACCTCCACGATCGGTTGGTTCAACGTCACCGTGTCGCCCTCGGAAACCAACCACTTGATGATTTCCGCGTCCACGAGTCCTTCGGCGAGGTCGGGCAGATTGAATTGTTCGAACTTCGGCATCGGCGGCCCTCCTAGTACGTGAAGGTTCGGTCGACCGCATCAAGCACCCGGTCGAGATCCGGCAGGTACTCCTCCTCGAGGCGGGCGGCTGGGTACGGGGTGTCGTAACCCGTGACCCGAAGCACCGGGGATTCCAAGGAGTAGAAGCAGTCTTGCGTGACACGGGCCGCGATCTCGGCGCCGATACCGACATTCGAAGGCGCCTCGTGGACGACGACGAGCCGACCGGTCTTGCGCACCGACTCGTACACCGGCTCCATATCCATAGGGGACAGGGAACGCATGTTGATGACTTCGAGTCCGCGCCCATCCTCTTGCGCGGCCGTCGCCGCGTCGTGCGCGACCTTCACCATCGAGCCCCAGGCCACGACGGTTGCGTCGCGACCTTCGCGCTCCACCTTCGCGCTGAACAGGTCGTCCACCTGCGACAAGGAGATGTCCATGTCGACGGTGCCCTTCTCCTGGTACCGGCGCAGCGGCTCGAAGAAGATGATCGGGTCGTCCGACTTGACTGCCTGCTGGATGCCCCAGTACGCATCGTGCGGGTTCGAGACCGAAACGACCTTCAATCCGGCGGTGTGCGCGAAGTACGCCTCCGGGGACTCCGAGTGGTGCTCGACCGCGCCGATGCCGCCACCGCACGGGATGCGGACCACGACCGGCATGGGGACGGTGCCCTGCGAGCGGTAGTGCATCTTCGCCAGCTGCGACACGATCTGGTCGAAAGCCGGGTAGACGAAACCGTTGAACTGGATCTCGCAGATCGGACGCCAGCCGCGGATGGCCAGGCCGACCGCGGTGCCCAGGATGCCGGATTCGGCGAGCGGAGTGTCGAGGACGCGGTCTTCACCGAAGTCCTTCTGCAGACGGTCGGTGACACGGAAAACGCCGCCGAGCTTTCCGACGTCTTCACCCATGATCATGACCTTGGGGTCGTCTTCCATGGCTTTGCGGAGGCCAGCGCCCACCGCGCCGCCAATACGCATCGTTTCAGCCATTAGTGGTCACTCCCCTCGAAGGACGCGTGGTAAGCAGAGAATTCGGCGCGTTCGGCCTCCACGAAGTCGGAGCCGCCGGCGTAGACGTGGTCGAAGATCGCCTCCGGGTTCGGGTCCGGCATCGCCAGGACGCGTTCGCGCAGGTGGAGAACGTGCTCGTTGGCTTCTTCCTCGACGCCGTCGCAGTAATCGGAGTCGGCGATGCCCTCGTTCTCCAGGAATGTCCGCATACGCGTGATCGGGTCGCGGCGTTTCCAATCGTCGACCTCGCTCGCGTCGCGGTAACGCGTCGGGTCGTCGGTGGTGGTGTGCGCGCCCATCCGGTACGTGTAGGCCTCGATCAAGCCCGGGCCGTTGCCTGTGCGGGCGTTGTCGGCGGCCTTCTTCGTGACGGCGTAGGTCGCGAGAACGTCGTTGCCGTCGACGCGTACGCCCTCGAAACCGAAGCCGTCGGCGCGCTTGTACAGCGGCATCTTCGCCTGACGTGTGACGGGTTCCGAAATGGCGTACTGGTTGTTCTGGCAGAAGAACACGACGGGAGAGTTGTAGACGCTCGCCCACACGAACGCCTCGTTGACGTCGCCCTGGCTGGAAGCGCCGTCGCCGAAGTACGCGATGACGGCCTCCCCGTCGGAGGAGCCCACCTTCCCGTCCAGGGTCACGCCCATGGCGTAACCGGTGGCGTGCAGTGCCTGCGCGCCGATGACGATTGTGTACATCTGGAATTTGTATTTGCGGGAATCCCAGCCGCCCAGATCGACGCCGCGGAACAAGCCGAACGGCATGATCGGGTCGATACCGCGGGTCCACAGCACGCCGTGCTCGCGGTAGGTCGGGAACACCATGTCCTGAGAAGCCAAGGCGCGGCCGGAGCCGATCTGAGAGGCCTCCTGGCCGAGCAAGCTGGCCCAGATGCCGAGCTGGCCTTGACGTTGAAGGGCAGTGCCCTCGGCGTCGAGTCGGCGCACGACGACCATGTCGCGGTAGAGCTCGCGGTATTCGTCGTCGGTCATCGAGACGTCATACTCAGGATGTGAGACGCGCTCGCCTTCGGGCGTCAACAACTGCACCATTTCGGGGTCGCCCGAGCCGGTGGTTGCCGCCTTTTTCTTACGCGTCGCCGTCTTCTTTTTGACGGTACGCTTTGAATCAGCGTTGACCATCTACGTCCTCCCTGTTCAGGTGTGCGGAAGCCCGGGGTCTCCGGTCTTACGCGATGGCCTCATCTATTGGGGTGCCCCCAGCATTCCAGACGTGGTGCCGAATTCAACATAGTGATCATTAAATTGACTCCTTGTTGTAACCGGGAACCCGCACCGGGTTGGACGCCGGGAACATTGAATGCATAAATCCGGTAATCGGCATAAAACGGAATTCGCTCCGGAGGGGGTTTCACTCCGCTGGCATGCATTGCATACTGTGTGAAGTCAAATGATTTCACCAACGGCCACTGTGTAACAGTTGAGGCATGGAAGAGGCGAAGTGAATGTCGGGGCTTGACGAGGCGCATGGGGTGCGCCGCCGCGGACGGATGCGCCGACATATTGTGCTCGTGTCCAGCGTCGCCGTATCGACTTCGATACTGGTCGGGGCGGAAATGGTCGGCGGTGTCGCGACCCTGTCGGCTCCGCACGCGCCGGAAACGCGCACGCATCTGCCGTCGCCGCTGCTCGAACCCCACGACCCGGTGATCGTACCGAGCGACCCCGAGTGGGCCCCGCAACCAGGGCAGGATGCGCCAACGGAATCGAAACGACCGGACGAGCCCGGCGCCATCGGTGAGGCTCCGGTCGAACTCAAGGGCCCGGTCCCGTTCGACGGCATCGTCGACGATCCGGAACAAGGCGCCATTACCGAACTCGAGCGAGGCCCCGACGGTGAAACGGGACAAGGCGACGATGGTGGATCGGACGATGGATCGGCTGCGAAGAAACAGGGAGCCGGCGACGCGAAAAACGATGACGGCCTCGGGCTGGGCCATGACGACAACGTCCCCGGCGACCAGCGTGATCGGGAGGAAAGCGGAAAACGCGACGGCTCCGACGGCAAGGGCGCCGTCCGCGACCGGATCTCGGACATCGTAGAAGGCCTGATCCCGGACCGCGGAGAACGCGAGCGCCCCGAACGTCCGGACCGGCACGAGCTCCTTCCCGGCCTTCCCGATACCGCGCCGCGAGGCGAAAAGCCGGAATCCGACGGTGATGAACCGAACGAGTCCCCAGACCCGCCCGGCCTCCGCGAAAAATTGAAGGACCACGGGTCGCAGAAGCACGCGCCGCAGCCGTTTGCTCAACAAGAGCCGCCAAGTCAGGAGCCGCAAGAAGAATCACCGCAGGGCCCGCCCGAGGAATCTCAGCCGCAGCAGCAAGCGCCACAGCCGTTTGCTCAGCAGGAGCCGCAGGAACAAGCACCTCAGCCGCAGCCGCAAGCGCCGGAGCCTCAGCCCGAGCAACAAGTACCGGAGCCCGAGGCCGATGAGCCTCAGCCGCAGCCGCAAGAACAAGCACCTCAGCCTCAGGCCGAGCCGCCCACGCAAGCCGAGCCGCAGGAAGAAGCACCGCAGTCGAACGGCGGGAATCAGGACGAACCGGGCGCTTCGAATCCAGGCGAATCCGACGGCGTTTGAGACATCCAAATCCGGCCATAAGTGCTTTAATGCTGTATTAGTGCAGCTTGCGGCGACATTACATCGAAAGTAGTAATCGGTAGATTCCTATGAGTAACCCGTAACTTGCATGTGCGGATTTCAGTTGAACTCCACAAGAACGATGCCGCAAGCCGGCGAGGAAGGTGGGGCGAACAATCTCATGGACCGGTTTTCGAAAACGTTGCTAGCGGCCGCCGCAGAGTCCGGCCTTGCAACTATCACGTTGAGTCGCCACATGCCGAGCCTGCGGCGTTCCATCAGCAACGACGACGAAGTCGTCGTGTTGGCGCACTGCGTCAGGCCGGACGGGCAGGTTTCCGGCGACCACCTGATGCTGCTGACGCGCAACCGGCTGGTGGTTTCTAAACAGTCGAAGGTGCTGAACAGGGTTCGAGTCGAGATCGAAGCCGCGATGACCGAGTTGGAAGACGTGCGGTGGGCCGCTGACCCGCAACTGCCGGGCGTCGAACTCGCATTCAATGCCGGCGGCGATCGGCACCGCTTCTGGATCGACGCCGCGCATGGCAAACACATGTGGCGGCTAGATGCCCTGCTGGCCAAACAGTTCCGCCGCCCTTCGGCTGCAGCGGCCTCGTTAGCATCACACGCGCGCGGCTTTGCCTAAACGGCATGGCCAACGCAACGGGGCCGCTGCTCAAAAACCTTATTACTTCTCCCTTGTAGATGAATCGGGTGACCTTGCAATGCAAGGTCACCCGATTGTCATGTATGGGGAGGAGTTACTGGCGCAGCTCCGCGATGCAGCATTTGACGCTGCCGCCGCCCTTTTTGAGCTCCGAAAGGTTGACCGTCACGGGCGTGAAACCGGCGGTCGACAATTTATCGGCCAACTGCGTGGCTTCAGTGTTGATCACGACATGTTTGTTGTCGGACACAAGGTTCAGACCGAAAGCCAGGGTGTCCTCCTCGTCGGCGAGAATCGCCTCCGGGAACAGGTGGCGCAGAATCTCCTGCGAAGCCTGCGAGAACGCACCCGGGTAGTACGCGATCGTGCTGTCGTCGATGACGGTCAGCGCGACATCGAGATGGTAGAAGCGCGGGTCGACGAGCTTCAACGACACCACAGGGACATGCAGCGCCTCGGCTGCTTCCGAGTGCGCGCGCACGTCCGTGCGGAATCCGTAGCCCGCCAACGCGAGTCCACGGTCCGGCACGTAAGCGAAATCGCCTTCACCTTCGTTGGTGTGCGTCGGCGTCACGAAACGCCACCCGCGTTCGCGGTACCACTTCTCGTGGACGGCGGCCTCCGCCTGCCGCTGCGGGTAACGGAACCGCGCACCGTAGACAGTGCCGTTGACGCTGAAAGCGCCGTTGGCCGAGAACACCATGTCGGGCAGGCCGGCTTCCGGCTCCAGGGTGTGAACGGTGTGGCCGAGATCTTTCAGAGTGGTGGCCAATTGCTCCCATTGGCTGACCGACGTGTCCGTATCGACGGGCTTGGTCGTGTCCATCCAAGGGTTGATGGCGTACTCAACAGTGAAATGTTCCGGGCGGCATAGAAGATACTCGCGCGGACGCATGGATTTGGCAGTCACGGCTCGAAACCTTAAACGATGAGGGGAGGAACTAACGATCAACTGAACGGTCGACCATTAGTGTGTCTTGCTTCAAGAGTCGCACATCGGCTGTTCACGCGGGAAAGGTGCGCCGAATGTGTATTAACGCACTGACCGTTCGGTTAGGTGTTCGACGCAAAACCGTCAGCGCGGAACCGGCTGTAGCCAGGCGGCGTCCGAAGAGCATGAAACGGATAGCAAAGCTCGGCAAGGTTGGCCTCCCGATAGTGTTCGTCCTTGCCGCGGGGGCTTGCACGGGCGTCATAGACGACGCCGGGAGGGTGGTGAGTGGCTCGCTCCAGCCGTTCGAATCCTGTGATGCGGCGCTCGCCCAACTCCAGTACGCGGCGAAGACGAACCTCGATGATTACGAGGCCAGCCTCGACGACGGTTGGTTCGAGAAAGATCCCGGGACCGTCGAGGACACGGCCGAAAGCGCGCCGGATTCGGAGCCGACCGGTGAACATTCGGAAACGAACGTGCAGGTCGAGGGCGTGGACGAGCCTGACATCGTCAAGACGGACGGGAAACGGATCCTGACCGTGACCGATGACACGTTCGTGGTCGTCGACGCAAAGACGCAGAAACAAACCCACACGATCGACCTTCCCGATCACCACGAAGTCGGAAACTACACCGGCAGCTACGAACCGCAGATGCTGGTGCATGGGGACCGTGCCCTGGTCATCATGCAGACCCGGGAAGACTATTGGCCGAATCAGACCGTCGCGCCGGCATCCAACGCGAGATCCACATTGGTGATGATTGATCTTTCGGGAGAGCCCGACATCGTCAACACCTTCGAGTTCGAGGGAGCATTCGTCGACGGGCGCGGCTTCGACCACACCGCCCGGCTCGTGATGCGGTCATCGCCGCAGTTCGAAACCCAGGACAGGGACGAGATACGCGACGCCATCGATGACTCCGTCATCGAAGACTGGCTACCGAAATATCGGGTCAACGGCGAAACGAAACAGGTCGGTTGCGAAGACCTGGCTCGGCCCGCCGACTACTCCGCGGCCTCGACATTGACGATCCTGACGTTCGATCTGACCGCTGCGCTCGATGATGGAGACCCGCTGTCGATCGAAGCCGATGGTGAGACGGTCTACTCGACCGCGGACGCGATGTATGTCGCCAACGACCGGCGGGAGTTCATGACGCGACCCATGCTCAGCGGTGAATCCGCGCGGGAAACCACGACCGAGATCTACCGTTTCGACATCGAAGGCTCCGGCACACCCACGCACGAATCGACCGCAAAGGTCCCCGGTTACCTCCTGAACCAGTATTCAATGTCGGAACACGACGGCCACCTGCGGGTCGCCACGACCATCCCCGGTTCCGGCTCTGAGCCCAGCGAATCCGGTAGCGAACAAAGCAGTTCGGTCTATGTGTTGAAGATCGGCGATGGCGTCATGGAGCGGGTCGGCGAAGTCAACGGGCTCGGTGTGGAAGAACGAATATTCGCGGTCCGGTTCATGGGGGATAAGGGCTATGTGGTGACGTTCCGTCAGACCGACCCGCTGTACACGATCGACCTGTCCGACCCGAAGAACCCGCAGATGACCGGCGAATTGAAAATCACGGGCTATTCCGCATACTTGCATCCGGTGCTGGAGGACCGCTTGATCGGTGTCGGTCAGGAAGCGGACACCAGCGGCGGCCGGATGGGACTGCAGGTGTCCCTGTTCGACATCTCAAACGACAGTAAGCCCGACCGGATAGACCAGTACCACGTGCCCGGCGAAGCCTCGAACATCGAGGTCGAGCCGCACGCTTTCCTGTACTGGGAGCCGGATTCGCTGCTGTTCGTGCCGACGAACGGTTCCGATCCCAAGGTGCGGGTCCTGAAGGTGGAATCGGATCAAGTCACCGAAGAAGCAGTGATTGATCATTCCTCGGCGGGAGTTTCGACGGGCGTCGAGCGCACCCTCATCGTCGACGACACGGTGTGGTCGCTGTCCAAAGAAACGCTCATCGCGCACGACCGGGACGATTACTCCGAAGAGGCGCAGGTGTACCTGTAGCCGGTAGCGGGGTCTACGTCCAGCGGAAATACCACGCCCGCGACCGGACCATGTGGACCGCGAGGTCGTCGAGTGTCGGGACTCCCGCGGCCAGCAGGTCGGGGCAGTACGCGTAGACCTCCTGAGCCGCGGCGAGGACATCCTCGTCGTTGCTCGGGGGGCTCGGCACGTAAAGCTCCATGATGTCCCACGTCATCGAGACGATCTCGACCTCGTTGCGCTCATGCCAGCGCTTCAAGATCGACGCATGCTCGGCGCCGTACAGTTCCCAGTCCGTGGAGCCTTTCCACGGAAGCAGGGCCGGGATCTCCCAGCTGTATTCGGCTTCCACGAGGCCCAGCAGGCCATCGGTTTTCGGGACCGCGAAATCGGAATCGCCTCGCGTCGGCAAGATCGGGACGCCGCGTGGTGGCTCCCCGGCTTCGGCGGCCTTGTCCTGCAGAAGCTGCTCGGCGTTGATCTCGCGCATACGCGCGATCTCGTCGTCGCCCTCGTGCAGGACGCTTTCGCCGTTATCGAGCCAGTCGTCCGCGGATCCGAGCAGCACCGGGAGCCAGCCGGTCTGTTCGTGGACCTGACGGACCTGCAGCCACCAGCCGAGCGCCTCATCGGCGCGCACGCCGAATGCCCACAGCCGTACCGAGTCGCGCTGGACTATCTGTTGCATATGCGGGACGACGACGCCGGCGTTACGCAGCTGGGCGCGGGGTGACCCCGACACGTCCAAAGGCAACGAGTCGGTCGTCGGCTCCGCCGAATCCTGGGGCGGTTCGGGGGGCTCCATGTCGAGCAGTTCCCGTTTGGGACGCTCCGGAACGAAGCAGTCCCGTACGACCGAAGTGGATTTGGTCGTCGTCTCCACCGGCGGCACGGTCAGTTCGGAGTCCGATGTGGCTTTAGTGGTGTCGGTCTCGGTGTCGTCATTGGAGTCTGAGGCGTCGGCGTCGGTGGGTTCTGACTCGTCGTCGCTATCGGATTCGTTGTCCGGGGCCGAATCCGGCGCAATATGCGGCTCATCGGATTCCTGGGCGGGCGGAGCCTGGGCGGGTGGGGGCGCGGCCTGCTCGGTGTCGGGCAAGGGTGCCGCGTCGCTCAAAACACTTGAGGTACCAAGTGACGTAACGGTTTCCTCCTTTTTGCCTGTGGGCGGGTCGCCGTCAGCGGCGTCGTCGGCAGGCGCGTTCGCCACGTCGTCGTGTGGCTTCGGTTGCTCCGGTTCTTCAGAGCGACGTCCCAAAAGTTTCTGCAGCAGTCCCACGGCACTAGATAATGCCGGTTTGGTGTGGCCGAAAGCAAATGCGGAAACTGGCCATATCGTCGACGCAGGTCATGCCGCAGTCATTTGGTCACACAGGCACGAACTTCGCAAAATGTGACACGGCCATTATTGCTAACGGCCGTTGACTCTGTGGCAGGCGGAGGGCGTGTTGCGGCGAATCCGGGCAGAAAAGCCGCTCACACCGAGCTGTCGAGGAGTTTCTCGGCCCGGTCCAACAAGGCGTCGATCTCGGCGGGGGATTTCTCGCCTTCGCTGATGATCTTGTGGGCGAGAATCATTTGGACCTGCATGCTTTCGGCGGCACCGATCCCGTCCAGCAGCTCCTCTTCGCCGAGCGCGGCGCGCACGACGCCCTCCGCGACGAGAGGTTTGATCGGATTGTCGGCTTCGGCGTAGTCGGCGCGCGCCGCGGTGATGAAATCCTTGACAGCGCTGCGGCTCGAATCCTTAGCGAAACGTTCCTCAATGGCGACACTGAAAACGGCCGCGATCAGCAAGCCCGAATCTTTCCAATCGGTGTCGCCCAGATCGGCGTTGATTCGGTCGACTTCGTCGAAATCCTCGACGAAAGTGGCTTTCAACAGCTTGCGGTAGTCGGCGCGACTCATGCGGGTTCTACTTTCCTGGAGGAGGCGTGCGGTCTCGTGATGCGGGAGGTTTCCGCAGCACTGTACTAGTTACCGCCGGCTAACAGCAGCGTTGTGCGCGGCGGCACAGGTGGGCTGGCCGTCGCTGGAGTGTGGCGGCTATTTGCGTTTCTTCTGCACTGCGAGACCGAAAACCCACCCTGCCAGCAGGATGAGAACCAGGACGAAAACTAGCTTGAAGACCATGACGAACTCTCGGAATGGAGGGGGAGTGGTCGGGGGCGTTTCGCTTTCACCGAGTCGCCGCTGGAGCGGCCGGTGAGGCGGCGATGCACCCATGGTGCCAGATAAGTCCGTGCCCAGGTAGCGTCCGAGCGGCGTCGTGCGAGCCAGCCCTCGGCATCCACAGGAGGCAAGCTCTCGTGCCATTGTGGATCAGAATCGATTTTGAGGGCCTGGCACACGTGATCGGCGACGCGCTGATGTCCCAGCGTCGACATGTGTAGCCGATCGCGACACCACAACCGGGGATCGTTGAAGGAATCGTCTTTCCAAAGGTCAACCACGACCGAGTCGTGACGCGCACCCACCTTCCGGATGATCTCGTTGAACGCCGCGAAACGACCGCGCAGGAATCCCGGAGCCGGCAAGCGGTTATTGACGGCCGACGATGTAAGCAGGATCACGGTCGCGCCCGAAGCGGTCAACACCCGTACCGCCTCATGCAGGCGAGACGCCATCTTCGCGGGCTGGAAACTCGGGCGCAACGCGTCATTGCCGCCGGCAGCGAAACTCACCAGGTCCGGCCGCAGCCGCAACGCCGCGGGTATCTGGTCGTCCACCACCGCATCGAACAACCGTCCCCGAACCGCCAGATTCGCGTACGTCATGCTCGCGTTGGTCTCCGTCAACCGGTCGGCGACGAGGTCCGCCCAGCCGCGGTATCCGCCGTTGGGACCGACGTCGCTCATGCCCTCAGTGAAGCTGTCCCCCATAGCGACAAAGCTGTGAAACTGCGACATGCCTGCCTCCTCTTCTGCGGTGCAACGCAAACAACGGAAACGATGGTGCGCAACGAGAAACCCGTCATCAACGCGAATTGCTTCCATAGTTTGATTGTCGGGTCCACGATGACAGTCAGACGACATTGCCCAACGGACGAAGAGTACGTCGATGCCTGTGCCGTGTCACGCACCCCAACGCCCAGACTTTCCTACGCCGCGCGTACGACCCTGACACCATCCGTCACTCGCGCAGGCGTGCGCCGCCAAGCCGTTCCCGCAGGCTTGAAAGAATGGGCCCATGTACGGCGATAACCAGAACGCCTGGCCGCAAACCGCCCCCGTCGACGTCCTCATGAGTAGCCGCCAGAGGCCAAAACGGATCGGACTCGGTGCGAAGCTGCAGTTCATCACCGGCAGCTTCGCGATGGCGACCGGCCTGTTGGCCTTCATCGAACAGTCCCCCGAAGAACTCGGCGTGGTGGGCGCGATTCCGCCCGCCGTGACGCTCGGCACGGGAATCGTCATTGCGCTATGGCTGCTTCTGCTGATGCGCCCGCTCAGTAAAGGCAGGGCGTGGAGCTTGCGCACGGCCAGATGGACCGCGCCGATCGTCGCGGTCGCCTATGCGCTCTACTTCCTCGTCGGCTCGCCGTGGACATTCGTCGACGTCCTCGGCGGCGGCTTCGCCCCGACTGTGTTCGTCGCGGCGCTCACCGGATTGACCGCGCTAGCCCTGTTCGGATGCCTATGGGGCGCAAGTGTCCGCGAATTCTTCTACCCGACACCGCCGCCGATGGCGCCCGGCGGTGCGCAGCCCATCGGTAACGAAGCCGACTGGAACCCGGCCGGACAGTACGCGCCGGGACAGCATCCGCGGGTGCCCCGTCCCTGAGACGATGCGGGTGCCGGTTGCGCGCGGTCGGCAGAAGTTACCGACATGGCCAGATGGGCACGCTTCCATTTCGGTCGATTCCTTGCTCGGCATGGTGTCACCGCATTCATCGCAGCACCAGTCACCCTGATGAGACCACGCGACGCGCGCCAGAGCGCCTGCATTCGCGGAACATACGCGAAAGGCCGCGACCGCCCCCGCTGCCGCACGGCTACCGTCGCGTGGTGTACCCCGGTACGTGAATCGCTGAAATAACGAACTGGAGCAACCCTTGACTAAGTCGAACGACGCGATCTTTGTCGAATCCGCGGTCCTACCCGGCACAGACATTCGCCAAGACATCGCCGCAGAACTGGGTGATCAACGTGTCTACACCCTCATGGGAGCGGCGCTGGCGCTGGCGGTGGCGGTGAAGTTTCCCGACAGTGCGACGTCGAGCGAGGTCGCCGCGTTTGTCAATGACATGAAAGAGCGCTACCCGGAAGGCGCGGAAGAGTTCGACGGCGAACAGATCGAGAAGATCATCCGCGGTATCAGGGGCGAGACCGAACTGCTTGACAACATCGATCCGAACTTCATGGCCGACATGTCGTTCATGTTGACTTACGCGATCATCAGCGGTGAAGGTCTGTCTGATGCGGACATGGAAGAGTATGTGTCCCAGGTGATCGAGGTCGCCGACGCGCACTGACCAATGTGTGCACGCCCGCGCACCGTCGTCGTTTCACGCTGATGGTGGTGCGGGCGCTGTCGTTCACTCGCCCGTTGGCAGGCCCGGCAAACCCGGCGCATCGTCCGAACCGGACGATGCGCCGGGTTCGTCGCTACCGCTTGAGCCCGGGCGGGTGGGCGCATCCGACGGAGAGGCGCTCGGCTCCGCACTCGAGCTGGGCGGCAGCGTAACGGTTCCCTCTTCGATCTTGACCTTCAGGATCTGGACCGGCGGTTGCGGCTTGTCGTCGTAGTTAAGACCGAGAGCTCCGCCGATCTCGTCGAGGACCTCGAAGCCGTCGATGACTTCACCGATCACGGCCATGCGGGCCGTCGGTTTGGACTCGCCGCGAACGAACACGAAATTGCCCGCGGCGCGGCCGGCGTCGTCGTTGATCATCGCGAAATAGTTCATGCCGACCTCGTCCGTGAACGCCTGTTCGGGGCGGTAACGGTAACCGGGGTTGCTCGAACCGTCGCCGGCGTGGTCGCCGCAGCGCATTGTGACCGTCGGGTCGGCGGCCTGGGTCGTCACGCGATAGCACTGCGACTCCTGGTAGTAGTTCTGCTTCGCGAGGTGCCCGAAGTTACCGACACCGCACGGCGCGACATCGCCGAACAGCAGCACTGTCACGTCGCCGACGTTTGTGGATATCGTCGCTGTTTGGCGCGGAGGTGGGTCGGTCAGTTTCGGTGTGGGGGCGCGTTTCCCGACCGGAGTTGCCTTCGTGACGTCGCATTTGGATGTCGTCTCGCCGCTGGTTTTCGTTTGTGGATCCTCGCCTTGAGGGAAGAAATACCAGCCGATCCCCGCGACGAGAGCGATCAGCACGATGATCGCCGCGAACCCGATCAGGGTGCGTTTCCGGCTTCCGCTTTGGAGCCACGCGGGTTCGCCGCCGTAAGGGTCCTGAGGGTCGGCGACCGCTGGGCGCGGGCGTTTCACCTCGTAGATGTCGGTTGCAGCTGGGCCTGCGGGTTCGATGTCGATCTTCGTCGCGTCGACCTCGTCCGATACGTCATCAGCCGGTCGGCGCGCAGGCGGGACGTCGTGCGCGGAGATCTCGTCCGATGCGTCGTCACCGAAACCGTTCGCGGAGTCGTCCTGCTTCTCGCCCATAGCCATCGATGATATTGGTTAGATCTTGGCTATTGACCGGCAGGCGATCCCGGGCGCGATGCGTGTCGGACATAAGGGGCATGCCTGCGCGAGGCGAACGCGAACCAGGTGCACATCAGCGCATAGCCGCCCGCGGTCACGAAGACTATCCATGGTGCATAGCCGTCGCTGGGTATCACGCTGGCGCCCGCGAACAAGCCGACGATGAAACTCAGGTTGAAGACCGTGTCGTTGAGGCTGAACAGCCGGCCGCGGAAGATATCGGCGCAATTGGACTGCAACGACGTGTCAACGACGATCTTCGTGCCCTGCGAAACGATGTTGATGAGCAAAACGCCCACCACGAACGCAAGCTCGACGATGTACAGACCCAAGACCGCGGTAATGGCTGTCATGCCGATCATGAGGAATGTGACCCAGCGGCCGGGACCTAGAGCGCGGCTCAGTCGGGGCGTGATCAGCGCGGCGAGGAACGAACCGACCTGTCCCGCCGCGGCGATGGCCGCCAACCACGCGAGGGTATCGCCGAACTCGGGATGGCTGGCGGGGTCGTGGAAATGTCCGCGGAAGACGGCGAGGGTGAAGACGGTCAGGATCCCGTACAGCGCACGATGACCGGCCTGGACTCCCATCACGTATGCGGAGCCGCGCCGCTGCCACAGGTGCCCGAAACCGTTGATCATCCCGCGGGTGGTCGCGACGATCGCGGCGAGGATGTGCCCGGTGGCGCGTTCGTTTTCGTCGGGGCCGAGTCCCGCGCGCGTGAAGGACGCCCACGCGACGGCGGCGGCCAGCGCGTACAGGGGCACCGCGACCGCGATCGTGGCGGCGTAGCGCGCGTCGCCGGGTAGGTGCGTGAACGCTTGAATGACGACGTAGGAGGCCCCCAGCCCCGCGCCGAAGCTCATGGTTCCGGCTGTCGTCGCGAACGAATTCGCGGTCACGAGGTTGTCGGGCGCGACGACATGCGGCTGGGCCGCGGACAAGCCGGCAAGCACGAAACGGTTGATGGTGATCGCTACCAGCGCCAGCGACGCGAACGCCCATTCTGGACCACCGGTCCCGATCAATAGTGCCACCGGGATCATCGCGGTGGCCCGGATCAGGTTCGACACCACGATGATGTTGCGTCGGCTCCATCTGTCGAGGAAGACGCCGACGTATGGGCCGAGGATCGAGTACGGCGCTGCGAGCATCGCGAAGGCGATCGCGTAGGCCATGGGTTCGATCTGGCTGTTGGGGTTGAAGAAGACGCTGACGGCGAGGCCGGCCTGAAAGAAGCCGTCGGCGAGTTGGCTGGCGATCCGTGAGGTCAATAGGCGCCGGAATCCGCGGTGGCTGAGGATTTCGCGGACGTGGCCTTTCGCGCCGGCGTTGGGGCTCGGCGGCTGGGCCGTTTCGGGGCTGAGGTCGCTCACTTGCGAAACATTACGGTGTGGCGTCTGGCGCGCAAAATCAGCTTTGGCTGGGTGTGTACCGGCGGCTTCGCGGTGGCGTGGGGCAAGGTGTCGGGCGCTGGCATGTTCGTAACATGTCGCGATCGCGGGAGCGTCGAGCCTCAGCCAAAAAACGGACTAAATGGACCTTGTAATTGGTGTGTCACCTATGGTTTCGCTTTCTCCATTAATTGTCCATAGGTCGTGAATTCGTTCACTTGCGCGCGGACAAATGTTTCCTTCTCGTACTTGCTGCCTTCTCGATCAATCGGTAGAAAGAAGCCGTTCCTTCGAGTTGGAGGCATTTCTATATGCAACCCCTTACTAAGCGTACGATCTTGGCTGCAGTAGCGGCCGGGATAATTTCCGTACCGCTGGTCATCGGTGGTCCGGCCCAAGCCGCCGAAGCGAAAACGATCGGCGAAATTCAAGGCGCAGGACACCTGTCCTCATATGACGGTCAAGAAGTCACGGACATCCCCGGCATCGTGACAGCCGTCGGTGAGGACGGGTTCTGGCTCCAAAGCATTGAGGCCGACGACGACCCCGCTACCAGCGAAGCCATCTTCGTCTACACCAAAGACGCTCCCGACGTGACCGAAAAGGACAAGGTCACGGTCACCGGCACGGTCAAGGAATACCGCGCAGGCGACGCCGACGGGGCGAACCTCACCGTCACGCAGATCATGGACGCCGAAATCTCCGCCGACGGGACCGGCGAACTCCCCGAAGCCGTAAAAATCGGCGAGGACGGCCTACAGGCACCCGAAAAAGTGCACACGACGAACCCCGGTGACGTCGAAGAAAGCGGCGAATTCGACCCCGAAGCCAACGCCCTCGACTTCTACGAGTCCCTCGAAGGCATGGTCGTGAGCGTCAGCGACGCCCAGGCGGTGTCGCCGACATCCAAACACGGGGAGATTTCCGTCCTCCCTAGCGAAACCGACGGTGTGCGTACCGAACGCGGCGGCATCAAACTCACCGAAGACGACGTCAACACTGAACTGTTGACGATCGACGGCGACCTCGCCGAGATGCCCAGCGTCAACGTCGGCGACACGCTTACCGGCGACGTCGTCGGGGTCATGGACTACGACTTCGGTATCCCGCGCATACACGCATTTGACACTCCGGACGTCGAAAGCGGCGACCTGAAGCCGGAACAAACGGACGAGCAGGGCGAGAAACTCGCGGTCGCCACGTACAACGTCGAAAACCTCGACCCGACCGACGACGCTGAAACATTCGCTGCACACGGCGAAACGATCGCGAAGAACCTGCAGTCGCCGGACATCGTTGCGGTGGAAGAAATCCAGGACAACAACGGTGCCGAAGACGACGGCACCGTCGCCGCTGATAAGACGTTCGCGCAACTCATCGAAGCGATCTCGGACGCGGGCGGCAAGGACTACGAGTACGCGCAGATCGACCCCGAGAACAACCAGGACGGCGGCGAGCCCGGCGGCAACATCCGGGTCGGCTTCCTCTACGACCCGCAACGCGTCGACTTCGAGGCCGAAGAAGGCGGCGACGCGACCACCCCAGTCGAAGTCGGAGAAGACGGATTGAGCTTCAACCCGGGCCGGATCGCGCCCGAGGACGAGGCGTGGGACAGCTCGCGCAAACCGCTCGTCGGCGAATTCACCTACTCCGGCGAGAAGGTCTATGTTGTGGCCAACCACTTCGCGTCCAAGGGCGGCGACGACCCGATCTTCGGTCGCTACCAGCCCGCGAACCGGTCCAGTGAAGACCAGCGTCACCAGCAGGCCGAGCTCGTCAACGAGTTCGTGCAGGAACTGCGTCAAGCCGACGAGAACGCCAACGTCGTCGTTCTCGGCGACATCAACGACTTCGAGTTCTCCGAGACCGTCGAAAAGCTGACGGCCGACGGCGCCCTCATGAGCGGCTACGAGCTGATCGAAGAACAGGAGCGCTACAGCTACATCTTCAACGGAAACTCGCAGGTCCTCGACCAGGCCCTGATCAGCGAAAACCTCAAGGAGAAGGCTTCGCTCGACGTCGTCCACGTGAATGTCGAATTCGCGAATCAGACGTCCGACCATGACCCCAGTGTCTTGACGCTGCAGTTCTAGCGTCGTTAACGAGACGGCGGCTCCGCTCGCGGGGCCGCCGTTTTCGTGCGCGGAGACCGCCACCATGTTTCGATGCGCCGCGTCACATACGGGATGAAACTGTCGGGCAGAATGAAGACATGACGAGCGTCCCGCCGCATGGCCAGCAACCGTCGGATCAGCCGTACGGACAGCAACCGTCGGATCCGCCGTCGACGCCTCCGTCCGGGCAGGAGGAACCCCAAGGCTCGCAAGCCGACGACCAAACCACGCCACCCGATACCGACCGCGAGGGCGTTGACGCGCAACGCGACGCGAGCTCGGC
>DXIM01000167.1 GCA_019112895.1 Candidatus Stackebrandtia faecavium
CCCGACAGCTGCCGTGCCTTCACTATCGAACCGTCTGGCAACGTCACCTTCGAACCGGCCGTGACGTAGCAGCCGGCAGCGACGACACAGTCATCGCCCAGGCTGATGCCGATACCGGAGTTGGCGCCCAGCAAGCAACGCTTGCCGATCGATATGACTTCCTTGCCGCCACCGGACAAAGTCCCCATGATTGAGGCCCCGCCGCCGATGTCGCTGCCATCGCCGACCGTGACCCCGGCTGTGATACGTCCCTCGACCATCGAGGTGCCGAGCGTGCCGGCGTTGAAGTTGACGAAACCTTCGTGCATCACCGTGGTCCCCGAAGCGAGGTGAGCACCGAGCCTGACGCGGGATGCATCGGCAATCCGCACGCCCGACGGCATCACGTAGTCCGACATCTTGGGGAACTTATCGACCGAGTCGACGCTGAGGTGCTGCCCTGAACGCCGCGCCCGTGCGCGCACGGCGTCAAGCTCGTCGGCCGAAATCGGGCCCAGATTGGTCCAGGCGTTGTTGTTGAGCGTGCCGAACAAGCCTTCCACGTTTGCCTGATGCGGGCGGATGTGGCGCGCGGACAGAAGATGGAGCCGTAGGTAGGCATCTGCGGCGCTGGTGGGCGGGTACGCCAGGGATTCGATCGTGACGTCCACCGGCCGAATGTCGACGCCTCTCAGCTCGTCGCGGGCGGGGTCGAAGGCGCGCGAAGGAGCGCTGGTCGGCTCGCCGAGACCGAATTCGTCGAACCACACGTCCAACACCGTGTCTTCGCTGTAGGTGGCCAGGCCATGTCCCCATGCATGTGATGTGAGATAACCGTTCATACCCTTACGGTAAGGGGCCGCGTATCGTGGCTGACCGTGGTGTCTTTGACGAATGAACAGCTGAACGACCCGGTCGCGCTCACTCGCGCCCTGGTCGACATGGAGTCGGTCTCCGGCGACGAGGAACAGATCGCGGATCTCGTGGAGTCGGCATTGAGGGATCGAGCGCATCTGCGCGTCCTGCGTGACGGCAATGTTGTCTTCGCACGGACCGAGTTGGGGAGGGACAAGCGCATCCTGCTTGCCGGCCACCTGGACACGGTTCCGTTGAACGACAATTTCCCGTCGCATACGGACGGCGACACCATGTACGGCTGTGGCACTTCCGATATGAAATCCGGGACCGCGATCGCGCTGCATTTGGCTGCGACCCTGAGCGACCCCGCGTGCGACCTGAGTTTCGTGTTCTACGACTGCGAAGAGGTCGATAGCGAACGCAACGGCTTGAACAAGGCGTCGATTCACCGCCCCGAATGGCTAGCCGCCGATTTCGCGTTCCTGCTCGAGCCGACGCTTGGTGTGGTGGAAGCGGGCTGTCAAGGCACGATGCGCGCGAACATCACGCTGACGGGTAAGCGTGCGCATTCGGCTCGGAGCTGGTTGGGGGACAACGCAATCCATTCGGCAGGCGAGGTGCTGCGTCGACTGGACGATTACAGTGCTCGTACCGTCGATATCGACGGCTGCCGCTACCGTGAGGGTCTCAACGCCGTGGGGATCGCCGGTGGCGTCGCCGGTAACGTCATCCCGGACACCTGCACGGTGACGGTGAACTTCCGGTTCGCCCCAGACCGCAGCCTCGACGATGCGCAGCGGCACCTCGAAGAAGTGTTCGCGGGATTTCAGATCGAAGTCACCGACCGTGGGCCGGCCGCGATGCCGGGCCTACAAGCCCCTGCCGCCGCGCAATTCCTGCGACGCATCGGGCACGAGCCGCGGGCGAAACTCGGGTGGACCGATGTGGCCCGGTTCGCACAGTTGGGGGTGCCCGCGGTGAATTTCGGGCCGGGAGACCCTAACCTGGCTCACACAAAAAACGAGCACGTTTCATGCAGCCGGATTGTGGACTGTTGCGAGACGCTGCGCGACTACCTGGCGAAAGGCTCGCAATGAAAGAACGTACTCCGGCGGACGCCCACCTTTTGGACACGGTGCACAGCCACGAATGGAAACAGAAGGACGCATGGCGCACCTTGCGCATCCTTTCGGAGTTCGTCGAAGGTTTCGACACCTTGTCGGACCTCGACCCCGCGGTAGGGGTGTTCGGCTCGGCCCGCACCCCGGAAGGCAGCGAGGAATACGTGTTGGCGCAGCGCCTGGGTGCCGCGTTGGCCAAAGCGAATTTCGGAGTGATCACCGGCGGCGGCCCTGGAGCCATGGAGGCCGTCAATCTCGGCGCGCAGGAGAGCGGCGGGGTTTCGGTCGGTTTGGGTATCGAGTTGCCGTTTGAGCAGAAGCTCAACGACTATCTGGATATCGGCATCGACTTCCGTTACTTCTTCGTGCGCAAGACCATGTTCGTGAAGTATTCGCAGGCGTTTTGCGTCCTGCCCGGTGGTTTCGGGACTTTGGACGAGCTGTTCGAGGCGCTCACGCTTGTGCAGACCCGCAAGGTCACGCGTTTCCCGGTGGTGCTCCTTGGGGTGTCGTTCTGGTCGGGCTTGATGGATTGGTTGCGTGACCAGATGCTGTCGGGCGGCAAGATCAAGGAGCAGGATCTCGACTTGATGCTGGTTACTGACGATATCGACGAGGCCGTGCAGCACATTCGCGATTGTTGCTCCGAGGCTCCCGACCCGCTTCCGGAAGCGGATGCACAGTAGGTGAATCTCTTCTGGACACGAAGAGGCGCGTTTAAGAAGTATTGCTATATATGGATCGGTGACTTACGTTACGTGTTAGTGCGTCGTGCATATCAAAATGCACGACCATTCCTCCAAAGGAGACAACGCGTGACGAAGATGGTGAAACGGCTTGCTGCCCTGGGCATTGCCGCGGCAACGGGCGCGGTCGTGCTCGGTGCCGCAGCCGCGCCGGCGACAGCGCAAGAAGCCCACGACGACGACTACGGTGCCACGATCGTCGGTGGCGACCCCGCCGAAGAGGGCGAATACCCCTGGATGGTGCGTCTGTCCATGGGGTGCGGTGGTTCCCTGATGACCGAGCAGATCGTGCTGACTGCGGCTCACTGCGTCGACGGATCGGGCCAGGACGACTCGATCACTGCCCAGTACGGCTCCGTCGACCTCAACAGCCCGGACATTGCGGAATACCAGTCGGAGGAGGTCTTCGCGAGCCCGGCATACGCGGAGAATCAGACCGAAGACTGGGCCCTGATCAAACTGTCCGAGCCTGTCGCCGATGCGAACCTGCTGCCCATAGCCGACAACGCCGACCTTGACGAAGGCGACTTCGAAATCATGGGCTGGGGTGCGGACTCCGAAGGTGGCGACCAGCAAGACCTCCTCCTGAAGGCGACCGTTCCGTCCGTCGCGGATGCCGAGTGCGAAGAGGCCTACGGCAGTGACCTGGACGCAGCCTCGATGCTGTGCGCCGGTTACCCCGATGGCGGGACCGACTCCTGTCAGGGAGACTCCGGCGGCCCGATGATCGCGCGCGATGAAGCGGGCGAGCCGGTGCAGGTCGGAATCGTGAGCTGGGGTGCTGGTTGTGCTCGTCCGGGTTCGCCTGGCGTATACACCCAGGTGAGCAACTCCGCTGCGGACATCCAGGCTGCGGCTGAGGAACTCGGAGCCGGACTGGCTTAAGGAAGATTTAAAATACCTCGGTGCGGGGTCGCGCGAGCGCGGCTCCGCACCGTTTATGTGTGCCGGTTCAGGGGCGGTACCGACCGATCCACCAGGCGCCGAGGCTGGAGCCGGCCAGCGCGAGGATGACGATGGGGCTCAGACAGTAGCCGGCGACTCCCGTGTGCCAGCCGACGGTGATTGACACCCGGTGGTCGCAGATGATTTCTGCACGGTCGGAAAACCAGGGTGTGATCGCAATCCCGTTCTCATTGTGTGGAATCGTGACGCGACGTATTGCGCCGTCTTCGGGGGCGACAGTACAGATGGTGTCGGTCGCTTCGCCGGTACTGCTGGCGGCGATGAATATCGATTCCTGGGACCATGCGAATGGGTCGGATTTATCCGCCGGGGACCCGGCAAGTCGGACATATCCATTTGTTGACAATGCAACGGCGAGGCACAAAAGCGCCAATGGTCCGATCAGTCTGCGGCAGAGTCTCCGCAAACGTCTCGAAGGTTTAACCCTGCGATAATTGAATGTACGGCCAGGATGGGTATGGTGTGTCATGTATGTCTACTTGGCTATTTGGCAAGAGTAATCGCTCCTCAGCGTAATTGCGAGGTTGCGTTTCGTGTCTGCATGGCACGCATACGATTTCAATTCAATAACGCCGTCTAGGTTTGGCGCCTTTTGAGGAGTGTGCGCATTGACGAAACCCGCTAAACTAGCTATGACCAACGACGGTTGATAAACGTGCGTGCCCCTCAGAGACGGGGCGCACCATATTTCCAGTGGAGTAAGAGATATGGGTGAAACAGGCTCAGGTAATGTCGAAGCCGACATAACCTCCATGTCGGACTATGGGAATCACATTCTCAGTGAAAGCGAAGGACTCAAAGACCTGATCAAGCAGGTCGAGAGTGGTTTTGATGTCGGTGAGAGCGGCACTCGTTCCGGCGGCTACGCCATGCTCAGCGGACTCGCTTCGTCTAACGACATCGTCAAGAATGCGTTGGACGTGCAGGACGCGGCCATGTCCTCGGTGCATGCGCTGCTCAATAAGTTCGTGTCCGGGGAACAAGCCCTCGGAAACATCACGATGCACATGGCTAGCGACTACAACAGCGAAGATGTGTTGTCGTCCATTGCGATGCAAGACGCGCAGCAGGAAATGATCGAGAACGTTCGCGAAGCGATCAAAGAACAATACGGCGATGTGGCGCCGCCTCCCGGTCATCCGGCCGGGCCCGGCAGTAGCCAACCCCCAGCACCCCCCACTTGTTAGGAAGGAGGAACTGTTATGCCCGGTGACACTTCTGGCTCCTCCGATTGCGGCTCCATGGATGTCGACAGTCTGTGGATACTGATGTCAGCTGATGGTGTGGGCGGCGGTGCCAACCAATGCACCACGAACCTCACCTGGGAGAACCTGCCGGATTTCGATTACAGCAAGACTGAGAAGCAGACCACAGCGTGGATGAACGCAACGAACGCGCTGGGCTCTCACGTCACGTCTTTTGCGGCAGGTATCGAAGCGCTGAAGAAGAGTCATAACTCCGATGCTGCTGAGGTCTATTGGAAGCGCGCCTCGGAGCACAAAGATGCTGTTGAGGCCGCTCGCAAGAAGGCTTCTAGTAACTTGACCGCCTTGATGGCAATGCAGGAATCGGCCGCCGTGGCCTACTACACCGTGGCCGCGGCAAAGATCCAGTGGGACGAGAAACGCAAAGAAGCACAGGATCAGTACGACAAGGATAAAGCGGACTACGACGACAAGAACGTCCTGGAGAAGCTGGTATCCGACGAGCCCGATAAGCCGGACCTCAACGGGATTCGCAAGGAATTCGACGAGCTCGCGCGCCAGGGCGTCCAGGACGCCTCGGACAAAATCTACGAAGCCACGAGCCAAAACAACATCGACGGTGAATCTCCGACGTCATTGGTGTTCGACAACAACTACAAGCCGCTCGACGACCCCGGTCCCGCACCGGGACCGGGCGGGACGAACCCGGGATCAGCGGGCCCGCCGGCGTTGC
>DXIM01000168.1 GCA_019112895.1 Candidatus Stackebrandtia faecavium
GAAGGTCGTCGTCCGCGACCACAGCAGCAGCACACCGACCGCGCCACAGAGCCCGGCCAGCAGGAACGGGTCGACACCGAGCGTGGGAGTCAGCTGGATCGCGCCCGCCCGCATACCCAGGCCGAAGACACTGAATGCCTGAAAGATCATCTCGAAAGCCAGCAGCATCCGCAGACACCAAGCAAGCAAAGAGGATGCGATGGACCAACCTGACCGAACCGTGTTACCTACAACAGACATATGGCATATGTATAACATGGTCAATCTCGGCCGGTAGCGGAGCCATCACCGCTTGCGTCACCACGTGACGGGAAGCTTATCCACTCCGTACACCATCGACAGTTCCCGGAACTTCAGGTCCTCGAACGGCACCGCGAGTCGCAGGTTCGGGAAACGTCGCAGCAACGCCGGGTACGACATCCGCAACTCCATGCGTCCCAGCTCCGCACCGACGCACCGGTGCAGGCCGTAGCCGAACGCGAAATGCGACGGCATCTCCCGGAACGGATTCACCGTGTCGATGTCATCGCCCAAAGCCTCGTCCCGGTTCGCGCTCGACAGCGAAACCAAAACGACATCGCCGGCCTTGATCTCCTGCCCGCCGAGCTCCATGTCTTCCAAGACGAACCGGGGGAAGGCGACCTGCACCACGGTCAAGAACCGCAGCAGCTCGTCAACCACCTCGGTGATGTGCTCGTCGGAGTCGCGGATCATCGCGAAATGCTCCGGCTTCGTCATCAGATGCAACGCACCGAGAGCCAGCATGCTCGCGGTCGTTTCATGACCGCCGATCAAGATCCCGTCGGCCAGACCGGTGAGTTCCTCGTCGGTGATGTTGTCGCCGTGCTCGCGCACCAGCATGCCCAAAAGGTTGTCGTCGGGGCTCTTACGCTGTTGCGCCACAAGCCCGCCGAGGTAGTCGAGCGTGTCCTGGATCGCGCCGAGACAGCCCTGCAGGTCCCCCAGCAGGTCGAAGCGGGCCTCGGACAGGCGCTGGAAATCGCCACGGTCCGGGTTCGGGACGCCGAGGAGCTCGCTGATGACGAGGGACGGTATCGGGACTGCGAACAGATCCACCAGGTCGACCGGTTCACCGGTCTCCTTATGCGTGGTCTCCATGAGGTCGAGCTGCTGGGCGATGATGTCGTCGATCCGCGGGGTGAGGCGACGAAGGCGACGCATCGTGAACTCCGGGGTCAGCATCCGCCGCAGCCGCGTGTGGTCCGGAGGGTCGGTGAAACCCAGGCCGCCGGGGTTCATCGCGGACAGGAACTCGAGGTCGTCGCTGCCGGTGAGTTTGGAGAAGTCGTTACTGAAGCGCTTCGAATCGCCCAAGACGGCACGAACGTCGTCATATCTGGTGGCTAGCCACACGGGCGGACCAATCGGAAGCTCGATACGGCTGATGGGTTGTTCGGCCCGCAGCCTCGCCATCTCGGGAACGGGGTCCAGGCCGTTGCGCTGAAACAGTGACATTGCGAAGGATAGGTCGTCATCCGACATTTCTGATTCCTCATCTTTTGGCGCCTGGACCGCTGCACCGGTGCCCGCTGCTGCATGGCGACACCGCAAAACAAGGTTATATAGGAATATGTGGTGATGGGTATCGGGCTCGGTACGTGACAATCAGCACCGAAATTGCCGCCCCACAACACCCCGAGCGCAGTGCCCGGGTCAGGGGTTGGGGTTACGTCCCAGAAACGCGGCCAGTTTCGCGTTCGGGCTCGCATCTTCCGCCACGGGCCACGGGAGGTCCATCGTCGCGGAGGAACGCGGCGGATTGCCCAGTTCGGCATACGCCACGGTCCAACTCTTCAGGGCCTGCTCGGCAATGTCCGGCAGGATCACCTGGTCGACCCCCAACGCCGTGGCCAGATCCCAACTGTGCGCCATGAGTTCGTTGATGACGTGCTGCACCACCACTTCGCCCGGATGCTCGCCGATCGGTGTCGGTATGACAGTGGTGAGGAACTTTTCGGCGTGAAACGCCGCGCGCGCCTTGGACGACCATTCCGCAAACGCCACTACAGGGTCCAAAAAGAATGATGACGAGAACGGCGGATCGTCAGAGCGCGAAGCCACGGCCGTATAGCGTTCATTGATGAACGCCAAATGGCACAGCAGATCACGGACGGTCCAACGAGCACAAGGTGTCGGAGCGTCCATCGTGTTGTCGTCGACGCGTCCGATGAGGCCGGTGAGGGAAGTGATCACTTTGTCATGGGCGTCCAAGACATCCGTAGTAACGAACCTTGTCGCGAAATCAGACTGGCTCATATAGATAACTGTGGCATGTAACTGTTCATAGAATGCATCGACACGTCTACCTAATACCGAGTCCGGTCTTCTCCAACCAGCCTCCGTCGGTCAGATAATCCAGGACCTCCGACACCACTGCGTCCACATCGTCACCGGAATTGTCGATCGTTACGTCCGCGTCGGTGGGGACCTCGTAAGGCGCCGACACCCCGGTGACGGAATCGAGCTTGCCGGAGCGCGCCTTCGCGTACAGCCCCTTGCGGTCCCGCTCCTCACAGACCTCCACTGGCGTAGAGACATGCACCAGCACGAAGTCGGAGCCGGCCTCGGCCGCCATTCGCCTCGCCGCCCGCCGACCCGACTCGTACGGCGCGATGGGACAGCACAGCGCTATGCCGCGATGGTGCCCCACTTGCCCGGCCACGAAACCGATCCGGCGAATGTTCGCCTCATTGTCTTCCGGCGTGAACGCCGGGTTCGCTGACAGGACGCGGCGTAGCACGTCGCCGTCGAATAGAGAGACCGTGCGCTCGCCCGTCTCCAAGATGGAGTCGTAGATGCCTCGCGCAATTGTGGACTTACCTGCGCCGGCCAGGCCCGTGAAGAACACGACAACGCCGCGCTTATGACGCGGGGGCCGGGCGCGCCGCAGTTCCGTGGCCACCGCCGGCGGAGTGTGCCACTCCGGCAGGGCGAAACCGCGGTCCAACATGTCGAAGATCTCGGGCGACGACAACGCTTGGCGGCGGTAAGGGGGCTCGACCTCGTCGTTCGCGCGCCATTGGCCGTCCCGCACGTCGTAATACAGCTGGCGCGGCACCATGATCCGCACACCCGCTCCGCCTGCGAAAAACCGTCCCGTCGACAGCAGATGAGTGGCCCCGTACGCGGCCGCCACTCGCGCGGACAGCAAACCGTCACGCACGTCGTCGCCGCGGCGCGACAGCGGCACCGCCACGATCGATGCCTTAGGCAGCCGGTCACGCGCCGCCAAAATGCTGCGCACCAACGCTTCCGGCGGCAGTTGTTCCGGGCCCAGCCCTGCGACCGGGACGATCAGCAGCACGTGCGCGGCCAAGGTGTGCGCCGCCCGCGCTATCTGCGCCAGCTGCGGCCGGTGCAGCGGCCGGTCCGCAATGACGCCGAGCACGCGCGGCGTCGTCAGGGTCTTGCGAACCTCCTGAGGGCTCACGCGCAACCGTCGGAACGGACCATGCTGGACCTCACCGATGCGGCGAACAGCACCTCCGACGCGGACCCGTTCGTTGGGTTGCGTCGTCAAGCTCGCGACGTCGACGGCGGCCAGCGGCGCGCCCTCCGGGTCGGTCAGCACGAGAACGCGGGTCATCGGCGAGGAACTGTCGATCGAGGCGACCACTTCGGCGGGGGCGTCGAGCGTGACCGGTGTGGGCCACCCCGTGCCGTCCGGGAGCGCCCCGGTGGCGACGACGCTGGTCGCCTCCTCCTCGCCCATGAAGCCTTTCAGCGGGCTGTACGCGCCCGACAGCAGCAGCTCGAGGTCGGCGAGCTCATGTGCGCGGGGAGTGTACGACGGCGCTTCGGCGAGGACTTCGTCCGGCAAAACCCATTCGGAAACCATGAACACCACTCCCCTTGTTCTGCTGGCTTTGTTGCACAGTAACCGTTTAGAAGCGGGTTGCAACGCCCAGGGTTGTCCGGCATGGTCACGCGAAAGCCGCCCGGCCGACACCCTTCGTCAGCGGGCTGCGGACGCGCAAAAGCGCGGAGGGCGGGGCGGCGATATCGGTTAGGCTCGCACACGCGCTGAAGTGACAACAGTCTCGCGCCGACAGTCAGGAGCGTTGCCGTATGGACACCAGCCCACTCGACGAGGAAGCGCCGCTACGCG
>DXIM01000024.1 GCA_019112895.1 Candidatus Stackebrandtia faecavium
GCTCCAGCAGCAGAATCTTGCAACCGGCGCACTCGTCGAGATGCTGATCCACCTTCTCGGTGTCCCGTGCCGAAAGTCCACCACGCACGTGCGCGCCGAGACGTTCTGAGGTCCAGCGGCACGCGGCCGCCGGACAGTCGTTGATGTGTTCCTGCAAATACATTTGCCGCAAACGTTCGCGCGCCCGGTATGCCAAGGCGGACACACCGTTGGGGGACAGGCCCAGGAGCGTGGCCACCGTCGCGGGGCTTTCGCCTTCGACCTCGGTATGCCACAGCACGACCTGCCAACGTTGCGGCAGCCGCCGGAACGCACGCGCGATGTAGCGGCGTTCCTGGCCATCGACGGCCGGGTCCACGAAAGCCACGCCGTGGTCGTGGCGAAGCATGTCGTCGGTGAACTGGACCTTCTTATCGCGGCGTGTCCGCTGGTAGAAGGTGTTGCGCAGCGTCGTCAGCAGATATGCGCGGAATGCCAGGTCCGGCCCCTTACCCTGCCCCAGCGCGGACAGCACCTTCGCGAACGTTTCCGACACGAGGTCGTCGGCTTCGCTGCGGTCGGAAGCCAGGATCGATGCGAGGCGCTGCGCCGAATGCACGTGCCGTTCGTACAGCACGCCGTATGCGGTGGTGTCTCCCCGCCGGGTGGCGGCGATCAGGTCTGCGTCGTTGCGTTCAGGCGAAGGCAGTGGAGCATCATCGAAGGACATTGTCGTCGGGGCTTTCAAGTAAGACGGTCCTGAACGGACCGAATCCGGTACGGAGGTTTGTCGTTGTGCGATGCCACAGTGGTATGACTGCGTGATTCGGGCTCTTCCCGGGGGGAAAGATGACCGGGCACATCCAAAGTGTCGTTATGTTCGTGTGTGTGATGCGGTGTGATCCCCGTGTCGTTGCGACCGTGGAAAAACCGGGTGGGTAAGTCCATAAACATGGTTTCGTGCGCATGATCTCTCCGTGTCTCGAATCCGTCGGGGTAGACAGTCTCATTGAAGTCTAGTGTGCGGATGATTGGTCTGAAGATTACGGGCGGCATCGCCGTCGACACAACTCGGTCGCGGTGAAAGTGACGGCCATCAACCGAACGTGGACGATCGTCCACGGGTCTGGTCAGTCGGTGTCGACGCCCGCGGTGCGATCAAGCTGTCCGATACCGGATGCGCGGTTGCCACCGGGACCTGCAGACGTATCCTGAAGCCGTGGATGCTGTGACACGGTTGCCGGTAGTCGGGATGATCGGCGGGGGCCAACTTGCTCGGATGACTCATCAGGCCGCCATCTCTTTTGGCCAGTCGCTGCGCGTGCTGGCCGATTCGCCCGCTGACAGCGCCGGCGTCGTAGCCGCTGACGTGGTCGTCGGCGCGCACACCGACTTCAACGCCCTGCTCAACTTCGGTCGAGGATGCGACGTGGTCACCTTCGACCATGAGCATGTCGACAACGACCACGTCCGGGCGCTGGCCGACGCGGGCGTGGCGGTGTATCCGGGGGCGGAAGCGTTGGCGTACGCGCAAAACAAGCTGCACATGCGCCAGCGGCTCGGCGCGAGCGGTTTTCCGATGCCGCGTTGGGCGCCGGTATCCAGCATCGACGACATGGCCGCGTTCGGTCTTCCGTGCGTCCTGAAGACCGCCAGCGGCGGCTACGACGGCAAAGGCGTGTTCCTGATCGAGTCGGAGGAGCAGGCGAGGGAGCTTCTCGACGCGGGTCTGGAGCTGTTGGCTGAGGAACGTGTATCGCTCGCGCGGGAACTGTCCGTCGTTGTGGCGCGTTCGGTCAGCGGTCAAATGATGACGTATCCGGTCGTGGAGACCGTGCAGCGCGCCGGCATCTGCACCGAGGTGATCGCCGTGAGTGACTCCGGCAACGATCGGGCGAGGTCGATGGCTACGTCCATCGCGCAACATCTCGGTGTGGTCGGCGTTATGGCGGTCGAACTTTTCGATACCGGCGATGAACTGCTGATCAACGAACTGGCCATGCGGCCGCATAACAGTGGGCACTGGACCATCGAGGGCGCGCGCACGTCGCAGTTCGAGCAGCACCTGCGTGCCGTCTGCGATTTTCCGCTGGGCGACACCGGGATGACGGCTCCAGCGGTCGCGATGGCGAACCTGCTGGGCGGTGAGGATCCGGATCCTGACATGACCAGACGTCTCGGCCAGGTCCTCGCCGAGGACCCGGGCATCCGTGTGCACCTGTACGGGAAACGGACCCGGCCGGGCCGCAAGATCGGTCACGTGACAGCGCTCGGCGAAGACGTGGATAAGTTGCGCCGCAGGACGAACCGCGCGGCGGCATTGATCAGTAACGGCGACGAGTGAAGGGCCAAGCGTGAACGACACAGCACCCGCACCGCAGGTGGGCATCATCATGGGCAGCGATTCCGATTGGCCCACGATGAAGGCCGCGGCCGAGGCGCTCGACGAGTTCGATGTGACGTATGAGGTTCACGTGGTGTCGGCGCACCGTTCACCGCACGGGATGCTGGCCTACGCCGACAGCGCGCGCGAACGCGGGCTGTCAGTGATCATCGCGGGGGCAGGCGGGGCGGCGCACCTGCCCGGAATGGTCGCGTCGGCGACGCAGCTTCCCGTCATCGGCGTGCCGGTGCCGTTGGCGCACTTGGACGGGATGGATTCGTTGCTGTCAATCGTGCAGATGCCCGGTGGTGTCCCGGTCGCGACGGTGTCGGTCGGCGGCGCGAAAAACGCGGGGCTGCTCGCGGTGCGCATGCTTGGAATAGCAGACCGGAGCCTGCATGAACGCATGCGCGACTACCAGGTGGACCTGGAACGGCTGGTGACGCAGAAGGATTCCGCGCTTCAGCGCGACTTGGGCCGGTGAGCGCAGTGCCCCGCGTTTAGGTCAGCCCCGCCGCTATCGGGCGTTCGCGCAAGTCGGCGATCATCCCGGTGAGCCCGTCACGCAGCATCGGCAGCTGCGGGGCCAGACTCAGGCACGCGAGCGCGCGCAGGCGTCCGAC
>DXIM01000169.1 GCA_019112895.1 Candidatus Stackebrandtia faecavium
TCCAGGACCGTGGCGGCGACGACGATGATCAGCCAGAACAGCAGCACCCACCAAGGCGCGGCAGTGTCGGGCCCATTGATGGCCTCACCAGCCAGCTGCCATATCGGCAGGGTGAGCAGGCCGGCGGCGAATATCGCGATCGGGCGCCAGGTGATCATCGCGGCGTCGGCACTGTGGCCAGTAGGGAGTTGAGGACGTCGTCGGCGGTGATGCCTTCGAGTTCGGCTTCGGGCCGCACGAGAACGCGGTGTCGCAGCGTCGCGTGGGTCAGGGCCTTGACGTCGTCCGGTGTGACGTAGTTGCGTCCGGCGAGCCACGCCCAGGCTTTGCTGACGGCCAGCAGGGCAGTGGCGGCGCGCGGGGACGCACCCAACGCCAACGACGGGGATTGTCGGGTGGCGCGGCATAGATCGACGATGTAGCTGAGCACCCCGTCCGCGACCTGGGCCTTGTCGACGGCGCGCTGCGCGGCTTGCAACTGGGCGGCCCCGGCGACGGGTCGAACACCGGCGGCGGCGAGGTCGTGCGGGTTGAAGCCGTTGTTGTGGTTGCGCAGGATCGTGATCTCGTCGTGCCGCTGCGGCGTCTCGATTGTCAGTTTGAGGAGGAAACGGTCGAGCTGGGCCTCGGGCAGAGGATAGGTGCCTTCCTGCTCGACCGGGTTTTGGGTGGCGGCGACGCAGAATGGTTGCGGCAGCGGCCGCGGGGTTCCTTCGATCGTGACCTGTCGTTCTTCCATGACTTCCAGAAGCGCGGCCTGCGTCTTCGGCGGGGTCCGGTTGATTTCGTCGGCCAGCAGCAGGTTCGTGAAGACGGGTCCGTTGCGGAATTCGAATTTGCCGGAGTGCGAGTCGTATATGAGCGAGCCGGTGACGTCGCCGGGCATGAGGTCGGGGGTGAACTGCAGTCGTTTATTGTCCAGCGACAGTGCCGTGGACAGGGCACGCACGAGCAGGGTCTTGGCGACACCGGGCACGCCTTCCAGCAGTACATGTCCGCGACACAGCAACGTGATGACTAGGCCGGAGATCGTCGCGTCTTGACCGATGACGACTTTGCTTACTTCCTGCCGAAGCAGCCCGAGTGCTTCGCGTGCAGCCGCTTCGTCGGGCTGGGTCGTGGCTGTTTCGTTCACGTATTTCTCCCTTGTGGGCTGGCGTTCTCCACTGCTGCGACGAGTGCGTCGATAGCCTGTGTGATCTCCAGCAGTTCCTGTTCATCGTTCGCGATGCGACTGTATAGTATGGACTCAATATCCGGTTCGGGCCAACCGATCCGATGGCTCACGGCCGCAACGACTTCCGCCTCAGTTGCCTGGCTCGACAGTCGCAGCGGCTGCCGGATCCGTCGCAAGGCACCCGCCCGCAATGCGCGAAGGCTCTGTTCGTAGGCGTGTGCACGTCGGTACAGCCGCGCCCGGCCGTAGACCTTCTCCGCGGCGGGGGCCGTCACCGGAAGAGGCTCGGTGATCGGGGCGCCCAAGCGACGTCCCTTGCTCAACGCCACCATGACACCGACGAGCAACGCACCGATCATCGCCGCCCAAAACCATGACGGCAACGCCGAATAGATCGGCGCCGGTTCGCCCGCCTCCGGATACTGGATCGGACGTCGGCTCGGCGACTCGTTGTGCGACTGCGGCTCCTCTTCCTCGTCACTGCGCTGCGGCTGCGGCGTATCTTCATGCTGGTCGAGCCACACGACGCTGCTGTTGGCGCCGAGCAGGCCGGTCGCCAACTGCGCATTGCCGTCCTGACCGATGAACTCGTTGCTGAAAACGTCGGGAGAGCCCGCCACGAAATAGGACGTGTCGACGCCCTCGTACCCCATGAGGCTGCCGCCGTAACACGCATTCCACTCGTCGCCGCCCAGCGGCTCGTACCTGGTGCGAAAGATCGCCGCGTCGCCCGCGTCCAGGGCCGCAGACAGCTCGCAAGCCTCGCCGTCCCCGGAAGTCGGTGCCACCGTCTTGGTCGCGATGCGGCTTTCACTCTTGCGCAATCCGATGTCGGCGAGGAATTCGCGCTCCGGCTGGACCGCGACGATCCGCAGGTTCGACGCCGTGGCCACCGACCGCAGCATGCGCATGTCTTCGTAGTTGAAGAACTGCGTCGCGGGCAGAAACAGCGTCGTGTCGCCTTCGGACGCCCGCGTGAACGCGTCCTGCGCCGTGGTGAACCGCTCCACGCTGACGCCCTGCTCGGTCAACAGCCCCTGGAGCCGCGAACCGCCGTGCTCGTCCCCGCCGTTCGGGGACAGGAAGGTTTCGCTGGAGGGATGCGGCGCTTCGATCACCGCGGCGACCGTCGTGAACCCCAACAGGAGCACGACGACGCCGATCGGTATCAGTAGCCGTACCCACCTCATCCGGTTGCGGGGACGCGCGGCGGTAGCGTCACCTTCGCTCGGCGGCGGAGACACAGTGGCGGTCTCGGTCACGGCGCCTCCATGAATACTGTCGCCGACTCGTGGACTATGCCCGCGTAAGCGATGACCTCGGTGCGGATGTCACGCATGCGAGCGGCCTGGTCGAGATGCATCTCGTAACCGCCGTACCAGGCGTCGGAGAAGATGCGCGCAGCTTCGGTCAGCATCCCGGATGCGGGAGGTACGGCGTCGCCCGCGGCCGTGGCCAATTCCGTGACCGTCCAGCCCGGGTGATTCTCGATGACGTTGCGCTCCACCAATTCACGCACCATCAGACGCAGCCATTCGCGAACCGCTTCCTTGTAGTGTCCGGCGCCCATCAGTTGCTGCGCGCGGGCCAGGAGCGCGTCCGAAGGCATGTCGGGCAGCGCCTCGTCGTCGGCTTCCGCCGTGACGACGATCGGCTCCGCCGGCTTGAGCTTCTTCTTGCCCTTCTCCCAACGGAACCAACGCTGATACAGGCCGGGCTGCAGCAGTACACCGATCAGCACACCAAGCAGGAACAGGCAGAGGCCAAGCATGCCGAGTCCTCCGGGAAACCAGTCACCGATATTGGCGACAGTGCGTGTCCACCAGTCGGTCATCGTGTCTCCGCTGCGGCCAGGTTGATGGGTTCGTTGCGGGCCTGCATCCGTGACACGGCGATGTCGAGTCCCTCAGTGCGCACTCGGGCTTCGAAATATATTGCGGCGTCCACGCACGCCATCATCGCGTACGCGGCCGTGTTGACGACAAGGTAGGCCAGTCCCAGCAGGATCAGGAAATTATCGAACAGGAACGACGAGAAATCGATGATGTTGGACTGAACCAACATGATGGCGCCGAGTGTGATCGCGCCGCGCACGAGCAGCCACGTGCAGTACGACAGCAGCCGTACGTAACCGGTGCGCCCCATCGAGCTTTTCGCGAGTCGAAGTGACCGACCGAACGCGCGCAACGGATCCGGCGACTCGGTGATCATCACGGGGATGACGAGCCCGAACAGGAAGAACACGATGAACCACGGCAGGAAGCACAGCATGGCCGCAATCCCGCCCAAAACGGCCAGTACCAGCGCCGCTGACACGCCGAACCGCCATTGCCGCGAGGTTAGGGTCGACACCGGCAACTGGGCCGGATCCTTGCCGGCCAAGGATTCCCCGGCGGTGCGGGTCGCGACGGCAGACAGCAGCGAGATGATGAACAGTTCCGACGTCAAGGCGACGACGATCCACATCCACGTGAGCGACATGTCCCCGATGATCTCGCCCTGGTACTGCGGCAGTACGGCGTCGATGGTGAGGACCCGAAGCGCGGTCATGACGATCTGCTCGAGGAACGCCAGCGTCAACGACATGCCCAACAGCACCTGCCAGCGGCTGCGCAATAGGCCGGTTGCGGCGTCCAGCAGCTCTCCGATCGTCATTGGACGCAGAGGGAGGACTGGCGAGCCGCTCATCGGACTCCTTTTAGTAGGTCTTGGCGTCAAGTCGGGCCGAATTCATATTGCCATGCGAAGCAAACCCGATCCGAGCCCGCGGCGGGCGCGCGAAGCCTTCAACGCTGGTCGCGGATACCATCGACGCACAATGACGCCCCCGGAACAATCCAGTTGGGTCGAACAGTCCAAGTGAACCTGTACGAACGGCGAGGATCGCTGGCCGTGTGGCCGTGTCGGCACAGCGGAACCGGTGGCTCCTTCGGTAGCAATATGCTGCGAAGCTAAGGTCAAAGATTCAAATTTCCACGCAGGATGGAAGCATAGGTGACATGAGAGCAAGGGTATTGGTGGTCGACGACGACCCCGCGCTGGCAGAGATGCTCGGCATCGTCCTTCGTACGGAGGGGTTCACTCCAGTTTTCGTCACCGATGGCGAACAGGCGCTGGAGGCGTTTCACGAGCACCGTCCCGACATTGTGTTGTTGGACCTCATGTTGCCCGGCATGAGCGGCATCGACGTGTGTAAAGCGATTCGGACCGAATCGGGTGTGCCCGTAGTGATGTTGACGGCGAAGAGCGACACCGTGGATGTCGTGCTCGGTCTCGAGTCCGGCGCGGACGACTACATCATCAAGCCGTTCAAACCGAAGGAACTCGTCGCGCGCATGCGCGCCCGCCTGCGCCGCGGCGACGACGTGGCCCCGGAACGATTGCAGATTGGCCGCCCGGGTCTGCAGGTGTCGATCGATGTGCCCGCCCACAGCGCGACCCTCAATGGCGTCGAGGTGAAGCTGACTCCGCTGGAGTTCGACCTGTTGGTGGCGCTGGCCCGTAAACCGCGGCAGGTTTTCACCCGGGAAGTGTTGTTGGAGCAGGTGTGGGGTTACCGCCACGCCGCGGACACGCGGCTGGTGAACGTCCACGTGCAACGTCTACGCGCGAAGATCGAGCCGGATCCGGAGAACCCGCAGCTCATCCAGACGGTCCGCGGCGTCGGCTATAAGGCGGGGACGGCCTAATTGACGCCCCAAGGCGGCCGGTTGATCGCGTTCACGCGCACGGCGGTGCGTCGCTGTAAGGAATTCGGCGGCCGTGCGCTGGGTCTTATTGCCCGGGCAACGGCCCCCGCCCGTAGGGCTTTTCGTCGTTCGCTTCAGCTGCGTGTCGTGACCGCGACGCTCGTGGCGTCGGCCGTCTTGGTCGTAATCTTCAGTTTTGTCGTCGCCACGAGCATCACCGGTGGTCTGATCGATAGCCGCCTCGATTCGGCTTTGGATCAGGTCACCGACGCACGTGGTGAGGTGGTGCAGAGCCTGAATCAGGTCGTGTCGCCGGACGACCCGACGCTGAAGAACAAGATGTCGGCGATCGTCGCGGAGCAAAGCGGAAGCGAGGAGAGCCCTCAGCGTCCGACGGTGCTGTTGCGGACCGCCGCCGGCAATGTCGTGGAGTCGCGGCCGACGAAACGCGACACAATCGAACCGGCCATTCCCGAAGAGATCGTCTCCGATGTGGATTCCGGCTGGTTGAGTTACCAGTATTCGACCGTGAATCCGGACGGTCAGGGCGAACGGCCGTTTCTGATCGTGGGCACACCCGCCTACACCGACCGCATCGACTACGAGCTGTATTACCTGTTCCCTCTCGACACGGAGACGGCCGCGACGGAGCTGGTGCGCACCACGCTGATCGTGTCCGGAACGACCCTGGTGCTCATGTTGGGGGTGATCGCCTGGCTCGTTACCCGGATCGTGGCCACGCCTGTGCGGCTCGCGGCCCGCACCGCGCAGCGGTTGTCGGCTGGGCTGCTGCATGAACGGATGACGGTGAAGGGCGCCGACGACCTGGCCCGTCTGGCGGGCTCGTTCAACCTCATGGCCGAGAATCTGCATCAACAGATCATGAGACTGGAGGAGATGTCGCGGTTGCAGCGGCGCTTCACCTCCGACGTGTCCCATGAGTTGCGCACCCCGTTGACGACGGTGCGCATGGCCGCGGACCTGCTGCACGACTCCCGCGAGGACTTCCCGGAGGCGGCGGCCCGCAGCGCGGAGCTGCTGCAGGACGAGCTCGATCGCTTCGAGGACCTGCTGGGGGATCTGCTCGAGATCAGCCGTTTCGACGCCGGTTTCGCAGCCCTGGATACCGAGCCGGTCGAGGTCGCGCCGATCGTGGAGGCCGTGGTCGAGTCTTTCGAAGCGCTCGCCACCAGCTGTAATGTCGATGTGCGTGTGCATTTGCCTGCCGATTCGGTGGTGGCGGAGATCGATGCGCGCCGTGTGCAGCGGGTGCTGCGCAACCTTGTCGGCAATGCGATCGAACACGCTGAGGCTCAACCGGTGTGCATCGTGGTGTCGGCGTCGTCGACGGTCGTGTCGATCGTCGTGCGGGACCGCGGCGTAGGTTTGAAGCCCGGAGAGGAGAAACTGGTGTTCAACCGCTTCTGGCGTTCCGACCCGTCGCGCGCGAGGCAGACGGGCGGCACCGGTCTGGGGCTTTCCATCAGTGCCGACGACGCCAAGCTCCATAATGGTCAACTTGACGCCTCTGGCGAACCCGGAAACGGCAGCGTGTTCCGGCTCAGCCTGCCGCTGCGTTCCGGCGACCGAGTCCTCACGCATGCGCTGCCGCTGGACACCTCCGCTGACCCCTGCTCGAGGACCGACAATGACGACGTCTAGAGCCTGGTTGCTGGCCCCACTCGCGGCGCTCCTCGTGATCGCCGGTTGCGGGGTGCCCACTTCCGGCCCCACGACCCGGGTGGAGCAGGTGCCTGACGATGTCGGCGGTGCGTACCAGGAAGTGGATCCGTTGCTGCCCACCAATAACGCCGAAGAGACCGTGGAGGCGTTCTTGGGGGCCTCGGCCGGCGATTGGAGCAGTCGGGACGACCGGCTCAAGGAGTTCACCGAGAAGGGCGGCACCCCCTGGTCGGAGCTCGAATCCGGTAACCGGTTGATCCGCATCGATAGCGACGGCATCGACTTGAAGGACGATGCCAACGTGACCTCGGCGCATGTCGAGGTCACCGGAACCATCGTCGGGACGTACCGCACCGACGGCCAGATGGTGCGGTACACCGGCGACGAGAAGAAATACTCCGAGGTCTTCGACCTGGTGCGTGACGATGTCTCCGAGGTTTGGCGGATAACGAATCCGCCGGAGCAGGTCGTGATGTCGTCGGCGGCGTTCGCGGAACGTTACGAGACACGGCCGATCTATTTTCCCGCTAAGGGCGGGACGAAGACGCTGGTGCCTGACGTGCGGTGGATGCCGACCAGCATCGCTAAGGCCCAGGAGCGTTACAGCCAGTTGCTTGACTGGTTGCTGTCCGGGCCCTCCGACGGCATCGCCGCTAGCGTTCACAGTGCCTTTCCGAGCGGCACCACCCGCAAGTCCGTGACTGTCGACGAGTCCACGGTCAGCGTCGACATTTCGACCGAGGCCGCGTCCCAGGAGCTGGGGGCGCCGTCGACCATGAGCGCCCAGGTCGCATGGAGCCTGAACCTGCAGGAGAAGCAGGAGCTGAGTCTGCTTGTGGAGGGACAGGAGCGCCAGGCGGAGCTCGTGGAGGAGTGGAGCGACTACAACCACGCCCCCGACGACGACCCGGACGCGCGCGGCAGGGTGTATTTCCTTCACGAGGGGACAGTCGTGGCCAGCGATACGACCGCCCCGTTCTCGGGGAGCCAATTCGATGGCCTACAACAGGCGAACATCGATCGCTCCGGTCAACGCCTTGCCGGGGTCGCCAACCTGGGCCGTAGCACGATGGGCGTCGTCGTCGGAGATGACGAGGCTCTCTCCCTGGTCGAGGGCGTGAGCGCGACCTCGCTGTCGGATCCGCAATGGTTCAGCAGCAAGACGCTTCTGGTCCTGGCCGATGGGAAACCGACCCTGGTGGATATCGAGACCGGCAAGATGTCGTCGCTCGACGTCAAGGGCTCCGGCAACGTCACACAGCTGGACTTGTCGCCTGATGGTCGCCGGCTTGCCTATGTCATCAATGGGCGGCCCTATGTCGCGGCCGTGACCGGAGTGGACGGCCTATCGGTCGATCTAGCGCAGCCCCACCGGGTCGGCATGGGGGTGACGCAGGTGAATGACTTGGCCTGGAGCCAGGAGACGCGGTTGATGGTGATTGCGTCGGTGGCCGACAGCGACGACTGGCTGTGGGAGTTGTCGATCGATAATGCCTACCAGGAACCGCTGGAGGGTGCGCGCGACAGTGCCGCCGAGGCCGACACGCTTGCGGTTCGTTGTGGACACCCTAAGAGCACCGACGAGCCCGGGCAGCCCGTCATCGTGGATGTCGGCGGCAGTATTCAGCGGGTATTTTCCGACACTGTCAGGCCCGTGACTTTGCGGTACGGTGCCGAGATGACTTCGGCCAGTGGGTATTCGCCGTTCACCGCGGGTTAGCCGCAGCTGAAATCGGCTTGTCGGCCGTGATTGTTCGTGCTCAGTTGTTCGACATGGACTCTGCCTTTATTCGCGCCACGTTCGACCTGTTTGCGCGCCCCCGCGAGTGCCCCGGATGCCCGCCCGGGCTCGCCCCCGCAGTCCTGCGGCCGTCCGAGATCGTATGCGGCGCATGTCGTCGCGAACTGTCGAGCGTGAATCCGTTGCGTCCGGCGCCGAGCGTGTCCGGCGTACCGGACTGTGTCGCGGCCGGTGCGTATGCGGGGGCGCTGCGCCAATGCGCAGTCGCCTTCAAGGACCGTGGCCGACCCGAACTGCGTGCACAGCTCGCGCCGCTGCTGGAGTCTTTGGTGGACGCACTCAGCCCCGGCCCGGTGGTGCTCGTGCCGGTGCCGACCAGTCGGCGTGCCCGCCGTCGCCGCGGCTATTGTCACGTGACGCTGCTGTGTCGGACCGTGTCGGCGCGCGTACCCCGGGTTTCGGTGGCCGCCGTGCTGTCGAGCCTCGACAAACCCGACTTCTCGGGTCTGGGGCGGCAACAGCGCCGTGCGGCGGCGGACGCAGCGATGCGGGTGCGGGGCGGACGGTCCGCGGCGAAGGCCACGCGCATCGACCGCGCAAAGACCGCGCTGTTGCTGGTGGATGACATTGTGACCAGCGGTGCGACGCTGGCTGCTGCGGCGGCACAAATGCGTAACCACCGGCTGATGCCGGACGCGGCGGTCTGTGTGGCGGCTACCATCTAGAAGTAGACGCACAGTCGAAAATCGGTGGCGCCTTGGGTGGTGACATAAGCCTCAGAAACGGTTAATGTCTAGAACATCTCAAAAAGGTAACGCCGCAAGGCGCTGTTGGGGCGAAGGGAGATTTTTCCCGTGCCCGCTGCGGGGAATTACGTGAAGTGCGTGGCGAACGCACCAGCGGGACAATCCGATTCGAGCACACTCCAGTGCAGACACGAGGCGATCGTGTGGGAGGTATGGCGTGGAAATAGTTGTCAAAGGCCGTAATGTCGAAGTCCCGGATCACTTCAAGCAGCTCGTGACGGAGAAGCTGAACAGGCACGTCGAGAAGTTCAACACAAAAGTTACGCACATCGATGTCGAGCTTCATCATGAGCCGAACCGCCGTCAACAAAACCAATGCCAAAGCGTGCAAATAACGTGCCGTTCCAAGGGACCGGTCATTCGGGCCGAATCTTCCGCCAAGGACTTCACCGCAGCTTTCGAAGCAGCTAGCGATAAATTGGCCGGGCGTCTGCGCAAGCTGGCAGACCGCCGTCGAGTCCACCGTGGACGGCGCACTCCGATATCTGTGGGGCAGGCGACCGCCGCCTCTGCCGAAACCGAATCCATGCCGGTTGACCCGTTCCGTGAGGACATCGACCCGTTCGACGGCCTCGTCGAAGAACACCTACCCGGCAAGATCGTGCGCGAGAAGGACCATGGGGGCGAACCCATGACGGTCGATGATGCACTCTTCCATATGGAGCTTGTGGGTCACGACTTCTATCTCTTCCACGACAAAGAATCCGGTAAACCCAGCGTCGTATACCGCCGTAAAGGGTTCGACTACGGAATCCTGCGGTTGCAGATGTGACCTTCGTGAAAACGGGCGGGCCGGCTGGGGCCCGCCCGTTTTCACTGCCTAGGTGTGGTTGGTCATGACGTTGTCCATACGGCACAACGCCGCCGTGGCGTCGTCGAAACGTTTACTCGGGCTGCTGCGGCCCGGTGATGTCGCCGGTACTCGCGGTTGCGCATCGCACCGGTGCACCGCGTCGATAGCGGCCGAGGGGCCGTCGGTGGCTATGAGGTCGAGCACGGCCCGCCACGAATAGTCGTAGCGTTCGCCGAGGCGGGAAACGCCGTCCGACATCAGCAGGGCGCTGCGCACGGTGCCGTGGGCGAGTTCCCCGCGGACTCCGTGCATCGGTGCCGCCGGATCCGTGCTGGCGACCCAGAAACCACCGGGTGCGTTCCTGGCGGCCGCGACGTCGTCAAGTGCGTAACTTGCCAAATGATCCACCTGGTCGTCGCAGACGAACTCGACCCCGCCATCGCCGGACTCCAGCAGCAGCGGCGAATCGCCCAGGGCGAGATACTCCACCGCGCCGTCCAACTCCCGCACGACCGTGACCGTGGACGACGGCGAGTCCGGGTTCGACAGGTCGCAGCTGTCGCGATGGTCCGCGCATACCCGCGATATCGCTTCCCCCACCAGTTCCGTCAACGGGCCCTGGTCGTGCGTCAAGACCGTACCGAGATGGCCGCTCAGTCGTGCCACGAGCCAGGGGACGTCATGGATGCAGCCGCTGTCTCGCCCGGGGTCGGTACACCCGTCCAAGACGGCCGCGTAACGCGGACCGAGCAAAAAAGTGTCTTCATTGACCGTGCCGGGGGCCGGCCGGGTCGCTGCCGAAACATGCATTCACGCATCATCTACCAGCCGCGACCACAAAATATCGTTGATCCAGCCGCCGTCGGGACTCGGCAATATTTTCCGACGCACCCCTTCTGGCGTGAAACCGGCGCGACGCAACACAGCCTGCGATTGAGTGTTTGTCTCCGTCGTTCCCGCGCACACACGGCTGAACCCGATCGAAAACGCCCATCTCGTGACGAGCCGCACCGCGCGAGTGGCCAGGCCCAGGCCGCGATGTTCCCGGTTTAGTCCGTATCCGATCATCGCTTCGGTCGGCATCGACCCGGCCAGGTTCAGGCTGATGCTGCCGGCGATGGCACCGGTGTCGGCATCGATGATCGCCATCCGCGCGGTCACGCCTGACAGCCATTGGTCCGCGGCGCGGTAACGGCACAGGGCGTCGACGGAGTCCCGCGATGGTGGGATCGGTGGGACGCTGGTGCGCCACGATTCGGCGAGACCGAAATGCGCGAACAACGCCGAAGCGTCCTGCGGATGAAGTGGTCGCAACACCACGCGGTCGTCGCGCAACACCCCTTGCGGCAGGTCCGGTAGGACCCGCATCGCGGGGCCGGGAGGGTCGTCGGGCAGACGCGAATAGATGATCCGTTCGTGACGCTGCCCGTCCTCCAGCGTGATCGCGCCCCGCAGTTGCCCGTCCCGCCAGTACCCCGCGCCCAGCGCGACTCGTTGACTAGCGATGTTGGGCAGCGCGATGTGAAGCTCGCTGCGCGCGATGCCGTAGGTGAACAGGAACGACGTCACCGAGGTGACGGCTTCGGTGGCGAGGCCGCGATTGCGGGCCCACGGCGCCAGAAGGTATCCGATTTCGCAGCTGGAATAGCCGGGCTGGACGCGGGGGACCCCGATCGAACCCAAGTATTCGTTCGTCTTGACGTCGGCGATGGCCCATTGCGCGCGGCCGTCTTGCCAGGCGGTGGCGGCACGTTCGAGAAAGTCATGGGCGTCGCCGACGGTGTAAGGCTGGGGCAGATGCGGGAGGAAATAGTGGATCGTCGGGTCGTTACAGGTATCGACGAGCGGTGTCACATCGGCCTCGGTGAACAACCGCAACCGAAGCCGCGGCGTCGTCCATTCCGAGGCTGGAAACCGATCAGCCGACACTGTCACCCCTCACAATCGCGCCGATCCAGAAATCGGGCCGTTCGTCGCGGTGCTGAGTCTCGCATCGCGCCACGCCCTCAATGGTGAAACCGGCTTTCTGCGCCACGCGCCGGGACGCGTCATTACCGACCAGGGCCCGCCATTCGACCCGGAGGAAACCGAACGATTCGAAGGCGTACCGCGTGATGGTGCGTACCGCGTGCGTCATGTAGCCGCGGTTGCGGGCCCAGGGGGCGCTGTTGTAGCCGATCTCGGCGACCAACGGGTCCGCCAGGTCCATGCGCAGGTCGATGGTCCCGCAGTAGCCGTCGTTGTCGGCGATCGCGAATATCGCCGTCGTCCCGGTGCTCCACCCTTTGCGCGCGATGTCGCGGACGAAACCGACCGAATGGTCCCTGGTGTACGGCTGCGGCACGGTTGTCCATCGCGCGGTCTGTGGGTCTTGGCAGGCCTGAGTGAGCGGGTCGATGTCGGCCTCGGTCAACGGACGCAGCCGCAGCTGGGGGATGGCGGTCGGCAGCACCGGCTGCGGCTCGAGCAGCTGACCTGCCCGGGTGCGGGCCAGCGCATACCCGTCGGGTTCGCTCGACGGTCCGGCTAGTTCACCGGCGAGCAGACCCGCGGTCCACACGTCGCTGGGATCGTCCGGTTCGCCCGCGGCGGCCCGCGCGACGCCTTCGGGCGCGAAGCCGAGCCGAAGCGCCAGTAGCCGTCCTACATGGTCGTCGGTCCGGACGCGGGCTTCCAAGCGCGTGATGTTCAAGGCGTCGAAGGCGAACGTCGCCGCGGCGTGGCAGGCACGGCGGGCGATGCCGTTGCCGCGCGCTTCTGGGGCGATGACGCAGCTGAGTCCGGCAGTGTGGGGGGAGAGTCGACGAAGCACCACGATTCCGAAGAATCCCTCGACGTTTTCAGGTCCGATGACCCAGCCCGTGAGGCCTTGGCGCCAGCCGGCGTCGAAGTCTTCCAAATAGTGCGGAAGCTTTTCAGCGTCGCCGCTGTTGATGAGTAGTGTCTGCTGCTGTACCCCGGCATCTTTCAACAATGTCTCGAGTGGGTCATTGTCATGTTCCGTCGCCGGTCGTAGGGTTACGGGCGGTGAAACGGCAGCATTATCGGCTGACATAAATGGTCGGTGCATAGGTTGAGCATGCATGATCCCTGCGTAGACACCAACCAGTTTTCAGCTGGCCGGGGAGATATTGACCACTTAACCGGCCACGTACGATGGAACGCTAGGACATCCCATAGGAGCACTGACAATACCGTGTCGATATTCGAAAAAATGCTGCGTGCCGGCGAGGGACGTGAGCTCAAAAAACTTAAAAACCTTGCCAGGGCCGTGAACTTGTTGGACGACGAGTACTCCGAGCACACGGACGCAGAACTACGCGCCCTCACGGACGAGTATCGCGAACGGTTCGAAGACGGCGAGAAGCTCGACCACCTCCTGCCGGAAGCGTTTGCCACGGTGCGTGAAGCAGCGCAGCGCGTACGCGGCATGAGGCATTTCGATGTGCAGGTCATGGGCGGGGCCGCGTTGCACCGCGGCCAGATCGCCGAGATGAAGACCGGTGAAGGTAAGACCCTGGTTTCGACGCTGCCGGCGTATCTGAACGCGATCAGCGGCAAGGGCGTGCACATTGTCACGACCAACGACTATCTGGCGCAACGTGACGCCGAGTGGATGGGCGAGATCCACCGTTTCCTCGGCCTCAGCGTGGGTGTGGTGTTGCCGGGGCAGTCGCCGGCGAAACATAAAGAGGCGTACGACTGCGACATCACGTACGGCACGAACAACGAGTTCGGCTTCGACTACCTGCGCGACAACATGGCGCGGAAGAAGGAGAACCGCGTACAGCGCGGCCACAACTTTGCCATCGTCGACGAAGTCGACTCGATCCTCATCGACGAGGCGCGTACGCCGTTGATCATTTCTGGTCCGGCCGCGCATTCGCAGCGCTGGTACCAGGAGTTCGCGAAGATCGTGGGCCGCCTCGACGAGGGCCGCGATTACGAGGTCGATGTTTCGAAGAACACCGTGTCGGTGACCGAGGAGGGTGTCGCCCGGGTCGAGGACCGTCTCGGTGTGGAGAACCTTTACGAATCGTCGAACACGCCGCTGGTCGGTTACTTGAACAACGCCATCAAGGCGAAGGAACTGTTCAAGAAGGGCAAGGACTACATCGTCTCCGACGATGACGAGGTCCTGATCGTCGACCAGTTCACTGGGCGTGTGTTGCACGGCCGCCGGTACAACGAGGGCATGCATCAGGCCATTGAGGCCAAGGAGGATGTCGCGATCAAGCAGGAGAACCAGACTCTTGCCACCGTGACGTTGCAGAACTATTTCCGGCTGTACGAGCGCTTGTCGGGCATGACCGGTACGGCTTCGACCGAGGCCGGCGAGTTCAATAAGGTCTACAACGTCGGTGTCGTGCCGATTCCGACTCACCGGGACATGATCCGTAAGGATCAGACCGATGTCGTGTACAAGACCGAGGTGGCGAAGTTCAAGGCCGTCGCCGACGACATTGTGGAACGTCACGAGACCGGCCAGCCGGTACTGGTCGGTACCGTCAGCGTGGAAAACAGCGAATACCTGTCCGAAACCCTGCGCAAACAGGGTGTTCCGCACGAGGTTTTGAACGCGAAGTACCACGCGAAGGAAGCCGAGATCATCGCGCAGGCGGGCCGCAAGGGCGCCGTCACGGTCGCCACCAACATGGCCGGCCGCGGTACCGACATCGAGTTGGGCGGCAACCCCGAGCACTTGGCGGCCGCGGAGCTGCGTCGGCGCGGCATCGACGACGCCGACGAGGAGAAGTACGCCGAGGAGTGGGAAAAGGCGCTCGAAAAGTGGAAGGCCGAATGTAAGGCCGAAGGCGACGAGGTGCGCGAAGTCGGCGGCCTTTACGTCCTCGGTACGGAACGGCATGAGTCGCGTCGTATCGACAACCAGCTGCGTGGTCGTTCCGGCCGTCAAGGCGACCCGGGAGAATCCCGCTTCTACCTGTCGCTGCGCGACGACTTGATGCGCAAGCTGAACTCCGCTTCGGTTGAGTCGCTGCTGAACGGCGTGCGGATGCCGGACGACATGCCGATCGAGAACAAGATGGTCACGCGCGTCATCCGTAACGCGCAGGCGCAGATCGAGGGCCAAAACGCCGAGACCCGTAAGAACGTCTTGAAGTACGACGAGGTGCTCAACCAGCAGCGCACCGTCATCTACGACGAGCGTCGCAAGGTTCTCGACGGTGAGGACGTCAATAAGCACATCCTCAACATGGTTGACGACGTCGTCATCGCCTACGTCAACGGCGCCACTCAGGACGGTTACACCGAGGACTGGGACCTGGACGAGCTGTGGAAGGCGTTGAAGGTCCTGTACCCGATTTCGATTACGGTCGAAGACGTCGAAGAGGAAGCGGGCGGCCGCGACCGGTTGACGCCGGAAACGATCGTCGACGCGGTCGTCGAGGACGCGCGTAAAGCGCACGAGAAGCGCGAGGAAGAGCTCGGCTCGGACGTCATGCGTAACCTCGAGCGCGAGGTTCTGCTGCAGGTCATCGACAAGAAGTGGCGCGAACACCTCTACGAGATGGACTACCTGAAAGAAGGCATCAACCTCCGCGCCTACGCGCAGCGTAACCCGGTCACGGAGTACCAGCGCGAAGGCTATGACATGTTCAACGTGATGCTGGACGGCATCAAAGAGGACACGGTCCAGTACCTCTTCAACCTCGAAGTCCAGATCAAAGAAGAGGAAGAAGCCGCCGCGGAAGAAGGCAAAGGTAAGAGCCGCAAACCGCGTCCCAGTTCTTCGTCGATGACGACGGTGACGCCGCGCGGTATCCCCGAACAGCCGCAGCCGGAGAAGCTGCAATACAGCGCTCCTTCGATCGACGGCGAATCCGGTACGTCCGTTGAAGTCGAGGAGGAAACCCCGGAAGCGTTGCGTTCGGGCGGTAAGAACGGCAAAGGCAAGAAATCCGGTCCTTCGTCGAAGGTCACCAGTGGCGCGAAGCAGCCGGCCCCTGGCCAGCGGGTAGGTAAGGCACCCGCTCGCAACGCCGAATGCCACTGTGGTTCCGGCAAGAAGTTCAAGCGTTGCCACGGCGCACCAGGTAACGCCGACAGTTAAGCCGCGGCGCGGAACCCGTCTCTTCGCGCAGACGGATGATGCCCGCCAGCATTGAACGACGTGGGGTGGACCCGTACGGGTCCACCCCACGTTGGCGTTCCGGACAGGGGGCGGGCATGTTACTGACATGTGCGTCCATGCCCCGACCCGCCGCAGATGTCAGTAACATGCCGCCGCCAGCACGATCCACTACCGCATTCCGATCCCGCCGGTACCGCCCGTCGAGTTGACGTCCGCGCTCGCGATCGCCGACAATGCAACGATCCGTCTGTCGCAATGAGGCCGACGGTTTTTGTCGGCGCGAGCACACCAAAGAACACGGACCCGCGCCACGACACGGATGTCAATCACCGTGACACAGGAGAGTAGACGGTGGATCCCACGAAAACAGCCGGCGCTGCCGGTGCCCTAACTACGCCTGAATCGCCGCGGCTCGCGCCGATGGCGAGCATGTCCGACGCCCCGCCACGTCATCCCGGCATGGACGCGTGCGCTGGCGAGGACATTCACCAGAAGGCGGCGCATCAGATCGCCGTGTTGTGCGGCGAGATCCTTCGCGGGGCACGGCCGCTGATGCGGTTGCGCCGGCGCTCCAACCGGATCGCGTTCGCGGAGTTCAGCCGCATCTACGGTCGGATGCAGCAACGTCGCCGCGATTCGTGCACAGTGGTGCGAGTCAGCCGCCTCGTCATTGGCTGCGACGAAACGACTGAACTGGTGCTGACGGTCCGCTCCGGCAGCCGAGTCCGAGCACTGGCGATGCAGGTGCAGCATGACGGCCCCGATGCGTGGCGGTTGACGAGCTGTCACCTCGTTGGCGGATACTGACGACCATGACGAGGATCTACCTTCCGGCAACGTTTGCCACACTCACCACATTGCACAACTCCGGCGAGGTCAGCGCTTCGGGCGCGCATGCGGTCACGCCCACCCTGCGGCAGTCGTACGAGGGGCTCGGTGAAGAAGACCTCGAGTATGTCGCTTTCTGTTCGGCCGCTACGGCCGCGTTCGGGCGGCTGGCGGACGATGCCGACAGCGTCTCGCGCCGGGTCGTGATCTCCGCCGACGTGCCCGAGAGGGCGGTGAAGGTCGAGACCGGGGCCGAGGACGGCAGCACCGTGTCGTTGGCCGAGCCGGTCACGTCCGATCGTGTCGCGGCGATCCATGTCGACGGCCAAGAAGCTGCCGACGTGGTCGCGGCCGCGGTGACGGCGTTGGCGTCGGCCGCGCAAGACCCCGCGTCCGCGGAGAAGGCGCTGGACGAGGCCGACGATTTCGAGCTCGAATGGTACGACCCGACCGAGCTGCCGCAGCTTGTGGAACAGGCCTAACGCGAAGAGTCTTCGACGGATCCGGTGCGGTCGTCCTCGTCCGCGGTGCTGTCGGTGCCGTCGGTTTCATCTGTGGCTTCGCCGGCCGGTTCGCTGCCGTCCTCGTCCGCGGTGTCTTGCGTCGCGGGCTCCGCTTCCGTGTCGTTCTCGTCATCTTCGTCGTCGGACGGCAGCAACAGTCCGAACGCGAGGACGGCCGTCGTGGCGCCGGCGAACAGCGCCGCGAGACAGCCGTTGAGTTGCGCGTCAAGCGAGTGCCGCATCGCGAAAATGCTGAGCTCGTCGGCTTCCTGTGTCGTGCCCATCAGCATCGCGGCGGCGACCCGGACACCGATCTCGCTGACCAGCCACAACAGGCCAGGCAGCGCACCGGCGCCCAAATGCGTATACAGCTTCGCGTCCGGGTTGCCGCGGCGCAGCACCGTGAACGCGGTCAGGCCCACGCAGATGCCGGCGATGACGCCCGCGGCGATACCGACCCAGCGGTACGTGTCGGGGGTCCGCGTCAGTAGGTTCAGCAGCGCATTGTCGAACCATCCGCGCAAGAACATGAGGACCAACAGCACGAGGGTCGCCACGAGACCGGCGAAGACGGTGGGGCGGGTCCGGCGCGACGCGAGCAGCGCGCCGATGAGGGCGCAGCATCCCGCGGTGCCGGCGACGATCGTGGCGATCGTCGGGGTGGCGGAAAACACCGCATAGTTGACGGCGGCGGCCAACGCGCCCGCCAGGATCCCGGTGACGCCGCCGGTGACCAGTGGATGTATCCGGCGTATCCAGCCCCACGGCGCTCCGGTGGCCAGGTGCGCGCAGACGGAGCCGAGGAAGGCGGAGCCGATGATCGTCGCCGACAACGACATGACGAGGGTGGGGACCGCGCCGGGGTTGTCGCGTATGTCCGCGGCGAGGAAGGCACTCATGCCTTGCAGGCTGAGACCGAGCCACGCGAACGCGACGAGAAGTAGCACGAATGCCCATGTACGGGTGGATCGCAAGACGCTCACGAGCCAAAGGGTACGTTGTCGCCGTCGCGGCTTCGGTACCGCGTTGCACGGCTTTCGTGGAACATCACTGGCATCGTGATCGTTGTATATGACCGGGTTGGCGTGCGGTCATGATCCGAATTTTGACTTCGTCCGGCCGCGATAGACTCGCCCCGCCCACGCTGAGAAACGACTGTGACACCTGTGGTCAGTCACGATTTAAAGGAGCATGTGATGGATGCCTTGTTCGAGGTCCCGGTTCCCCGTAACGAACCGGTTTATCAGTACGCGCCCGGATCGAAGGAACGTCACAGCCTGGTTACGCGCCTGGGTGAGTTGGCCTCCCATAAGCACGAGCTGCCGATGACGATCGGTGGTCGGCGTTACGACAGCGGCGGTGACGAGCTGTCGGTGGTGCAGCCGCATAATCACGGCCACGTGCTCGGCACGACCCGTAACGCGACCGACGCCGACGTCAGCAAGGCCGTGTCCGCAGCGAAGGAGGCGGCCCCGGCTTGGCGCGACATGTCGTTCCACGAGCGTGCCGCGATTTTCCTGCGCGCCGCCGATCTGCTGGCGGGGCCGTGGCGCGACACGATCAACGCCGCCACGATGCTGGGCCAGTCGAAGACAATCCAGCAGGCCGAAATCGATGCCGCCTGCGAGCTGATCGACTTCCTCCGCTTCAACGTCCATTTCGCTGAGCAGCTGTTGGCTAAGCAGCCGAACTCGGTGCCGGGAACGTGGAACACGATGGACCACCGCCCGCTGGAGGGCTTCGTGGTGGCGATCACGCCGTTCAACTTCACGGCGATCGCCGGCAACTTGCCGTCGGCACCGGCGCTGATGGGCAACACGGTGGTGTGGAAACCGACCGTGACGCAGCAGTTGGCGGCGCATTACACAATGAAGTTGTTCGAAGCGGCCGGTCTGCCGCCGGGCGTTATCAACATGGTGACCGGCGACGGCACCGCGGTGTCGAAGGTGGCGTTGTCCGACCCGGACTTCGCGGGCCTGCACTTCACGGGTTCGACAGGCACGTTCCAGCACTTGTGGAAGATGGTGGGCGATAATTTGTCGAACTACCGCACCTACCCTCGCATCGTGGGCGAGACGGGCGGTAAGGACTTCATCATCGCGCACTCCAGCGCGGAGGCGGACCCGCTGCACACGGCGCTGGTGCGTGGCGCTTTCGAGTACCAGGGACAGAAGTGTTCGGCCGCCTCGCGTGCCTACATCCCGAATTCGATCTGGAATGACGGCTTGCGGGACCGTTTCGTTGCGACGACGGAAACGTTGAAGTTCGGTGATGTTTCGGACTTGTCGAATTTCGCCGGTGCCGTCATCGACCGTCGGGCTTTCGACAAGCACGCGGCGCTGTTCGAGCGGATCAAGGGCGACGACAGCTGCACGATTCTCACCGGCGGTACCGTCGACGACAGCGTCGGCTACTTTGTGGCGCCGACGATCGTGGAATGCTCTGACCCGAACCATGAACTGTTCCGTGACGAGTACTTCGGACCGATCATCGCGGTGCACCCGTTCGAGGACTCGAAGTTCACCGACGTCGTCACGCAGGCCGCGGATGCGTCGCCGTACGCGCTGACCGGTGCAGTGTGGGGCATCGACCGGCAGGCCGTCAACGAGGCGTCGAAGGCGCTGCGTTTCTCGGCCGGGAACTTCTACATCAACGACAAACCGACGGGTTCGGTCGTGTCGCAGCAACCGTTCGGCGGCGGTCGCGCCTCCGGCACGAACGACAAGGCCGGTTCGTGGCAGAACCTGGCCCGCTGGATTTCGCCGCGCGTCATCAAGGAGACCTTTGTGCCGCCGGTGGAACACGGTTATCCGCACATGGAGTCCTAAGGGAGCCACCAACAGCCGGGCGGAAGACCGTGAGGTCACCGCCCGGCTGTTGCGTATCTGTATCGCGGCTGACGGTGCCGCGTCCGCCGCGCATACCGGCGCTAGTGTGGTTTCGTGGATGAAGATCAATGCCCCGTGACGAGTACAAATTTCGGCGAACAGGGCGGCACGTTGACATACGGGTCGTACCTGCGTGTGCCGCAGTTGTTGGACCAGCAGCGTCCCGAATCGGACCCACCTGCGCATGATGAATTGTTGTTCATCACGATTCACCAGGCCTACGAACTGTGGTTCAAGCTGCTGCTGCATGAACTCGATGATGCGTGTGCGCGGATGCTCGACGGCGAAAGTTACCTGCCCAGGGTGCGGCTCAATCGTTGCCAGTCCATTATGAAGGTTCTGGTGGAGCAGGTTGATGTCATCGACACGATGACGCCGCAGGACTTCTTGGAGTTCCGCAATCGGCTCTCGCCGGCCTCCGGCTTCCAGTCGGTGCAGTTCCGCGAACTCGAGTTCCTGTCCGGCATGAAGGACGCCAGCTATCTCCAACGCCTGCATGGCCTCGAGGAGGAGCAGGCGAGGTTGAGGCGGCGCCTGGAGGCCCCAAGCCTGTGGGACGGATATATGGCGGTCATGCGTGCCGCGGGATTCTCGACTGACACCTATGACTCGCGGATCGCGGCGTTGCGTGAGATCGCCAACGACCGCAGCACGTACGGCACGCAATGGGACTTGGCCGAAGCGCTCATCGACCACGACCAGTCGATGTCGTTGTGGCGGGCGAGGCACGTGCTGATGGCGGAACGCCAGATCGGTACGAAGAAGGGCACCGGCGGAAGCGCTGGCGGCGCCTACCTACGTTCTAGGGTGGACAAACGTTGTTATCCGGAGTTGTGGGAGTTGCGCAGCATGCTGTAGAGGCGTCGTGGTCCCTCGGTCGCTTGAGTACCGAGTTCGTGCCATTCGCCGCCCGGCCCCTCCTACGCGCGCGAATGCCCCAAATACAGTTGTGACAGACGATTTGGGGAGCCCTGCAACATGAACCACCTCATTGCTGACCGGTATTTGCTCGAGGCCGAGCTGGCGCGCGGAGCGGCCGGCATTGTGCACCGTGCTGTTGATCAAGAATCGGGCGATCGGGTCGCGGTCAAAGTGATGCACGCAGATTCGGTCGAACGACCCGACATGACGGCGGCGTTTTTGGACGAAGCCGAGGTGTTGTCTCACCTCGATCATCCCGGTATCGTCCGCCCGCGCAATCTCATCGCCGACGGTGAAACGTTCGCGTTGGTGATGGATCTTGTCGAGGGACGGGACATGCGGCGCGTCCTTGCCGAGGATGGGCCGTATTCGCCGTCCCGCGCCGCCGTACTCGTCGCGCAGGTGTGTGAAGCGTTGGCGGCCGTTCACGCAGCCGGAGTGGTGCACGGGGACGTCAAACCCGGCAACGTGTTGTTGGATGAGCCGAACGGCGGCCCAAAGCTGGTCGATTTCGGTGTCGCACGTCGTGTGACGGTCTCGCAGGAGCAGACCCGAGGCACCCCCGATTACACCCCGCCGGAAGTGGTCCGTGGCTACGCCTCGAGCGCGAAGTCCGACATGTACGGCGTCGGGCTCGTGCTGTACGAGGCGATGTGTGCGGTCAACCCGTATCGCGGTGGCGGGGTCGAGGAGGTTTTGGACCGGCAATGCCAGATGATCCCGCAGCGTCCGCAACAGGTGCCGCCGGAACTGTGGGCGGTCGTCGATGCGTGCCTGAGCGCCGACCCGAACCAGCGTCCGGATGCGGCCGCGGCGGCGGCTCAGCTGCGCACGCTGGCCGACGGCGTCTCCGCAGAACCGGGCGCGGCTTTGCTTGGTACACCGCCGATGCAGCCCCGCCAGGCTTTGGCGATGACGCCGAGCGACGGGGGTTATGCGAACCCGGCCGGCGCGGCGTCGACCGCATCGCCGGTTACGGGACCACCCACCACGGTGGCCCCGGCCGTGTTGGTGCCGGGGATGAATAACGATGAGGACACCCACGAGTCCGGCGAGCGAACATCCAAGACGGGACTGTGGATCGGGGCGGCCGCGGGCTTTGTGGCGCTTGTGGCTGTCTGTGTCTTGTGGTTCGCTACTACGTCCACGCAGTCGCCCCCGCAGGTGCAGGGAGACGAAAAGTCCAGCCAGGAAAGTGAAGCTCCCGCCGACGATTCCCAGACGCTGCCCGAAGAGTCGGACTCGCCGTCACCTTCGCAAACGCCCTCAACGGACGGTGAAGACTCAAAATCTTCCCGTGACTCCAACGAAGACGGTGGGGCGCGTGATAACCCAGGGGACGGGAGTGACTCCTCTGAGTCCGAATCAGACCTACCAGGTGACGGGCCGATCGGTTCTCCATTGCCTGGTAGAGCTGGCAGTAATTGACCGATTTGGCCATTGGCGGGGCCGTTTGTCGCTGTTGATTGCTTGCCGCACCACGACAGTTCTCGCCGGACAGTTGGCAGTGGATTAAAAAAGAACACAATAGAGACCCTGAGCTTGCGTCCAAAATAAAGACATGGCATTCTTGACACATGGCAGGAAAAGAGCTAAATGCAACTGCAGCCGCCCTTTTGGGCCTGCTGCATGACGGATCAATGACCGGTGGACAGTTGATGTCCGAAGCAACCAGGCGGCTCGGCCCGTTCTGGACGATGACTCGCAGCCAGGTTTACCGCGAACTTCCCGCGCTGGCCGAAGTCGGTTACGTCCGGGTTGGCAAGCCGGGGCCGCGCGCCAGCGTCCCGTACACGATCAGTGCTGCGGGCAAGCGCGCCTTCACTAAGTGGATTAACGATGAAAGCGGCATCGGCCAGCTGCGCGACCCGGTCGCTTTGCGCACCGCGTTCGCCGACCACATGTCGCCTTCGGCTTTGTCCGAGATGTATAAGTCGGCCCTCGAATACCACACCGAAGCGCTCAGCGATGTGCGTGCGCGCGCCAAGGAATTGGCGGCGGACGACGCGGGTGCTTCGACCGCGATGGAGTTCGCCACCGGCTACCACAAGGCGGCGATCACCTGGCTGAAGAACCGCCAGAAGTAAAGCAGGGCAAGGCTTGTGGTCGAACCACGACAGCCTTGATTCAAACGCGTTGAGCGTGTGTGGCATCGGCCGCGCACGCTCAACGCGTTTTAAACGGGCGTGTGCGGCCAATCGGGGGCGTTGATGGGTCTGGCCCTCTTTCCCTGTTCGGCCCGGGGCCGTTGCGCGCGGAGGCGGCATCCTGACGGCGTACGCCAGCCGGACAGTTCCGCGGCCGCCCGGAGCCTTCGATATCCGATCTGTGGCGAGCGTAGGCTGAATAGTTGTGACCAGTAAAGATTTTCCCACCGAGCTACGTGACCTGACTCAGACGCTTGATTCGGTCGCCGCCGTCTTGGATCTCGACGCTTTGCGTCGCGAAAAGACCGAGCTTGAGGCGGCGGCAGCGGCCCCCGATCTATGGGACGACGTGAACGAAGCGCAGAAGGTGACGTCACGACTGTCATATGTGCAATCCGAACTGAACCGTGTGGAGAGCCTCCAAAGTCGCTTGGACGACGTCGAGGTGTTGTGGGAGTTGGCGAACACCGAGTCGGACGCTTCGGCCGACGACGAGGTGAACGACGAGTTGGCTTCGCTGCGCAAAGCGATCGACGAACTCGAGGTGCGTACGTTGCTGTCCGGCGAATACGACGCCCGGGAGGCGCTCGTGTCGATCCGTTCCGGCGCGGGCGGGGCGGACTCGTCCGATTTCGCCGAGCAGTTGATGCGCATGTACCAACAGTGGGCGGAACGCCATAAGTACCCGACCGAGGTGTACGACGTGTCGTACGCGGAGGAGGCCGGTATCCGTTCGGCGACGTTCGCAGTAAAGGCGCCTTACGCCTACGGCACGTTGTCGGTCGAGCAGGGCACTCACCGCGTCGTGCGCATCAGTAAATACGACAACCAGGGTCGCCGTCAGACCGCGTTCGCCGCAGTTGAGGTCGTTCCGGTCGTGGAACAGACCGACGACATCGAGATCCCGGACGACGACATTCGCGTGGACGTGTACCGCTCGTCCGGTCCCGGGGGCCAGGGCGTCAACACGACCGACTCCGCCGTGCGGATCACGCACCCGGAGTCGGGGATCGTGGTGTCGTGCCAGAACGAACGCAGCCAGCTGCAGAACCGCGCCACGGCGATGGCGCTGTTGAAAGCCAAGCTGCTTGCGCGTAAGCGTGACGAGGAACGCGCGAAGATCGATGAGCTTCGCGGTTCGGTCGCGGCGTCGTGGGGCGAGCAGATGCGCACCTACGTACAGCACCCGTACCAGATGGTGAAGGACCTGCGCACCGGCTGGGAGACCGCGAACGTGTCCGCGGTCTACAACGGCGAGATCGACGGCCTCATCGAGGCGGGTATTCGTTGGCGGAAACAGCAGGAGAACGATCGCATGGCGGACAGCAACGTCTAGGGAAACCCGTTTTCCTCGTTGTTTCAGCCAGGGCCGCGGTCGGTCGAACGGGTAATTGTCTCGGCACGAACGGTTTCGTTAGGCGTAAATACATAGGGGGTGTGTACGAGCGCCTAAGTACCGCGCGTAGACTCTCGCAGCGTGATTCGGCTCGAGCACGTGACGAAACATTACGCAAGGTCTAACCGCCCTTCGGTCGAGGATATCGACGTGTCCATCGACAAGGGTGAGTTCGTCTTCTTCATCGGTCCCACTGGGGCCGGTAAGTCGACGATCCTCAAAGTCCTGCAGCGTGAGGTGATACCCGACAAGGGCAAAGTCTGGGTGAACAACAAGGAAGTCACCGGCATGCGCCGGTGGAAAGTACCAAGCTTCCGTCGTTCGCTCGGCTGTGTCTTTCAAGACTTCCGGCTGCTTCCGCAGCGGACCGCCGCCGAGAACGTGGCGTTCGCCCTCGAAGTGATTGGTAAGTCCAAGACCGTGGCGCGACGCGTCGTGCCCGAAGTCATGGACCTCGTGGGTCTGGGCGGTAAGGAACACCGCTATCCACACGAATTGTCCGGCGGTGAGCAGCAGCGCGTCGCTATCGCGCGCGCGTTCGTCAACCGTCCACTGGTGCTGTTGGCCGACGAGCCGACCGGTAACCTCGACCCGGATACGTCGATCGAGATCATGCGTCTACTTGATCGGATTAACCGCACCGGCACCACAATCGTCATGGTTACTCACGATTCCAATATCGTTAACCAGATGCGGCGTCGCGTCATCGAAATCGAGGGCGGTCGCATGGTCCGCGACCAGTCCCGTGGCGTTTACGGTTAACGGCGGAGAGGTTTGAACTGATCAATGCGCGCTAAGTACGTACTTTCCGAGGTCGCCGTCGGGCTGTGGCGCAACATCAGCATGACGATCGCCATGATCATCACGATGGCGGTGTCCCTGACGATGCTGGGTGCGGGCCTGCTCCTGTACATGCAGGTCGACGCCATGGAGGAGCAATACCAGGGCAACGTTGAGATGGTGCTCTATCTCAAGAAGGACGTCGAGGAAGACTCCGACGAGAAGGCTCAGCTCGAAGAGGAACTCAAGAGCGACCCGACGGTGGACGCCAGCTCCATTAAGTTCACCGATAAGGATGGCGCGTGGCGTGAGTTCCAGCAGATCTTCGCTGACGCTCCGGACCTGGTGGAGACGGTCGATAAGGACCGTTTGCCGGCTTCGTTCGGCCTCAAGCTCAAGGACATGGAGAAGGACGCCGACCAGTTTGAGGCGAAATACGAGGAGTTCGACCAGGTCGACCGGGTCTTGAACCAGCGTGATTCGCTCGAGCCGGTGTTCAATCTCTTGGGCGGCATCCAGAAGCTGGCTTTGCTGATCGCCTTGGTGCAGGGTATCGCGGCGCTGTTGCTGGTCGCGAACACGATTCAGGTGGCCGCGTATTCGAAGCGACGAGAAGTGTCCATTATGAAGCTGGTGGGCGCGTCGAACTGGTTCGTGCAGGCGCCGTTCGTGCTGGAAGCCGTGCTGGCCGGCATTATCGGCTCGCTGGTAGCGTTCCTTGCGCTCGTAGCGGGCAAGATCTTCCTCGTCGACGGCACGTTTAAGAGTTTGTTCGACATGATGACGAACATGCCGTGGTCGAGAGTCATCATCATGCTGCCGATTCTGATCGGTATCTCGAGTGTCATCAGCGCGATCACGGGCTGGGTCACATTGAGATTCCAGGTCAAGGTCTAGCATCTAGGTTTTCCGGGCCCACTGTTCACTACTGGACGGTGGGCCCGTTTTCATGGCTTTCTAATCGTCTCGGCGTGTCGCGACGCTACTTTGTGCTCTAATCCCTGCGGGGTTGTTACATTGTGTAATCGGCAGAAAACTCCTGGCCGCCTGGCAGGTGGACAGGTAAAACGCCCGGACATGCCATATAAGACACCGTTTCTTCGTGTGGTGTTGCCTGGGAACCAACCCGAGTGACCTTCTGTCGACGGCAAGCCTGGCGGGCATGCCCGCCGACAGGGCGAGAACGGGAAGGGTGTCGTGTTTTGAGACGTAGATTGTGGATAGCTGTTGTGGCTGCGGTCGTGTTCTTGATCTCGGACACCGCCATCGCAGACGCCAGCCCCGAGCGCAACCGCCTCGACAAAGAATTGGCGCAAGCCGAAGCCACCTTGGAAAACGCCACCGCGGAGGCGAAGGAGGCCGGCCTCGACCTGGCCGCGGCGGAATCGAAACTTCCGGAAGCAAAACAGACCGCCAACCAGGCGCGCGGTAAAGCCGCGGCAGCCGAGGTGGCGGCGAAGTCTGCGGCGCGTCAAGCTGACGACGCCGCCGACGACTACGACGATGCGGAGAACGCCTACACCGAGGCGAAGGAATCGGTCGAGCGGGCCCGAGACGAGCTCGGCGATGTCGCCACCATGATCTACCAGGGCACCGGGGTGGTCACGTTGAGCGCCGTGTTGACCGCCGACGACGCGATCGAGGCGTCGCAACGTTACGCCTGGGTCGAGGAGGTCGCGACGATGCGCAGCGACGCGGTCGAATCGGTTGTGCGGGAGCGTCAAAATTCGAAGATTGCGCAAAACGAGGCCCAGGTTGCCAGCGATGCTGCCGACGCCGCCGCTCAGGAGGCGGCCGACGCGTGGGTGGAGGCGGAGGCGGAGGTCGTCGTCGCGGAGGCCGCGGAGTCGGACGTGAAGCAGTTGGTGACGACGAAGCAGGAGGCGAAGCAGGCGGCGGATCATCACCGCGAGGAGACGTTGCAGCGCTACGACGATGCGAAGGCCGCCAGCGAACAGGTGGCGCAGGATCTGCGCGACACGGCCAATCAGGCGTCGGATTCGCCGGACCCTCCGGCGGAGGCCGGCGATGATTCCGCGACCTTGCGGATGCCGGTCCAAGGCTGGAAGTCGAGCGATTTCGGCAACCGTTACGACCCGTATTACAAGGTCTGGCAGCTGCATGAGGGCACCGATTTCGCTGCGCCCGGTGGCGCACCAATTTATGCCGCCGAGTCCGGCACGGTCGCCACGGCGGGGTGGAACGGCGGCTATGGCAACTACACGTGTATCTATCACGGCGGCAGCATGTCGACCTGTTACGGCCACCAGTCTTCGATCGGGGTGTCGCAGGGGCAGTCGGTGAGCCGCGGACAGTACATCGGCAAGGTCGGCAGCACCGGGGCTTCGACTGGGGCGCACCTGCATTTCGAGGTACGCATCAATGGTGGGGCGGTCGATCCATTGGGGTATTTGCCGAGCTGCTTGTGCTGACGAATATCGCGTCGCGCGCGCCGGTTGGGTGACGATAGGCTTGACCCATGGCAAGGGAGAAGGGGAAGCACGTCGTCGCTACCAACCGGCGCGCGCGTCATGATTACGACATCCTCGATACGTATGAGGCCGGCATCGTGCTGACCGGTACCGAGGTGAAGTCGCTGCGGGGCGGACGTGTCTCTCTCGCCGACGCTTACGCGGATTTGTTCAACAACGAGGTCCGCATTCACGGGCTCCACATTTCCGAGTACGGAAACGGCACGTGGACGAACCACCCGCCGCGGCGTATCCGCAAGCTACTGCTGCACCGCGGCGAGATCGACAAGCTCAGCGGCAAGCTCACGCAGCAGGGGTTGACGTTGGTGCCGCTGTCGGTCTATTTCAAGGACGGCTGGGCGAAGCTCGAGTTGGGGCTGGCCAAAGGTAAGCGGCAATACGATAAGCGTCAGACGCTGGCGAAACGCGATGCGCAGCGCGAGATGGAGCGCGCGGTGCAGCGGCGCGCGAAGGGTATGCGCGACTGATCTTCCCGTAGGGTCGTCGCCGCGGCGATTTTGTCGAGCGAATACCGGAATGACGGGCGTGGGTGGAAGCGTTACACTTTCTGAGCGCACCTGGTGCGTGGTTGATAATTACATAGGGGGCCGATCGGTTTCGACTTCGTACGCTGACGTAAGGGAAGCGGGTCGAGGAAGCCAGCGTCGTCTCGTTAATCGTCGCTGGAAACCACAAGTGCGAAATCTAAACGCGCTGACTTCGCCCTCGCTGCATAAGCAGGGGTAGAAAGTCTGTCGGTCCGGGCGCGCGTCCGTCCCGGTCACCGGCATCATTTGAGGACGCTAGGCATCTAGTTCGGCCACGGGGCTAGGTGCGACATTCACAGTGGCTGGAGCCTGTCACACCAACTTGTTCGCGTGATTGGTGAGGCTTGAGGAAAGGCACAGCGAACTGCACCCGGAGAAGCCTTACTGAACCGACGAAGGACCAGGGTTCGATTCCCTGCGGCTCCACTAAGGGGTTTTTATACCCCGGCATTGTTGGTTGAGACAATGTGAACGGTGCACGACTTCGGTTGTGCACCGTTTTTGTGTGCCCGCGGTGCGATGTTGCGGCATGTCGTAGATCCCCGGCCACCGCTTCATTCGCAGGGGCCCGCGGCCACGTCTGCGCGAGTATCCCGGGGCAGCCGCATATAAGGGGAGGCTTCGGCACCGGCGCCGGTGGAGTCTCGGCCGGCCGTCATTCCGGGTGGGTGTCGTCGTTGCCGCCGTGGGTGTCGTAGATGCGGTCGAAGTTGGCTCGGTATTGGTCGTAGATCTCGTCGGAGTAGAGACGCAGCAGCGCCTCGTCGTTTTTGTGTAGCGCGCCATTGGTGAGGTTATGGCTGCCGGTGAATACCACTTTGCGTGCGGTGTCGCGATAAGTGCCGTCTATGAGGTAATACTTCGAGTGAATACTGAATTCTTGCGACTCCGGCAAGGCACGCATAGCGACGTTCGATGCGGAGTCCAAGAGCGATTCGGCCTTATCGGAGATCGTGGTGTAGACGATCTTGATTTCGCAGCTTTCGTCGGCGAGGCCGGCTAGTTTTTCCGCTACCGCGGATCGGTTGACGTACCACATTCCGACTCGGATGGTGGTTGTTTCGTCTTCGCTACCACAATCAACGTTATTCAAGGTGTTGGAGACGGTGTCTCCGTCGTCTGCGCGGGGAAAATAGTAGGCCTTGGCTTGGCCTGCGTGCACCGTTGTGTAATAGGAATCGTCGGGTGCGTCTTGCGCCAAGTCTTTGAAATAGTCGACATATCCGTCATATAGCTTGGCGTTTATGAGGGTGACGGCGTTGTTCCAAAACTTTTCGGCGTTGTATTCGGTGAGGTTCGCGGACGATTGCACGACCACGTCGCTTTTACCGCCGACGTTGGAGAACGTGTAGAACTTGTTGTGGTTGAGCTTCTCGCCGTGGCACCCGTGTGAACATATGGTTGCCCACGAGTCTTTGGCCTGGTCGTTGCCGAGACGGCCGATGAGTTTTTGGGCGCTGCCCGTGCCGGCGTACATCGCGTTGAACACGATCTGGATGTCGACGCCGCGGTCTTTGGCCGCGATCAGGGAATCGACGAAGCCGTCTTCGTGGTCGGATATGCGGTACATGGATATGCGGATGACTTCGCCCGCTTCGGTGGAGTCGACCAAGTCTTGGACATAGTCGCGAATGCGGTATTGCTCGTCGGTGGTGCCTGTCGGCGTATTGAATATCGCGCCTGCTTTGGGAACCGTGTTGCCGGGTGGGTCGGTGTCGCCTGCTGGGATGACCACGAGGACCACGAACAATGCGACAGCGGTGAAGATGCTGCCCATCGCGGATGCGCGGGGCCGCACGAAGCGCATATCGACCCTTTCGGTTATCGCCGAGAGATCATTAGTCATCCATATAAGCTGGCGGCTTAATCGAGCTGTTACATGGATACCACACGCGATCAAAGTATTGTTCCTCGACGCAAATATTTACATCCACTGCTTAAATGCCGGATTTGGGAGAAATAAGGTGCACGCAAATATCGGCAATGCCCAGCGATAATGCACGTGGAATGCTATCGCTTGCGGCAAGCTCGGATCGGTCTATCGCTTGTGGTACCGCTGCTGATGCATGGTGACTGGTGTTCAGGGTCGTTTCGGTGAGAACCAGGTCCGGGCCGAACGCGGGACTGTCACCGACAACGCCAGCGCGAGTGCCACGGCCTGCGCGGCCATAGGAGCGGCGACCGAGATCGCCGACATGTTCGACGCCACGGCCCACAACGCGATGGCGAAGACGATGACCGCCATCTGCGAACCGCGTCGCCGTCCCTTCCAGACTCCGTAGCCGAGGATCACGACGATCCCTGCGAAAATGAACGCCAGCACAGCCACAGCGATATCGCTTGCCGCGGTGTAAACCCCGATAACGGCGAAGCCCACGCTGAGCGCAAGCAGAAGTCCGCATGCCGCGAGGATTGCGACCGGCGGCTTGGCGCTTTTCGCTGACATCGGCTCAGCTTACGGGCACGGAACGCAGAAACACAGACCGCGAATCTCGACCCGCACGCCCCGAACTGACGCTCAGGTGGCGCCCGGGAGATTCGGACCGGGCTGGAGGGGCCCGAGTGCTCGGACACGTCGGTTCGGTTCAGTTCGTGCCAAGGCCGCGCGCGGTTTTGAGTCCGGCGGGAAGGGCCTCGCGGGTGCGGGCGGCGCACGTTGCGCGAAGGCGCGGGCGGGCCGCTTTGCGGCCGGTGAAGGCGCCGGGATAGTGGTCCGGGCTGTTCCCAATAGAGCTCGCGAAGGGTTGGGGCGCAGGGCCTTGGGAAGGGGTCGGGCGCCCGGGGCTGCGCAAGGATCCGGACGCAGGGGTTCACGAAGACGAGCACACGGCCACCGGGCCCACGAAGAGGCGAGGCGGCGAAGACGGGCGCATGAGCGCCAGGCCCACGAAGAGGCGGGGTGCTGAGGGCTTGTGAAAGGACCGAGATACGGCCACTGGGGCTCGCGAAGAGGGCCGGACGGAGCGAGCTTGGGAAGGGGTCGGGTGCCTGGGGCGACGCAGGGGTTCACGAAGACAAGCAGATGAGCGCCGGGCCCGCGAAGACAGGCGCATGAGCGCCAGGGCCACGAAGAGTCGGGGGCCGCCGTCGCGGCCGGTGCAGGAACTGTCGACAGTGACTGTTGCTGCTCGGCGGCGAAGACGACCCCGCGTGGGGATTCAGCCCAGCGATTCCTCTCGCGGATTCGGCTCGCGGATTCAGCCCGCGAGTTTGCCTCCCCAGTTGTCTTGCGCTTTGTCTCCGGAGCCATCGTCGACGAAGGCGTGTCCGAGCGTGCCGTCTTTGGCGCGGTAGAACACGTGGTGTTGTCCGTCTGTCGACAATCCGGCTGGGTCGCCGGCGACGTTGTCGGTCACGCCCCAGTTGTCGTGGGCGGGATCGATTCCGGGCCACCAGTACCAGTGGCGCAGTTCGCCGGCCTCGGACCGACCGAAGATGTGCTGCTGGTCGCCGTGCACAATGGCGTGCGGGTTACCGGTGAACGTGCCCCCGGCCCACACGCCGCCGTCGAGCTTATCGGCTTTGTCGTCGAAGAAGCGGTGCTCGAGCGCGTTGTCGCTGTTGCGGAAGAAGATGTGGTGCTGGCCGCCTTGATAGGAGAACCCGGTGACGTCGGAGGCGACGCCGGACGTGACATCCCAGTTGTCGACGGTCGGGTTGATGCCGGGCCACCAGTACCAGTGCACGAGTTCGCCGGCTTCGGTGCGGGCGAAAACGTGCTGCTGCTCGTTGTGCGTGAATGCGTACGGGTTGCCGACGAATGTCGCCGTGCCCCATACCCCGCCGTCGAGTTTGTCGTCGCCGACGTCGTAGAAGCGGTGTTCGAGCCGGCCGTCGGGGTTGCGGAAGAACACGTGCTGCTGGTCGCCGTAGGCGAAACCTGTCGGGTCCGATTTGACGAGTCCGGCGGTGTCCCACGCGTCGAGCCCGGGGTCGTTGTCGGCGCTTTGGAACCAGTGCCGCAGGGTGTCGTCGTCGCCGCGCGCGAAAACGTGTTGCAGCCCGTCGTGTTCGTATCCGAACGCGCGGCCGGTCAGTGTCGCCCCGCCCCAGTCGGACAGTTGGACGCCGCTGCCGGGAACGTGGGCGTAGTTCGTCAAGCCGCCGTCGGCGTTGACTGCGGCGACGCGTTGGGTGTCGCCGCAGACGAATGCGGTCCCGGCGGGCGAGGCGGGTCCGCCGCGGCCTTCGAGTTGCGCGGCGACGTCGGCGCGCATCGCGTCGAGGTCCACGAACGACGGGTCGATCTTGCCGCTGGTGCTGGTTTCGCGGTGTCCGCGCACGAAGCTGGCGTCGCGGCCGAATTTGCGTAGGACCGCGGCGGTGGCTTTGACGGAGGCCCAGTATTGGGCGTCGGACATGGATTGGGTCTGACCGTCGTAGTCGATTTCCCAACCGACCATCATGGTGTTTCCGTCGCCTTCGGGGATGCCGCCGCTGCCGCCGCTCCATCCGGCATGGTTGCAGCGTCCGGCGGAGATGATGTGGAAGACGCCGTAGTAGTCGACGAGGGCTTGCGCGAGCGGGCCGGCGAGGTCGGGGCGTCCCCAGCGGACGATGTCGAGGCTGGGATGCGGATTGTTGGGGCCGGTGACGGAGCCGGCCGTGTGATGCCACAGGACTCCGAAGGGCTCGAACGCACCGGGCGCGGCATGGTTGTGCCAGTCGCCGTGTTCGATCACTTCGACGCCTTCGGCCCGCAGTGCGTCGGCGAGCCAGAGCACTTTGGCCATTACGCCTCCTTCTGCATGAGGTCGGCGAGGCATTCGATCTCGGCTTGTTTCGGTTTGACTTCTCCGGCGTGGGCGAGGCCGGGCGCGATGACGACCGCGGTGGACGCGGCCGCGGTGGCGCCGAGAATGGCGCGGCGCGATACGGGTTTTTCAGGCACGGGCACTCCAAAGTGGGGGCAGGCGGTCACGGGCAGGACCTCGAGGAATGAGATTGATCTCAAGATAGCAAGATGTGTGAATATATGAAGGGAAGAATGCGGCAATTCGATGTTCGTGCGCCCCGTGAGCCGTTCATCCCAAGACACGCAAAGGGGCACCGATCCCGATGAACCGGTGCCCCTGACGCTAATGATTCCTAGGTCGCGGCGTCCGACAACAGCTGCGTGAACGGCACAGGGTTGACGAAGGGGTCGTCGTCCTCGGTGGCCGGCCGCCTGCTCATCGCGATCGCGAACTCCTCGGCGGCACGCTCGATGCGTTGCTGCAGCTGGGTTTCGTTGCCCCAATCCGAACTGGCTGCATACACGGCCGTGGCGACCGGAGCGGCGCGCAGGTACGCCATCAGGGGACGCAGCGCATACTCCAGCACCAGCGAATGACGTTCGGTCCCGCCGGTCGCCGCCAGCACGACTGGCTTGTCCCGCATGACATCCGGATCGATAGTGTCTATGAAGGACTTAAACAGACCGCTGTAGGACGCGGTGAACGTCGGTGTCACCAGGATCAGCCCATCGGCCGCCTCAAGCTTATCCAACACCTCGCGCAGCTTCGGGGCGGCGAAGCCGACCAGCATGTGGTCCGTGATGTCGTGCGCGAACGTGCGCAACTCCACTGTGTCTACAGTGATGTCACCGTCCACAGCATCGCGGGTCGCGGAGGCGAGCCGGTCGGCCAGCAGCCGCGTACTCGATGGCTGCGACATCCCTGCCGAGACAACCAGAATCTTCGTCACAGTTACTGTCCTTTCTGCTGTTTGGCGGCCACGAGCGAAGCGTGCGTGGGCGCGTCGGGGACGTGCGAGGGTCGCTGGGACTCGAACTCTTTGCGCAGAACCGGAACCACTTCCTCGCCCAGCAAGTCCAGCTGTTCCAGCACTGTCTTCAGCGGGAGCCCGGCATGGTCGATGAGGAACAGCTGACGCTGGTAGTCGCCGACGTAGTCGCGGAACGTCAGGGTCCGGTCGATGACTTCCTGTGGCGAACCGACCGTCAGCGGCGTCTGCGTCGTGAACTCCTCAAGCGACGGACCGCCCCCGTATACGGGCGCGTTGTCGAAGTATGGACGGAATTCCCGCACCGCGTCCTGCGAGTTTCGGCGCATGAACACTTGCCCGCCGAGCCCGACGATGGCCTGGTCGGCGCTGCCGTGGCCGTAATGCTCGAACCGCTTCCGGTACAGCGCGACCATCCGTTGGGTGTGTTCTTTCGGCCAGAAGATGTGGTTGTGGAAGAACCCGTCGCCGTAGAACGCGGCCTGTTCCGCGATTTCGGGGCTGCGGATCGAGCCGTGCCATACGAACGGCGGCACGTCGTCGAGCGGGCGAGGCGTCGAGGTGAAGGCTTGCAGCGGCGTGCGGAACTTGCCTTCCCAGTTGACGACGTCTTCGCGCCACAGGCGGTGCAGGAGGTTGTAGTTCTCCAGCGCCAACGGGATGCCTTGCCGGATGTCTTGACCGAACCACGGGTAGACGGGGCCTTGGTTGCCGCGCCCCATCATGAGGTCGACGCGGCCGTCGGCTAGGTGTTGCAGCATCGCGTAGTCTTCGGCGATTTTGACCGGATCGTTTGTCGTGATCAGCGTCGTGGATGTCGACAGGATGAGGCGTTCGGTGCGCGCCGCGATGTAACCGAGCATGGTCGTGGGTGATGACGGTATGAACGGCGGGTTGTGGTGTTCGCCGGTGGCGAAGACGTCCAACCCGACTTCTTCGGCTTTTTGCGCGATCGTCATGGTGGCTTTGATGCGCTCGCCTTCCGACGGAGCGCGCCCAGTGGTGGGATCGGTGGTGACGTCACCGACCGTGAAGATTCCGAACTGCATGGGTAACTCCTCGGCGCGTAATAGTTTCAAATTTAAACTATCTAACGGTTGGGCAGGATGGGCTATTCCGGTGAGGTGTGTGGCATCCATCATGATGTGTAATGATGTCGGAAACCCTGACCCCGAACAGCTGGCTTGCAGGTGCGGCAATAAGCGGCAATATTGCAAGTTTTAACTAGCTAGTAGTATAGAAGCGTGGCGATATTGGACGGCGAAGACGACAAGGTATGGCGCACGTACTTCGAGGCGAGCCTGCTGTTGGAAACCACGATCGACGAGGACCTGCGCCGCCACACGAAGCTCAGTCTCATCGACTATCACGTGCTGCTGTTGCTGGCCGAAGCCCCGCAACGCCGCCTGCGGATGGGGGAGCTCGCCGATCGTATGGTGTTTTCCGCCAGCCGCGTCACCTATCAGGTCTCGTCCATGGAGAAGCGCGGGCTGGTGCTGCGGCAGCGCGCCCACGAGGACAGACGTGTTTATCACGCGGTGTTGACGGCCAACGGGCTGGAGGCACTGCGTTCGGCCGCGCCGCATCACGCGCAGACGGTCCGCAAGCTGTTCACGCACGACCTCAGCGAGGAGGAGCTGCGGCTTTTGGGGCAGGTTTTCGATCGCCTGTGGCAGCGACTTACCGGCGGATGAGGCGTCGGACGTCGGGCGTGCGTGGTAGACCGACCCCATGTATTTCGAAATTCAAGCGGATGACCCGCGGCGCGCCGTCGACTTCTACCGCCAGGTGTTCGGCTGGACGATCACGACCGCGGGCGAGGATCTGCCGGTGCCGTATTGGCGGATCCGTTTCGGCGACCAGTTGGGCGGCCTGATGCCGCGCCCGGTGGACGCCCCTGGGCCGCAGCAGGGCACGAACGCGTACGTGTGCTCTTTCGAGGTCGACGACGTCGACCGCATCGCCGCCGCGGTCGCGGACGCTGGCGGGCAGGTCGCGTTGCCGAAGTTCGCGGTGCCCGGGGTGTGCTGGCAGGGGTATTTCTTGGACACCGAGGGCAATACTTTCGGCGTGTTCGCGCCCGACGAGTCGGCGGAGTAACCGCGGCGCAGGCAGCGGCGGTCAGTGAGTGTCGTTGGCGTTCGGGTCGGGGGTTGCGACGGTCTTGTCGCTGGTCTCGCCGGGTGGGTCGGGGATCAAGATGGAAGCCAGCGTCACGCGGTGTTTGGATTCGTCCGCCGGTTCCTGTGTGTATGGCATGAGGAGGTCGTTGAGGCGGTTGTGGATGTCTTCGAGGTCACGTTCGGTCACGTAGAGGTTGGTCTGGCTGAAGCCGAGACGGGTGCGCAGGTCTTCGCTGTCATTGTCGGCGAAGCGATCGAAGGTCTGGCCGAGGTGTGTCAGGAACATCATGAACGCGTCACGCAGCTGCTGCGGGGTCACGGTTTTGAGTTCGTCGAGGTCGACGTGATGTGCCGTGGAACCGAGCGCGAGGGTGCGTTCGGTGGCGCCGCGCACGCGTTTTTCGGACACGACTGTGAGGGCTCCGGCGTCGAGGAGTGCGGCGATGTGCCGGTAGAGCGTGGCCTGTTTGACGTCGGCGAGCGCGGTTTTGAGGTCGCTTGTGGTCACTTCGCGTCCGGCGACGTGTTGCAGGATGCGCAGTCGGACGGGGTGGGACAGGATGTCGGCGATTTTCGTATCCGCGCTCACGGCTCACCAATCTCATTGTGAGAACATTATCGTCATGATAATGTTCTCTTGTATCTTATGACAATAGGACGTTGAGGAAGGTACCCCGATGCCGAATATCAGCTATGACAACCTGCACCTGCGGGTCGACTTCGGCGGTTTCGAAGCCCTCATGACGAGACGACGCCGCTTCGACATACCCGCCGAAGCCATCACCGGATTCGAGGTATCGCCCGACTGGGTGAACGAAATCCACGGCCTGCGATACGGGCTACACGTGGCCGCGAGATGGAAACTCGGCATCTGGAAACACCCGTCCGGCACGAAACGGCTCATCGCTATGAAACGCGGCACCAGCGTGCTGCGCGTCCAGCTCGCCCGGGACCAGGTAGACGGCCGGTTCGACGAACTGCTCATCAGCACGCCCGAAGCCGAACGGATCGCCGCGACCGTGCAAGCCAACGCCGCGGTCTAGCCTGACCGCGATCGCGACCTAGCGCTGATCGCGACGTTGAATGGCCGAACGCGGTGCGGGGGAGTTCGGGCTGGACGCCTGGCCCGGTTGCCTAGACGGTGGCGGGGAGGTAGGGCGTCCCCGCTGGTCGCCTTGAGGTGGCGGGCTCGCCGGCTGCGCGGGTGCCGCCCGTCCGTCCAGATAGGCCAACCGTTCCCGGACGCCCCAATCGTGCGGGAACGAGCGCGACAGCAAATCTGCCGCCGCCTCCCGCACCTGCCGGACCTCCATACGGCTGCGCACGAGCCGCCGCCACTCCACGACCTTGCCGACGAAGCCGATTTCGATGCGGAACGCGACGACCCGGCGTCGCCGAAGATGCAGCACGTCGCACAGCAACAACAACGGCGTGATGAGCAGGCCCAGGGCCGCCTTGAACAGCCAGTAGATCGACATCGGGATCAGGCCGATCAACGCCAGCAAGCAACCGATCTCGTCCAAATCCAGCGCAGCGAACGGCAGTGTGAAATACCGCGGCCGCCGCAGGCTCCACGGGAATATGCGTCGGCCCACGCGCCACTTATTGCCGTCCGGGTCCGTTACCTTCATCGCGTACTCGCTCGTGTGTAGGGATGGGTTCGGCGGCCGCATTCCGGTCTCTTCGAAACAGCGGCAGCGAATCCTCGGCGGATCGCCGAAGGGATGTCGGCGCGAGGTCGCGGTGGTGACGGTGTCGTTGATTCACCGGGAGAGACCGTCCGTCAGACGCCATCGCCGCAGCTACGCCTTCGAGAGAGTACAAGAAGCCGCCAAAGTGCCCACGTCACAGAGGCAGGTGGGTGTCCAACATGACTCCCGCGAGCCGAGCCGTACGCGCCTTAGTCGGTGGGCGGTGGGCCATTTCCATCTTGTTTCAGGGGTTGGGTGCCGGGGTGCCGGTGTCTGGGTGGCGCCCGTGCCGCGATGGGCACAGCAGAGTCGTCGACGCATGATGTGCCGGACCGTCACCGGCCGCGCTGCGGTGGTGCGCTGCATCTGCGCGGCCGGCGGTAGGTAATTCGGAGGGTGTCGCTGGCCCTTATAGGTACAGTTCTTTCTTATACGCTTCGTTCTTCTGGTTGTAATCGGCTATTACCGTCGCGACCGCTTTCATGCATGAGCGGGAAAAGGTCTCTTCGTCGAGTTCGGGAAGAATATCGGGCTTAATCTTCACTTTCCATTGCCGTAGTCCGCGCGTTTTTACTCGCACGAATCCGTCGTCCGATTCGCCAAAAGACTCGATATCCAGCCTATTCTCCAGGAACTTGCGCGTGGCTTCGTCCTTTGCCAGTTCCGGTTTCATAACACGCATGTTGCGGGAATGCAATGCCTCTTCGTAGCCGCGCTGCCATTTGATCCAAGTGAGCTCTGCGAGCCGTGCGAGTTGGTGTTCGAGGCTTCCCTGCGAATACGTTTCATACGATCCCGGACTAAATTTAAGAGTGATTTTAGATCGCTGCGAAACCTTTGCCGAGATCTTCTGATCGGGTGAGTTCGCCGCCGCTACCATATTGTCGAGTTTCTCTGCCAAAGCTCCCATGGCTACTCCTGTGACCTGCTATTTCGATGTTATTCGGGCTTAGTTGTCTACGTATCGGCGGGATTATACTGACGCAACCTTGGGATGCAAGCTCAGGAAAATCGGGTATGTTTCGCGCTTGTGCTGTCAGGTATATTCCTCCGACCTGAACAGCTATACGAATGAACCGAAATTGCTTTGGGCATTGGCCGCACTGACCAGCCCCGAAGGAGAGTTATATGGGTGATGGCGAGAATATTCAAACTGAGCTCACCTCGCTATACAAGATGGGCGCCGTGACGTTCCCCCATGGTGCTAATGGCTTTGCCGACGCGGCATCCCAGCTCCATAAAACCGGCGAAGAGCAGGAAATGGCTTTCAAGTCTTTCGGTGACGGCTCCGGCGTCACGGCCCTGTCTGAAGCCTTTTCGAGTCTGCGGAACATGATGCAAGACGAAGTCTTGGTGGCCACCTCGAACAACCTGACTAAGGCTGGCCAGGCGCTGGTGCAGATCGCCACCGACTATTCCAACGTCGATGATGAAGCGAAGAATGACCTCGAGCAGGTCAAGAAATACCTCGCGGATGAGGGAACTCCGGAAGGTTCTCGCCCACCGGACGAACAGAAGGACGCTCCCAGCAGCGACGACCCGCATTAGGTTCGGCTACCCCCAGAAGCTAGATAGGAGATCACCCCAGTGAACGACGTCATCGATAACGTCCAGTTGCGCAACAAGGGGACCGAGGTTGAAAAGGCTGCGCTCGAGGCACGCCGGAAACAGGCGGAGCGGGATGCCGGGGCGCCGGAAGCCGCTGGCATGGCGCGGGCTCAAATCAAGGACGACCACTATAAGGACATTCCGCCGCGTTTCGAGGAAACAACGGAGCCTCTGCCTGCCACATGCGGAAGCATGGCGTCGGCGATAGCGACCGCCTACGGTTCGCAGGGGTTGGGTGCTAGCGAGATCTCCGATATCGGAAAACTGCACTCCGACATCGGTAACACGCAAAGCGACTGGCACGGTAACGCGGCAGAGACTTTCGACGAGTACTATCTGAAGCCGTTTGACACGTGTGTCGAGAACCAGATCCTGGTTTTGAACTCGCTCGAACGTGCCATGTTGACGTATGAGAAGGCGTTGGAGAAGCGCCGCGCGGACGTGATCCAAATAGGGGATCAGACCATTGAGGCCCTGGAAAGCCTCGGCAGCAGCAGCGGCGAAGCGTCCCTGGCTTTCACGATTCTCGGTTTGACATTGACTGTCGTCGGCACGGCCGTGTCTGGAGGCTCCCTCGCGATTCCGCTGGCCGCGGCGGGTGCGTCCGCCATCGGCGCCACGGCCAGTGCTGCCGGAAACATCAGTGGGGCCACTGCGGACTCAATCGTGAAGCAGATGTATGACCTGCTCGACGACCTCGACAAGGACGTCAACCTGAAGGCGACGGAGATCGCCGAAAGACTCGGTGAAGGCGAAGAAGCGGCGCGCGAGCAGCTCGACCTCGATAAGAGCGGTAAGAAGCCGTCGCTGCTGCCACGCGAACCTGACGGCACGGAAAGCGCGATCACGAGCGGCGACCCGGGCAAACCGGACGCGGGAGACAACCCGCACGAGGGTGACTTCGAGCCGCCGGAAGAAGACAGCGATGACGACGATGAGGAAGAGGAAGAAGACGAGTAAACCGAGGTTTCTCGGTTCCAGGCCGTGTCCGGCTCCCGCGAGGTGCGGGGTGCCGGGCACGGTTTTTGGTGTGAGCGGCATGTTACGGACATGACCGTGGAGGTGCGGTCCGTTGTGGTCGGACATGTTACGGACATGCCTCGCCCGTGCAGCGCTTCCGCGCTCACCGCACATGTTGCGGACATGACTGGTGGGGCTTCGGCGTTGTGTTCACTGCGGGCGTGGGGGCCATGGTGGACGGGGGCCGGGACGATGCGGTTTCCTGTCCAGCCGAACATGTTACGAACATGACCGGTCTAGACCGTGTTTCTCGTGCGCAGCGCAGATGTTACGAACATGGCGTGAGTGGGCCTGGGCTATGACCGTCGCACGATGTTCGGACTTGATGGGCTGTTGTGCGCGGATGCGTAGATTCGGCGGTTGGACGGGGGCCGCTGTGTCATGACATGTTACGGACATGGTGGACGGGCCCGGCCCGATCGGTATTACCGGTTAACCGAGCATATGGGCTTGTCGTTGATGGTCTAGAGCTTCGGTCGCTGCACGGTGGTTCACGCTTGACCGTTGGGGTGTGGTCCGTTGTAGTCACACATGTTACGGACATGCCTCCTCCGCGCAGCGTGTTGTGCTCGGTTGGGCGAATGGCCATGGTGGATGGCCTGGTGCTGTTCGGATTGCCGCGCCGGCAGAAATGTTGCCGACATGAGCGGTTTGTGCAGTGCTCCCGCCCTTACCGCAAGATGTTACGAACATGGTGGACGGGCCCGGCTCGATTGGGATTACCGGGAGCCGTGCATGTTGCGAACATGGTGGACGGGTCCGGCTCGATCGGGGTTACCGGTTAGCTGAACATGTTACGGACATGACCGTTTTCGCAGCGACGTGGCGAACATGATGGGGCAGACTCGGCCAAGGCGTCCTGACGCGTGCCACTCGGGCCGGACGTCTACGACGCCCGGCCCGAGTGTGTGTGGTGGTGCGGGTTAAGGATTGAGGTACCAGGCGACAGCGCCGTTCGTCGGCTGTGGTGGTGGCGCCGAGGCCGGCCCGGATTGAGATGTCGCTTGTTCTTCGTCACGGCGCGTAGCGAGCGTGTTGCCGCCGCTTCCGATGAGCGGGTTATATTTCCCGCCCATCGGCGGACCCATACCGACACCGCCGCTAGCGCGTGTCCGGGTTGGATCGACCTGTGTTCGTTCACGACGCCCCGCAACATCTGGATCTGGCACGGGTGCCGTTCCTTCCCTCTGCGGTGCCGGACCGCTGCGCCGCGCCGGTGAGTCGGTAGCGCTGGCGCCCGCGCCCGTTACACCAGCGGTGGTAACGACGCTGGCGGGGACGTGGTCTGGCCCCGCCACGATTGCGCGTCGGCGTGGCTGATCATGCGAGGGTTTGCGCGCGGCGGTGCGCATCCGCGCGGGTGCAGTGCCACGCGCCGGCGGCACGGTGCGCGCGGTGCCGCCGGTGGGTGCGGGTCGCGCTCGCGCCCCGACTGTTCCTGGACGGTCGACATATTCGGTTTGATCGGCCCGATGCTCGGGCGCCTCCGGGCTTTCCGGATGGCTCACCCCGGTGCGGCCGGACGTGGTGCTGACGGAAGGCATCGATCGCCCCGGTTCTGCACCTTGACCGAATGAATCTGAACGATCTGCCCGGTCGGTCCAATCTGTCCATTCCGCCCGATCGCCTCGCGGGCCCGGACGTTCCGGCGGGCTCACCTCAGCGCGGCTGGACGCGGTACCGACGGAGGGTACCGAGCCAGCCAGCCCCATACGGTGGCCCGATGTTTCTGTGCGGTCGGCTCGACCCGGCCAGTCTGTCCATTCCGTCCCGTCGTCGCGCGGGGCCGGTTCCGGTTGGGTCGCCCTGGCGCGGCCGGACGCGGTGCCGACCAGGGGTGCGGAACGCGCAGCGACGACCGGGGATGCCGAGCGCGTCGGCCCTACGCCTTGACCGAATGATTCTGGACGGTCGACACGTTCGGCCTGGTTATCGAGCGCGCATGGCGTGTCCGGCGGGTTCAACCGGGCACCGCCGATCCCAGTGCCAACTGCGGGTGCGGAACGCGCGAGCCGTGCACCGTGCCCAGGTGCCTCAGCCCGGTCTACCCGGTCTACCCGGTCTACCCGGTCTACCCGGTCCGACCAATCTGTCCATTCAGACCAATCCATCCATTCAGCCCCATCCGCCCATTCGGGCGCGTCGTCGAGTTGGTCCAGTTCTTCCGGCTGGAGTATTCCCGCGCGACTGAGCGCGGCTCTCTCGGCTTCCCGGTCGAGGTAACGCGCCATTTCAGCCAGGCTGGGCTGCGACGCTTCCCGTTGCGCAGCAACGGTGCCGGCTCTGCGGTGTCGCTGCTGCGCTGGCTCCTGGGACCGGCTTGACCGTGTGGTTTCGGTGTGTCGACTGTCGGTCGGCGTTGGTCGCGGTGTCGGCCCGCTGCGCACGGCGGGCTTGACGGTTGTGGTGTCCATGGTTGCGCCGTGTCGCATCGCAGAGGGCGCGGGCCGTGACGCGGGTTGATGTTTCGCACTTGCGGCATTGCCTGGCCCGCCGCGCGGCACGGCCGGATGGGTCCGTGTGCGCACGATGGTTTCGCGGCGCTGGCGCGAGTGCCCGGTTACGGCCGGCGCCGGCCGGTTTTCGCCGCGCACCGGAGGCGCCGCCTCGCTCCCGGCCGGTATCGTCACGGCCGCATGGCCGGCGGCCCGCTGCGCGGCGGTGGACGTGGTCATTTGTGCATGGACGATCTCGGCTTGGTCGCGCAGCGATCGCGTGTAGGCGGGCCGGTGGCGTCCGGCTTTTGGTCGTTCTGGTCGGTCGGGCACGAGTATTTTGGACAGGCTGGACAGGTAATCGGTGGCCCATAGGTAGGGGCGGCAGCCGTAGCGGCCCCAGCGGTCGCGGCAGTTGGTGCATCGTTTCCCGCGCCATGTGGTGCGCGGCGTGTGATGGCGCCTGAAATAGAGCGCGATATCGATGCTGACTTTCGTCCATGGTGAAGAGACGCACCATGACATCACGAGACTCCCCGAATCGTTGTGTCGTAAGGAAAAGAGATGGTCGTGTGGCGCCGGCCAACGGACGCGTTGGCCGGCGGCGGAGTGCTGTTTGGATGCGTGGTTATCCGTGTTTCGTGTCGACGCCCGGCGGCCGGGACGTATCTGGTGTGCTGATACCGGTGTCGGC